>NZ_WBKR01000038.1 GCF_008868155.1 Micromonospora sp. ALFpr18c
ATAAGGGCCAGGAGCATGCTGGTGGTGGCGGGGCTGCTGGTGGCGGGCTTGGTGCCGATACGCGGCATCGCGATCATCCCGGTAGCGGGGATCCTCATCGGCGGGGCGATGACCGCGACGTCGCTGGCCGGGCGCCGCGCAGTCGACGAGCTGACCAGTCGGCGCGGTGAGGTGGAGGCCGGCCTGGCCCTGGGCCTCCTGCCCCGAGACGCCGTGCTGCTGGTATGCCGTCCGGCGGCCGGACAGGCGTTTGGTCCCGGCACTCGATCAGACCCGGACGGTGGGCCTGGTGACCCTGCCCGGCGCGTTCGTCGGCGTGTTGCTCGGCGGAGCGAGCCCTCTCGCCGCCGGGGTGACGCAGTTGGTGGTCCTCGTCGGGCTCCTGGCCGTGGAGGCCGTCGCCGTCGTCTTCACTGTCGAACTGGTGGCCCGCGGCCGTCTCCAACCGGCCAAGTCGGGGCCGCGGCTGGGCCGCTGACAGAATTCGATGTCGAACGGGCTTGGCCGACACGGGCCTCTTTCATCGCCTACCATCGCGACCCAGGCCGCCGGTTGTGTGAGCAGGCAGCAGGGTCCGTGCCCAAGTGACGCGCTGGGCGGGACTGCCGGAGGATGAGCGCCGTCGTCGACAGTCGCATTGCGACGCTGCTCGGGCTGCGGCCCGGCGTACGAGGCGCCGCCTGCCCGAAGCTCGGCGACGGAGTTGAGCGACGACGAGATCGTACGGGCGATGGAGGACACGATCGACAACGGCGGCTACGACTTCATGTCGAAGGACGACTGGTGACAGCGAGACGAAGGCGGCGCCCTGGGTGAGGGCTCGTACCGCTGCTGCGCGGTTGTCGCCCCCGGGTTACTGCGCGGGGTCGGCGTAGCCCGGATCGCCAACCGGAGGCGATCGTCGCGCGAGCCTCAGCCGCCGACAGACCGACCGTGTGCGCGGCTTCCGCGAGCCGGGGCCACACCACCTGTGCGTCTAGCCCGTCGTGCGCGGCGAGTTGTCCGAGGCGGAATGCCGCGAGGTGCAGGGCCGTGTTCCGGCCGCCGGCGGTGATCCGCTGTCCGCCGCGGATGATCGGTCGGGGTGCGGCGAGGATCCTGCCGATCTCGCCGTTGAGCGCGGCGAGCCCGTACCGGTCGGGGTCCTCGATCCGCTCCGAGATAGCCGCAGCAGCCGGTGATGCGGTAGCCGGTTCGGAGGCCGGCGGTGGTGACAACAGTCGCCGAAGGGCCGGTGGGCAGTCTGGCAGGACGCGGTCGAACTGTTGGGTGAAGGTGTACCGGCGGCCGGTAGGGTGCAGCGACGGCGGTGCGACGACGAGTCCGCCGCGTCCACGCCAGTCCACCCCGGGCACCACGCCGACGCGATTGGCGTGCCCGATCGCGGCGAACCAGAGATGCCACCCGGATCCGGTTCGTACGACGGGCCCCTTCGGGCGGGCGTTGTCGAGGATTGTCGTGACCGTTCGGAGTCCGTCTGCGGTGTCGATGTCGCAGACGTCGAGCAGGGTGCCGGTGGCGAGGCCGACGTTCGCGTCGGGCCATCTCGTCCACCATCGCCGTACGAGAGTGGGGTCGGTGGACGCCTCTCGCAGCCCGTGCCGCAGCCTGGGGTGTTTGCCGGGCGACGGGCAGGCGAGTGCCCGCCGGCAGCTACAGCCACCAGCACGCTGGGGAGTGTGCAGGGGCATCACGGGGATACCGACGGCGGCGTAACGAAGGGCCACGTTGAGGACGGGCTCGGATCGCAGGTCCTGCGGTGGGGGCGGTTGGGTGGCTGGTGCGGCGGTCGGTCCGTGGGCTTGGGTCGGGGTGGTCATCGGAGCGTCCTCTGGTGGTCATGGGCGCGGTTCGGGCCCGACGGATCTGTCGAGGCCGGGCATGGCGCCAGGATGGCGGGATGGTGGACGGGGTGCTGGTTGACCGTGAGGTCGAGGCTGACGTACTCACCGTTCTCGGTGGCGATCGCGACGCTGAGCGGCGCAGCGGCGCCGGGGACCGGGGTGACGGTGATGGAGACGGGGCCGGCGGTGATCGTGGCGGTCGGGACGCCGTATCGGTCCTCGCTGACCGCGGCGTTGACGTCCCAGGTTTCGGCCAGCAGCGGCCGGCCGCTGCTGTCGATGAGGCTGCTCATCAGTTCCAACGCGTCTGCGCCGGATGGCTCGGCTTCACGGTTGAGGAATGCGGTGAGCGCGTCGACGATCGCTGTGTCCGGGTGTTGCTGTCCGTTCGTCGTGTGGTGCGAACGCAGAACCCCGTCGTCGGCGACTGTCGGGGTGCGATGGCGTTGCATCAGGCCGGTGTTGGTCAGGGCAGCTTGCGGCGTCACGAGGTACTCCAGAGGCAGTGGTGCGGGCGGGATGGATCAAGGTCGGGGCATGGTTGCTTCGGCCCGGAGGGCTGGCTGTGCGGAGGCGCGACGGGGAACGCGTCACTCGGCGCGCGCGGCGTCGAAGTCGCGGGCTCCGAGGAAGGCCAGGTCGCGGGCGGGTATGTGCCTGCTGGCGGCGAGCGCCACGATGCGGCTTATCCGGTCCTGTGGGTCGACGGTGAGTGCCCGCCGGGCTGCGGCGAGAGCGAGGGTCTCGTCGCCGAGTTGCCAGGCGCACCAGGCGGCGAGACCTGCCGGGGCGGTGACGTACTCGTCGGGGGTACGGCGGGTCAGATCCAGCCACAGATTCCGCTCCCACATCGCCCCCGACGTGGCCCGCCGTACCGTGTCTCGGTTCTGTTGATCGGTCAGCAGGATCGCCAGGCGGGCGGCCTGCTCGACGGTGAGGCGGTGGCCGTTCCGGGCCTGGTCGAGCAGTGCTCGCAGCGCCGTCGGCCCGACGGAGGCAGGCGGTAGGGCGGCAATGGCTGTGGCGACGGCGGCCTGTTGTGCCGGGTCGGGATCGGTGAGCGCGAGCAGGGCGTCGCGACTCGGTAGCGCGACGAGGCCCTCGACGGTCGATTGGGCGGCAGTCGTGGTCGCCTTCGCGTCGAAGCTGACACCCTCGGTGGCGTTGCAAGGGCAGTCGAGGCAGAAGAAGCGGTCGTTGGTCACCAGGAGTGTCTGGCTGACGGTGAGGCGCGCGGCCAAGGCGTCACCTGCCGCCGTGACCGTCGGTGCGACGTCCCGGTTGCCGTAGCCGACGAGGACGAGGGTCTGCGCCGCCGTCCGATCGGCGACGTCGCGGAAGGCGTCGACGACCTGCGCCATCGGGGCGGCGAGGTCGACCCGGGCCGCGACGGCGACTGTCGAGTCGGCGTTCAGGAACAGGGCGACGAGGCTCTGCTCGGGGTGATAGCCCAGGAGGTAGGGCACCAGGCCCAGTAGTTCCGCCTGCGACCGGACTGTGAAGGTGGGGACGTGAGACACGACAAGCTCCTTGATCGAGTACGGGTAGAAACGAGACCGGCTGCGGTCGCCCGGAGGGCCGCTCTACTGCGGCTTCGGGTGTCGGCGTTCGCCGGCGAGGATTCGGACAGTGGTGCTCGCGGCGATAGGCGCATCGGTAGGGCCGCGGAGGTAGGCGAAGACGTAGACGTCCTTTCGTAGTGCACGCCCAGGGCCGTGCGGTTGGGAGCGCCAGTAGCCGCTGATCCACTGCCGCTGCGCTTGCGGCTGCCGGGACTCGCCCGACCCGGTCTCGCGCCGGCTGGTGTTCTGCCGGCTGCGGATGCGCACCAGCCGCACCTGCGGCGTGGGCCGCCGCCTTCGTTCGTACGCCTTGCGGATAGACCTGTCCGCGGGGACCGACACGGCCTCTCCGGTGCGCTGGGCGATGAGCAGCCACGTCGCGGCCAATACCGCGAATGCGCCGTCAGCGGATGTCATGGGCCGCCTGGCAGTGATGAGCTGGTGGTCGACGGGGATCAGCCAGCCGACTTGTTCCCGCAGCGCCTGTACCGCCGTTGCGTCTTCGATCCTGTCGGTGCCGCCGATAGCGCGGTAGCAGACGATCTGGATGCCGTCGTCGATGCTGGCCCACGACGCGGCGCACACACCTCCAGCGACTGCGGCGGCCCAGAGCAGTAGCCCGTGGGGAGCGGGGAGGTCCTCGACGTCGAGGACGGTCGCCGGGAGGTCCACGGCGGCGGTGCAGGCGAGGTCGGTGAACTCGTCGTCGACCGCGTAGAGCCGCCCGCCCTGCAGGCTGGCGGCGATGTCCTGTCGCTGGCGGACCTGAAGCAGGTCGATGCGGTCTGGTCCGGTAAGCAGGTCGGTCAGTCGGTCACGGACCTTCGGCAGCGCCGTGGCCGTGATCGGGCTGTGGGGCCAGTGGACGTCGGTGAGCAGGGTCCGCCCTGGACGCAGGGTGCCCACGACGCCGGCGTGGATGGCGCGGACGGCTTCGGCCGCGATCGTTGGATCCGCCCACCTCATCCGGGTGACCGCCCGCTGGGTCAGGGCTTCGTTCTTGCCGGTCTGGGCGAGCAGAGTGCAGGCGATGCACGCCGACCAGGTGGTGCCGAAGTCATGGACGCTGCTGTGGTCCTCGCCGAAAGCGAGGGCCTGCACCGGTCCGCTGTCGAGCCGGAAGACCGGGTATCGGTCGCTGCAGAAATCGCAGGACCGCGCCACCCCGGCCACCTCCGCGCTCGGGATGGGGTCCGGGTCGTGGTCGTAGGAGGTTCGGGTGGCGGGGTGTAGGTGCCGGAGCCGGCCGGTCGTGTCGAAGTAGGTGTTCAGGATCCGTCGGCAGACGCGGCACGCCATCTCTCGCCGCAGGCCGATCGACGTGCCAATGGCGACATCCGGCCCGTACTCCGGGGATGGATCGTCATGGGAAGAGGTGGAGTGAGACATCGGTTGAGGGATCCTCCGGTCGGGGTGGGACCGGCTCGTCGTCAGGGGGCGCGGGCCGGCGGGGCGACGACCTCGACGGAATGGCATGGGTCGAGAGCCGTGTGGAGCCGCTGCCGGCTGCGGCTGATCCGGCCGGTGACACGGCTATCAGGGCAGGTCAGGGCGGCAGGTGTGCGCGGCGTGGTCACCGAGCAGTGCCCCCACGCTCGTCCCGGGCGTGACCATCACGGTTTTCTGGTCGCAGGTCGGGCAGGTCAGCCAGTCGCCCTCGTCGTCAGCCGTGACGTAGGTGTCCGGTGAGACGCAGGGCAGCGCACCTGCGCACGCGCACGCTGGAGGCGTCGGGAGCAGCGGTAGCGGTGACCACTGCTGCAGCGCTTCCGCGAAGCGGTACGCCGCGGCCAGCTCTTCGCCGGTGCCGGAATGCATCTGAGGCGGGATCAGGATCTGCTGGTGCACCCAGCGTTTGAGGCGGGGCCCGGCGGTGTGTTGGGCGGCGGCGCGCATCAGCGCGAGCCGGTCCAGCGACCGGTAGCGGGAGGCGAGCAGCTGACACAGCGCCACGGCGCGGCGGACGGCTGCCGCGCCACCGGCCGTCGCCCGGTCGGCGGCCTTCAGTGGCGTCAGGCGTAGCCGCAGCGGCCAGGATGTCGTGTCGAGGTCTATCGCGTCGCCGCCGCCGACGAGTGTGATGCCGCGTACGACGAGCAGGTTCGTCACGTGGGTGGCGAGCACATGCTCGCCGTCGCCGAGCTGCACGATGACCCGGTCAGGGACGAGCTGCTGATCCAGGACGTCCGGCTTGAACACGACAGTGCCAAACAGCTCAGCGGCCGAAACGCGGTAGGCGATCACGCCGCCCGGACGCCGTTGCTCGGTCACCGGGACGCGGCCCAGATCCGGTAATTCCACGAAATCGTCGAAAGTCATCGGTCAGGCCCCGCTTCCGACGCCAATGGCGTGGGCGGTGCCAACCTGTGTCGCTCGCAGTGCAGGCTGTCCGTTGCCACTGCTGGATCCGGCATCGGCGCCGGCCGTGGCCAGGGTGCGAAGGTCGGCGACGCGCCGCTCGTAGTGGTGGATCTCGGCGGAGAGTTCGTCGCGTCTGCGGTAGCGGTGCGCCAGCTCGTCGCGTAGGAGGTGCTCGGCGCGCTGCTCGGCGCACAGCCGCGCCCAAGTGGTGACGAGGGTATGGCGCAGTGGGTGGGTGGCCCACATGGTGCGCAGGACAGTAATGATCGCGGCGGCGTACTCCGAGGTCCTGTCCGGCACCAGGTCAGCGACCCTGGTGCTGCCGGCGCGGTAGACCGTCAGGTGCCATCGCCGGACCGGCTCCTGCTGATCCGGGTCCAAGTCGGCGATTCCCGCAATGGTGATCCCGTTGATCACCGGGCGATTGATGAGCGGGCCAGTGTTGACCGGGTTCGTGGGTTCGTGGCCGCAGCGGACCCAGATCCGGGTTGGAATCAACTCGTCGTCGGCGAAGGCGGGCTCGATGGTGAAGGTGCCGCTGGCGCGGCGCCCGGAGATGACGTAGCGGACCTGCCCGCTGGTGAGGTCCGGGGTCTGCGTGAAGGTCAGTTCGCCGTACGGGTCAGGCAGGGCCACGCAGTGAAGTTCAGTCATGGGTGCTTCCAAGGTTCTTGAGGTGAGGGCGCCGCCGGCCGGCGGCGATCAGGTGGGCGGCATCGCCAAGCGAGACTTCGTGGCTGGTGTGGCCGGCCGTGAAGTCTTCGGTCCACAGGCACAGGTCGTTGGCGTGTGCGTGGTGAGCTGCAGGGGACCGCCTTGGACCTCGCTGCCGGTGCGAAGCTGCACGAGCCGGACGGGCCAGAGGGATGACGGTCGGGAGAGTGCTTTGCGCCCCACGGATTGGTTCGCTGGGATGCGCTCGCATCACGGGCTTGCCTGCGGGCAGCGTCGATCGACGTTCGACCTCGGTCTGCATCGAGCGGGCGGGGTCGCCGGGTGGGCGATGCTGGCCCGATCCGCCCGACCGGCCGATCGGCGCGGCCCTGCACGGGCACACCCGGCCAACTTTCGAAGATCACGAGCGGCTGCGCCGGTGGGCCGTGCGGGGCCAGCCGCGGCCGGTCAGGATCGAGGGCCAGTACGCACACCGGCTGACCGCCGCTGCGTAGCGCGTGAAGGTCCCGCTGTTGCACCTGCACCCGGTCCAAGCTGGCGAGGGCGGCTTCGGCTGCTATGAGCGCAGGTGCCAGCGCCTGCTATGCTTTCGATCGAAAGCGGGCGGTTCGGAGATCCCTGGATGCGCTGTCTACCGCGTCGACTTGATCTGGCCAGTTTCTGCGGTGGTGAGCAGGTAGGTGGGTAGCTGTGGCACCCGCTCGCGCCAGGCTCGGTCGAGCCGGTGTGTCCCGCCGATGAGCAGTGGGGCGGGTGGCTGGCCGGTGATGTGGATCTGCGTCACGATCAGTGGTGTGGCCAGGGCGGAGGTCCGTTCAGGGTGCCGCTGGTCGGACCGATGAGGTTAGCCGTCCGCGGATTCGGCTTGTCGAGGTGATGTAGGCCGTACGCGGTCGACCACGTGGTGACGTCGAGGGACAGGGTGTCACGAGGCGCCGAGGCGATCAGAGCCTTGGCCGCGTCGATGTCGAAGACCGATGGCCTGGCTGTGACGGCCTCAGTTGGCCCCACCCTGACGGCTTAACCTCGGTCTTTCACTTGGACGTCAGCCGATAGCGCGCCGCGGATTGTCGGGTACGGGCTATCGGCTCGTGACCAAGCCGCAGGTCACGAGTGGTCTGTTACGCGCAGAGGCGTTGGTGCCGGTTGGCTACTCCAGCCGGCCGAGGAAGCCGTCGATCATCGCGAGTAGCTCCTCAGTGGGTGCGCCGTCGGCGGCGGCGGTGCGGACTTCGCCCAGTACCTCGCGGACCTGCTGGCGCGTCTTGCGGCGGATCTCGTCGCTGTCGGCGAAGAAGCCGTCGAACGCGGCCTGCGTCCTGGTCAGAAACTCGTCGCGCAGCTGTTGCGGGACCCCGCGGCCGGACGGTTCGAGTGACTCAGCCGCGGGAGTCTCGTACTGCGCCGCGTCAATGCCATTAAGTGCTTGCTCGCCGCGTATCCATCGCAGCAGTTGAATCGAGTCGACCACCACGCCGGGTGCGATCTGCACCTGCTGGCCGGCGTCGGGCACCAGCAATGTCTCCGGCGGATCGAACGGGTGCTGTTCGCGCTGGTCGCCAACCGTGCGCTCAAGCCGTCGAGCAAGCTGGCCGCGTCGGAGTGGGTCTGCCACGACGTGCACCTGCCCGGCCTGCCGAACGTCGGAGACGACGCCTGCTACCGGGCGATGGACGACTGCGCGACGACAAGGGTGAGGTCGTGGCCGAAGACGACCCGGCCGCGGTCAAGCAGGCCGGGTTCCGCACCCACGGCAAGAGCAAGGACCACCGCGACGACCTGCCCCAGGTCGTGGTCGGCATGGCCGTCACCCGCACCGGCATCCCGGTGCGGGTGTGGTGCTGGCCCGGCGACACCGGCGACTCGGCGCTGATCCGCCAGGTCAAGACCGAGATGCGCGAGTGGAACCTCGCCCGCGTCGTCTGGGTCGCCGACCGCGGGTTCGCCTCCGCCGAGAACCGGCGCTTCCTGCAGGCCGGCGCAGGCGGCTACATCCTCGGCGAGAGGCTGCGCGCCGGCACCGCCGAGGCCGACGCCGTCCTGGCCAGGCAGGGCCGCTACGCCCAAGTGGCCGACAACCTGCAGGTCAAAGACGTCAACATCGGCACCGACGACCGGTTCGTGATCTGCTACAACCCCGACGCCGCCCAGCGCGACGCCGCCGTGCGTGAACGGCTGATCGCTCACCTCACCGACAAGATCGACGGATCGGACAAGCTCAGCCCGACGAAGCGCGCCGAGCTGCGCGGGGCGATCTCCACCAAGCCGGGCCTCAACCGCTACCTGCGCGTCGCCCCCAAGGGCCTGCTGCGCGTCGACGCCGCCGCCGTCAAGGCCGAGCAGCGCCTGGACGGCAAGTACCTGCTGCGCTGCTCCGACCCGAAGCTGTCGGCCGAGGACATCGCCCTGGGCTACCAGCAGCTCCTCGAGGTTGAACGCGGCTGGCGCGATATGAAGACCACTTTGGACCTGCGGCCGGTCTACCACCGCCGCGAGGACCGCATCCGCGCCCACATCCTGCTCTGCTGGCTAGCGCTGCTGCTCATCCGCGTCGCCGAGACCACCACCGGCCACACCTGGCCCAAGATCCGCGCAGACATCGAGCGGCTGCACATCGGCGTATTCACCGCCCCGCCGGCACGTTCTGCCAGCGCACCGAACTGTCCCAGCCCCAGAAGGCCCTGTTCGCCAAGCTGAAGATCACCGAGCCGCCCCGCGTCCTCAACGCGACACCCACACCTGCCTGACCAGCATCAACACCACAGCCTAGTGACACGCCATGTCACCGGGCCACCCGTGTTTGCCCAGCTCAAGCCCCAGATTCGCGGACTATATCGAAGCGAAGCTGCGGAACGCAGGTGGGGCCGATGCCCGGATTCGCCCGTCGGCCGTTACGGACCACAGAGAAGGTCTTCGCTGGCCGGCATCGTCGCGCTCGACGGCCAACAATCGGGGCAGGTCGAACTCGTCGACGATGTCGTCGTCGATCCGCGAAGGGCTGCCAACGCCGAGCCGGCGAAGCGTTGGACAACGAGGTTGCCAACTCCGCCGAGGCTGAGTCCTGGCGCGCGAAGGGCCGAGGCCAAGTTGCACGGGTAGATTGACACCTAGGAAGCCTATGCCTAGGTTGCTAGGCATGGAGCTGCGTGGGCATCTGGACCTGCTACTGCTCGGAACCCTGCACCAAACAGGACCGGTGCATGGATACGCGCTGATCGTTGCGCTCCGGGACCGGTCTGACGGCGCCTTCAAATTGCCGGAGGGCACGGTCTACCCCGCACTGCACCGACTGGAGCGTGATGGCTTGATAGACAGCGAGTGGTATACGGGGAAGCCCCGCCGCCGCCGGGTCTATCGGCTCACGCCATCAGGAGCCGCCGCGCTGACCGCGAAACGGCGGGAGTGGCGCACTTTCGCGCGGGGTGTACAGGCCATCGTGGAACCCGATGTCAGGGAAGGGTGGGCATGAGGAGCGAGGAAGAGGGCGTGGACGTTGGCGTCGACGTTTCCGACCGAAAAAGGCCCGAGGCTCCAGGCGATGTCGATCGCCACCTCGACGAGATGTTCAACCGGCTCGCCGGCACGGGCGCGGCTGGTCGTCGGGCCCTGGCCGAGGTCGAGGACCACCTGCGCGACGCCGTCGCCGACGAGCTGACACAGGGCGTGCCGGCCCGGCAGGCTGAGCGCAACGCCGTCGCGCGCTTCGGACCGCCGGCCCGTATCGCCGGCCAACTTCGTCGGACGCATCGAGTCGCCTCGGGCGCTGTGATGCTCTCCGGCGCCTGGCTACTGATTGGACTCGCCGCGCTGATGCTCGCCGCGATCCGTCTGGCCAAGACGCTGGATGTGGCAATCCAGTTACGTCTACATCCCGAGCGACTGCCGCGGTGCGTCGAGCAAGGAACCGACCCGGTCCCCGACGGCATCGCGGCATGCGGCGTCGATGTCTTGACCGGGAACGGCAGCGCCCGGACCGGCGTCATAATGTTGCTGCTCGCCGTCGTACTGCTGGCGTCTCGTTGGCTGGCCATCCGCTTGGCCGGGCTGGCGCCCGTGCCCCGGCGGTTCCCGCTACTCGTTGCCGCGCTCGTCGCCGCCTCCGGCATCTTCCTGTTCCTGCTACACCCGATTACGCCATACGGGCAGCATCTCGTCGGCGCCCGTGGCGGTGTGCCATTTGGGTGGACAGGGCTGTGGCATCAGATCATCGTCAGCGGGTTGACGCTGCTGACCGCACTCATCACGGTGGGCGGGTATCTCGTTCGCACGCGACAGACCAGGGCCAGGGAGGAGTGAACCGCGAGGCCATGCCCCGCTAGGGGCTGTGAGCAGAGGTGACGTCGTCAGGGCCTTCCTCTCGGCGATGCATCGTTCACAGTCAGTGCTCGTGAATCTTCCATGCATCGATCGGTGATGCTACGCTTTGCCAGTCGATCTACCCGAAGTGGCGCATCTTGCCATGGGAGTGATTGGCGCGCCCAGTACATCGGGTGGTGGCCGCAGCGAGGCAACGCCGCGGCCACCGCACCTTCACCGCAAGTGGACAAGGAGAGAGATGAAGGTACGTAAGGTTATCATCCGCAGTGCCGTGCTAGCCATGCTCGGCACTGCAACGAGTCTCGTGGCGGCAACTCCCGCACTCGCCACCTCGCACAATGGAAGCTGTGAGACTGGCGAGGTCTGCCTGTACAACAATTCGTCTTACTCGGGCGACCACGATGACAACTACGACAATGACGCCAATTACCAGGGAAACACCTACTACAACTCGAGCACTAGTCTCAACGACACGGTGTCGTCGGCAGAGAACAATGCCGCTTGGCAAGATGTGCATCTGCACTCGGCCGCCAACTACGTCGGTGCCGAGCTTCAGATCGACACCCAGTCGGGCTGGTCGAAGCTGTCTGATTATCAATTCGACAATATAGCCTCTTCCCACGATTTCTAAACGCAATTTGTGATCGACTTCGGCCGAATGTTCCTGTTCGGCCGAAGTCACCTTTTGACTTCATCCGAACCTGGAAGTGGTTGTGGAAACGTTGTTCGTACGGATTGCTGTGGTTGGTGCCGTTGTGCTCGGTCTCGCGGCGTGCAGCGATGATGGTCGTGAGCCGAGCCAAGAAGAGCCTGACATCACTGTGACTGCTATCTCAGATGTCAAGACGCTCACCCTCCCGCTTGACACCTATTTGCCAACACGGGAACAGGCTTCAGCCTTGTTGAATGCAGAGAATAGGCTAAAGCTCGGCTGCCTGCGACGATTCGGTTTCGAACTTTCTGTGCCCGAGGGCAGGCCGAGGTCGATGGCCATGAATGAGCGTCGTTATGGCATAACCAGCGTCGAAGACGCGGCCACGTACGGCTATCGGCTGCCTCCCAAATATGTTGTCGAGCGGGAAAAGGAGCCGGAAATCTCCGCAGCCGCCTCATCCGTACTTACCGGCAAGGGGCAAAATTCGTATCAAGGGCAGCCAGTTCCCGACGGGGGCTGCACCGGCGAGGCTCGACGAAAACTCACCGAGGGTGAGGCCGCTAAAGCGGACGCGAACTTGGCGCAGAATCTTAAAGCTGAGGCGCTGAACCGGGCTCGTAATGATAGTCGCATGGTCGCTACCTTCGTTAAGTGGAAGGCGTGCATGGGGCAGGAGGGCTACGATTATTCCGATCCTCTCGATGCTAACGATGACGTCCAGTTCGCGTCGGGAGAGGCCGCCTCAGCGGCCGAGATCGCCGTGGCAACCGCAGACGTGGGCTGCAAGAAGAAAACGAATTTGGTGAACATTTGGGCTGCTCTCGATGGTGCCTATCAGTCACGAGCCATAGAGCAGCACGGCGAGGCGCTAGCGGCGACGAAGCGGTTGTTGGAAACCAGGTTGCGGAATGCCGCTGAGGTCGTGAGCTCATGAGGCGTGCATTGTTGGCAGTCGTGATCCTAGCGCTCGGCCTAGCTGCCTCCGCATGTACAACCGAGCCATCGGCGTCAGGCGCGGACGGCGCGGAGCCCTCTTCCCTTACGGGCCTGGTCCCACCACCTCGACCTTTGGCCAACAAGTATGCGGACTGCCTACGGGGTGCCGGTGTGACCGTCAAGGAGGTCATCGGTGTCTGGGTAGTGGCTCACGATACCGTGCCCGACACGACCGAACGCGCTCGGCGCACCTGCGCGACGGCCCACAAGGAGTTGCTCGTCAGTGTCGGGGCGTTCGATGACGACTCACGGGAAGAGGCGACGGACGAGCCCGGGAACACACTGTTCTTTGGCCTCCTCAATTGCATGGGAGCCGCGGGCCTGAATCTGCCACGGGACACCGTGCTCTTCGATAGTTCAGCGGACCCGGCTGCAGCCACACAGTTTGACACATGTATCGCTACCTTACGCGGCTTCCGCCCTTCCACCGAACCTGCCATTGAGACGGGCTCGCCCACGGCCCCGGCACGGGTGTAGCCGTCCCATGCGAGGTCATCGTACATTCGGGTTGTTGTTATGTGCGGCCGTCCTGGTGACAGCTATTGGTGTCGGCGCGACACGGTTCGTCAAATCGCCGCAAGATGCGCTTGCGGAAGCTGCGGCGCCATCGTCGGCGCGATTAACCGCCCAGGTCGAGCGGCGGGTGCTGCGAGACACCGTGGTGCTGCGTGGCACGGTGGTTGCGGGCGGGACGTTCGAGGTGACGCCAGCGGTAGGAGACAGCATCCCGGTGGTGACCGCTGTTCGGGTGAGCGTCGGCACTGACGTGAGCGTCGGGCAGGTGATCCTAGAAGTTGCGGGACGACCGCTGATCGCGCTTTCCGGCGACATACCGGTATACCGTGACCTGCGGCCGGGAATGTCGGGCCGAGACGTCGCACAGCTACAAAAAGCGCTCAGAGGCTTGGGCCACCAGTCGGCCGACGTGGACGGCACGTTCGGGTCCGGTACGAAGAAGGCGTTGTCCGCGTTCTACTCATCGCTCGGGTACGACGTACCAATGAACCCGGCGGCAACGGCCGACGCGGTAGACGCCGCCGAACGAGCAGTCACCGCCGCTGAACGAGCAGCACAACAAGCACGCACAAACCTCAGCCGACTTCTGACGGCCAATGCGTCACCAGCACCGACCCGAAGCGCCAACGCGATCGCAGACGCCCGGCTCGCGCTGGCCTATGCCACAGAGGATCTCAAGGCAGCAGAGATGGCCCGCAATGACGTGCAGATCCGCTATGGACCCGCGCTACCAGCGAGCGAAGTAGTCTTCCTACCCAGCTTCCCGGCCAGGGTCGACACGCTCAAGGCCAAGGTCGGTGCCCGCGTCGAGGCACCGCTCGTAACGCTGTCCAGCGGACAACTGGTGGTGCGGGCGAAACTGAACGGCGCACAACGTGGCCTTCTTAAAGAAAACATGCCGGTTCGAGTTGTGTCGGAATTGAGCAACAAGACAGTGAATGCCACTATTAGTGCGATCGGTGGTCTGACCGAAGATGCAGCCGCAGGCGGCCGATCCTACCCCATGGTGATCCGACCCACCGCAAAAGCGTCTTTCGGCGGCCTGCTGGGAGAGGATGTCCGCCTGACCGTTGAGGCTGCGTCGACCGACGGTGAGGTTCTCGTAGTGCCGGTTTCCGCGCTCTACACCAGCGCCGATGGACAGGTAGCCGTGCTGCGAGTGAATGCTGGGGGAGCCGACGTGCCAGTAGCAGTCACGGCAAGTGTATCGGGCGACGGCTACGTTGCTGTTGAAGCAGCCCGAAGCGATGACGGCCTCAATGCTGGCGACACCGTAGTTGTCGGCGGGCATGACTGAACCAAAGCTTATCCCGTTCCCGACCTTGCAACTCCAGGGTGCCGGATTGACCTATCCCGGGCCGCCGTCCGTAGCGGCGTTGCGTCCTTGCGACCTCACCGTCGAACAAGGCGAACATGTTGCAATCATGGGCCCTTCAGGATCTGGCAAGTCAACCCTGCTCAACATTCTGGGGCTGCTGGACCGGCCAACCTTTGGCAGTTACCTGCTTAATGGAGTGGAAACGACGCGGATGGCTGATCGCGACCGCACGGCGATACGAGCGCACCGCATCGGTTTCGTTTTCCAGGCCTTCCACCTAATCGCGCACCGCAGTGCACTCGAGAACGTTGGCCTATCCCTGCTCTACCAAGGAGCCGTTCCCGGCAGGCAAGAGATCGCCCGTGCTAAATTGGAACAGATCGGGCTGGCGCATCGGTCCGATGCGTTACCAAATCAGATGTCAGGCGGTGAGCGCCAGCGAGTGGCTATCGCCCGAGCGCTGGCAGGCAACCCAAGCCTGCTGCTGTGCGATGAACCCACCGGGAACCTCGATAGCGACAATGCGGCAGTCGTACTTAACCTCATCGATAAAGTCGCCGCTTCGGGCCTTACCGTGGTCGTCATTACTCATGATCCATCGGTCGCGGCTAGGGCCAGCCGGTTAGTCACGATCAAGGATGGCGTCCTCTCGTGACCGCAGCCACGGCCATACCAAAATCCCGGCTCGCGATGCGTGACTTGTTTAACGAGGCTGTCGCCTCCGTAGTCGCTAGACCCACCCGCACCACGCTCACCGCCCTCGGCACGGTATTGGGGATCGGGGCGTTTGTCACGGTGCTCGGACTGACCGCAACAGCGAGTGGGCAGATCAGCAAACGTTTCACCGCTCTGGCCGCCACCGAGGTGATCGTCGGAGATGTTGGCGGCTTGGACTGGGCCCCCGACGAAAGCTCCTTCGTCGCGGACGCCGATGCCCGCGCGGAACGGCTACCTGGCGTACGAAACGCTGGCGTCTGGTGGCCCGTCACCCTCGATGAAGGGCTACCGGTCAACGGTGTACCCCTATTCGGGCAGGATGCCGACATGGACATTCCAGTCGTGGCAGCCTCGCCCGGCCTACTGCGAGCCGTGCGCCCCACTGTCGGCGAGGGTAGGCTCTACGACCAGGCACTCGATCTCCGGCACGAGAGGGTCGTCGTCCTCGGCAGTGCCGCTGCGCGCCGCCTGAACATCTCTGACCTACGGCTTCGACCCGCAATCTTCGTTGGCGGTATTCCGTTCACCGTAATCGGTATACTCGACAACGTCGACCGCCAGCCCGACTTACTCTTCGCTGTCCTCGTTCCACGGAAGACCGCAGAGCTGTACTGGGGGCCTGCCACAGCCGAAGCGCCAGCCAAGATGCTCATCGAAACCCGCATCGGCGCAGCCACCACTGTGGCCGAGGAAATCGCCGTGGCATTGCGTCCCGACGCCCCAGAAGCTTTCAAGGTCACCCCGCCACCGGACCCTCGCGCACTACACGACCAGGTTTCCACCGACCTCAGCTCGCTCTTCCTCGGTCTGGCGGCAGTATGCCTCGTTATCGGCGCGGTCGGCATCGCCAACACGACCATGACGGCAGTATTAGAGCGATACACCGAGATCGGACTACGCCGGACACTAGGAGCCCGCCCGCATCATATCGCATCCCAGTTTCTCGCGGAGGGTGCGCTGCTCGGCAGCATTGGCGGCCTGAGCGGAGCGGCGATCGGAGTCATCGCGGTAGTTGGCGTCAGTGCGGCCCAGCAATGGAGCCCCATAATCGCCCCCTGGACCGTATTCACCGCACCGGCCGTTGGTGTCCTGATCGGCCTGCTCGCCGGTGCCTACCCAGCGGTGCGAGCAGCCAAAATTGTTCCCGCCGAGGCACTCAGACGCTGACGGTGCTCTTTCCGGACGGCTCGTTAATGAAGTGATGGCAGGTTCAGCCGGTCGTAGCATTTGATCTTGGTGGTTTGGTGGGACGGGATACTCCACCGTGCGTGCAATGACCTTGGTTGGTCGTGAAAAGATGTCCCGTGCCTGGCCGAAGGCTTGGAGTGCAAGCCAGGGTGATTGCGTAGTCGGTCCGCGGGTGCTCTGAGCTGGTGATCTGGGTGGTGATTGGCCTCTGTGGAGGCCGGAAGAGCGGGTGAGATCGCGTCGGTGATCATGGAGTTCTCTACGCTTCACGACACCCGAGGACCTCACCCGCCGATGCCATCATGCCCGATCCCCGCACTGTCCGCCGTCGCCGGCGGTACCCCTGACACAACACCACCTGCGGTCACCGAGAGTGATTGCGTCGGGTTGATGCAGGTCCTGTCGACGGTCCCGGACCCCCGTGACCCGCGTGGGGTGCGGTATCCGCTGTCGGCTCTGCTCGCGGTCGCGGTCTGCGCGGTCCTGGCTGGCGCGTCGTCGTTCGCCGCGATCACCGACTGGCTGCACGATCTGGATGAGCAGGCCCGCGACCGGCTCGGCTTCGATCATGGGGTGCCGGTGGGCACGACGGTGTGGCGGCTGCTGACTCGCCTGGACGACGTGAGGTTCCCCCTGCGGACCGGACACCCTGAGCCCAGACAGTGGTCTGGGGAAGGATGGCCTGGTGCCATGTCCATCGAAGTACCCCGAGCAGTTCCGTAGGGACGCTGTTGATCTGGTCCGCTCGTCGGGCCGGTCACTGCGTGAGGTCGGCCAGGAACTCTGCGTTAATCAAGAGGCGCTGCGGAACTGGGTCAACGCCGGCGACGGGAGGACTGCCGGTTAGTCAGCCCGGAGCGCTGCGAGGAGAGCGGTGGCACGGTCGGTGGAAACGCGGACCCCATCGGTGCGCAGTCCTTCGATCAGGACCGACCGGGACAGCGTCACGCCGTGAGCGCTCAGGTGGTCCGTGACTCGACGTCCGGGATCTATCAGGTCCGTAACGTCGGGTACCGACCGTGGCCGTAGCCGGTCGGCACCGTCCCGGCGCGTCGAGCGCCCGGCTGATTCTGTGGGCTGCGGGCCGGAAACCGTCGAGGGCGTCTCTCGCGGTCCCGGTCCGCTGCCACCGGCACTCCGGACTTCGCTCGGTCGTCCGTCTCGACGGCCGACGCCGCAGGAGTGCCCCCGGAGCCGGAGGGCGGGGCCGACGTCCGCTGCGGATAGCGCAGCGTCCGGCGCTGGCCGGGTCCGGGCCTGCACCGGGAACGCTTGCCCTGAAGCGAACGTGGGGTCCGGCTCGGTGCAGGCGCGGTCCTGTGGTGATGAGGACTGGTCCGGGACATGTCCTGTCTCGTGGTGGATCTGTGGGTGGGGTAGGGCGTGAGCCGGGCGGCTTGTGCCGTGTTCGGCGAGCCAGGTCAGAGATGCGAGGACCCCCGCCGGGATGCGACGCAGACCGTGCGGCGTGCCAGCCTCCGGACCTGGCTGCGCCTCGCGGCGGTCCGCCGGTGTCGGCGTACGGGCGTGCGTCCCCAGGCAGGTACGGATGAACGTGGCCAGGTCAGGCGACGTTGGCGTGGCCGTCGATGGCGGTGAGGCGGTTCTTGAGTCGGTAGCTGGGTCCGTTGATAGCGACGACGTCGCAGTGCAGGAGGCGGTCGAGGATGGCGGTGGCGAGGACTTCGTCGCCGAAGACCTGGCCCCATTCGCCGAAGCTCTTGTTCGCGGTGAGCAGGGTCGAGCCCTTCTCGTAGCGTTTGGAGATGACTTACGACTTGGTGCGCGATTGATGTCTGGTCAGGCTCGCGTGGGCGGTTCGGTGGGTGTGGTTCACCGTTCGGCGGCGCGGTCGGACACCAGTCCCGCGATGGCGAGGATGGTGTCTTCGAAGTGGTCGCGGCGTCCGATATAGCGCTGTAGTGGTCGCCATTGCTTGGGTTCGGCGATGGCGTGTTCCACACAGATCCGTTGGGATGACTGGGCGTGCCGGGCGGTCTCGTAGGCGGCGTGCTGGGTGTCGTCGGTGGTGTTGCCGGGTTTCTTCGGCGGGGCGGTGACCTGGTCTGCGTAGTCGCGGGCCAGGCCTTGGTAGCCGGAGTCGACCTGGGTTTTGACCTGGGGGTACTGCTGCAGGAGGTCTTCGATGCCCTCGGTGCGCAGGGCGGTGACATCGTGCATGCGTCCGGGGCGGACCGCGCCGCACCACAGCAGCCGGCCCTTGTCGTCGCTGATCACGGTGGCCTTGCCGGTGTTCTGTTTCTTCTTGCCGGAGACGAACGCGCGCCTGCCGGGTCTGCCTGCTTTCGGGCGGCGGACCTGGACTTCGGTGCCGTCGATACGCAGTTCGACGCCATCGGCGGCAGCGTAGGCGAACACGTCGGCCAGGGTCCGTAGCCGTACGCCGGGCTTGCCGGGCACGGCGAACCCGCGGGCGGCCAGCAGCGGACGGACCTCGCCGACGGCTCGGGTGATCGTGGACCGGTCCACCCGGTAGAGCAGGGCCAGCGCGGCGTGCGGTAGCTGCAAACGCAGCACGACCAGGGTGGCGATGACCCGGTCGGTGAACGGCAGGTCGTGGTTCGGGCCGGCGCCTTCGGCGCGGAGCCGGTCCCGGCCGCGTCGATCGTGGAGCCGGGACTCCTGCTGAGCGGTCCACGGCTCGGCCAGTTCGGCGATCAGCTTGGCCAGTCTGCGTCGTGGGATACCGGTGAAGATACGATGCGACATGGCCGTGCGGCCTGGTCTTGACGTCACAATCATGATCGTGCCGCACGGCCACCCTCATGATCGGCGCGGGTCACTCAGCTATCGCGCACCAAGTCGTTAGAAGACGAGGTTGGCTTGGCCAGCCGCGGGCTTGGGCTGCGGTGATCTGTCCGTAGACGGCGCCGACGACAGCCAGGACGTACATGGTGGCGGCGTAGACGTCATCGGCGTGCCCCCGCACGTACCCGACGAGCGAAGCGGCTCGGTGCCGCCAGCGCGCTGCCCGCTGCCGGGCGGCGCGGGCGCGGGCCTGCTGATCGGCGGCTCTCTCCTCGGCCTCGCGGCGCTGGGTGGTGCGGGTCTGGGCGGCGAGGTGCTGCTGCCGCTCTGCTGCCTGGAGTTGACGCTGCATCGCGGCGTCAGCGGCGGCGATCCTCGCTTCCTCGGCGGCCTGGGCGTGCTGGGTGGAGAGGACCTGGCGGGCCAGTCGCCGGTCCCGGCTCGCCAGGTGTGCAACGGCCTCCACGTCGACGCTCACCGGCCCCGCCCCCTCTCGCCAACGGCATCGCGGTAGCCGGCGAGGGGAGTCACCGCGGCACCTGCGCGGGGAAGTCCGCCAGGGTGCCGCGGACGATGGTCGTCGGGTGGTGGGCGAGGGCGAGGAGTTCGTAGACCAGGTGCGGGTGGCCGCCTGCGAGACGGAACCCGACCTGATCGCAGGCCGCGCCGCGAACCGGCCGCCGGACCTCGCCGGGTGCCTGGACAGCGATGACCCACGTACGCGCCCGGTTGACGTCGTAGGTCAGCTGATACACGGCCCCGTCGTCGCCGACCACGGTGAGCAGCGCAGGTCCGTCCGTGGTGAACAGGATCTGGTCGACGCGGGCAGGACCGTGCGCCAGGGCCGCGCCGACGGCGAGACGGAACTGCATCCAATCCATGATCACGAACGGCTCTGTGTCCTGCTGTCGAGCGTCGTCGGATCGGGAGCGAGGAGATGTGTGGTTCATGAGGATGGCTCCTGGGCGAGTACACGGCGCGCGCCCGGACCTGCGAATGTGTCCGGGCGCGCGAATGTGCGAGAGAGGTGGTTTCAGGCGGTGGTGGCGGCGAGGTGCAGGGCCTGGACGGCCGTGGCCTCGAGACCGTGGGCAGCATCAGCGTCGGAAAGGGTCTGGGCGACGGAGGTGACGGCGTGCATGACCCCACCGGCGGTGGGATCGGCGCCAGCGATGAAGTGGGCGAGGATGTCGCGTTGCTGGTCCTCGCTGTAGCGCAGCCGCTGCCCGACGATCTTGAGGGTGGTGTTGGGGTCGGTGATGGGGGTGCCGGCGGCGGTGTCGAGTTCGCGTAGGACCTCGGTGATGTAGTCGGCGTCGAGGAAGGCGGTGACGGCGTCGGTGGTGCGGGAGGTGATCAGGTCGAGGGTGCGGCGGGTGGTCTCCTCGGAGGCGGTGACGACCCCGTCTCCGCCGGTCATGCGGGAGCCGATGTGGGTACGACGCAGGGCGTTGCGGCGGATGACCATGCCGTTGCGGCACACCTCGAAGCGCACCCACGGAGCGATGCTGAACGCACCCGCCCCGGTCTCCGAGTTCGAGATCAGGAACCCGGCTGAGACGATCGGCAGTTCGGAGCCGGCCCGCCCGTCGAACGGGGACCGGTAGCGGGCCAGCAGGCGGGGCGCGGCGACCTGCACCTGAGGGGAGTAGACCCGCAGGTACATCCGCCGGTCGGTCAGGTCGCATCCGGCGAACTGGACCCGCACGTTCGCGCGCCGGATCCCGTCGAGGGCGGCGAAGAGTACGTCGAGGTTGTCGATGCGGTGGTACCGGTCGGACAGAACCGCCCGCACGATGCCACCGCCGGTGTCGTTGCGCAGGCAGCGGATGAGGAAGCTGCGGGGGTCGCGGGCAAGCCAGCCGTTGACGTTGTCGTCGAACAGGTCGGGGTGTTCGGCGGCGAGACGCCGGAGATACGCGACGGGGATGCCGAGCTTGTCGGCGAGCCCGGCGGTGGCGACATCGTTGACTGTGTACGTGCCGGAGGTCATCGTCACCCCCTCCGGGCCGAGCTGCGGCTCAGTGCCGTCCAGGACGAGGTTGCCGGCGACGGCGCGCATCCGCCCGGCGCCGGCCTTGACGTCCAAGGCCCGGGTGGACTGGTCAGTGAGCATGCGGCGTAGCTGGTCGAGGTCGACGTTGCGGTGCGCCGGAACAGTGATCATCGAAGACATGAGGGATGGATCCCTTCGAGAAGAGTCTGGAGATGGGGAGTTCGTTGAGGGGGTCAGCGGCCGGCGTTAGCGGCGGTCATGACGGCCAGGCGTAGTCGCTCCCACTGCTCGGGCCCGAGGGTGCCGAGCGCGCGGGCCTCGTCGAGGTGGTCCAGGGCGCCGGCGGTGTCGCCGGCGGTGAACGCGGCGTCGGCGGCGCGGAACGCCAGTTCGCCCTGCTCGCGGCGCAGCTCTCGCCATCGCGCGGGGCTGCGGGCCGGCCCAGCCTGAATCAGCACCTCGGGATGGGTCCGGGCATGGGCGTAGATCCACTCCCACTCGGCGGGGATGGCGTTGACGATCTCGGCGACGTACCGGCAGCCGTCACCGGTGACCCGGTGATAGCCAGGTCCGTACTCCTCGAACGCCAGCAGGATCTCCCGCTGGCGGATCAGCGCCAGACGGCGCTCAGGGTCATCGACCTCGGACACCAAGTCGGCGTCAGTGGACACGGGGCTCCAATCGGAAATGTCGAGAGCTGGCGCGGTGAGTGACCTCGCTCCGCTGCGGAGTCGGGTTGGCACGCGAGTCGGCGGGGGCCTACGCGCAGTGCGTGGACCCCCGCCGATAGCGGATTTTCAGATCAGGACTTGCCGCTTACGGGTCCGTCGTCAAACGTCTGCTTCTCGACGTCGGCCAGTTCATCGGCGTCCGAGAGGTCATCGGCCTCGGGGCCCGTTGCCTCGGGTTCCGTCGCCTCGGGCTCGGGCTCCTGCGCGGTGTGCGGTGCGGCGAGCACGTCGTCGTCCGCAGCGACGCCGTCGGCCTGCTCGGTCTCCGCATCGACATCGCCGAAATCTGGATCCTCGGCGTCTGCGGCCGTGGACTCGTCGGTGTCTTCGTCGTTGGGCAGCTCGTCCTGCGGGTCACGGCCGAGCGAATCCCGCAGCGTCGTCTCCGCCTCGGAGAGGGTGTAGCCGTCCGCGACGAGCTGGTCGAGCCACGCCACCGCCGCCTCGTCATCCAACGCCCACGTCTCGTCGCGGGCCGCGTAGCCGAGGTTGCGTTCCTGGACGCAGATCCACTGCGCCACCAGGCAGCGACGCAATTTGTCCTCCCGAGCCACCACGGCAGCGGCACCATCGACGCCACCGAGAGTGGCGTACAGGCCGTCGACGTCGTGGAACCGCAGCCCCTCTACGACAGTGGCCCGAAGCGCCTCCAGGAAGAGCCGCTTCACCGCCCGCGCCGACCCGTACGCGTTGCGGTAGAACTCCCGCCGTACCTCCGCCGCGACTGTCAGACCAGCGAGGTACTCGGCGCGGGCCTGCTCGGCTGCCTCCCGGCGGGCACGTTCCTCTTCCGTGACGCCCCGACGACTGCCGTAGCTCAGGCGCTGGTAGCCATACCGGTCCGGCTCCGCACAGTAGAAAGTCGTCTGGGCATGGTCGCCGATCTTCTCAACGAACGCTGCGATCCCCGCCAACGTGGGAAACATCTCTGGGTCGAGCGGGTTGCCGTTGGCGTCGGCGAGCTGCGTGGCGGCCACGGCCGTACCGCTGTAGGGGTAGCCCTTCGGCTTCGACGTCACCTTCACCCCGGCGAGCACCAACTCCGCCTTCGCCCGCTCCTTCGCCGCCGCGAAGGTCCGCTTCGACCGCTCGGCGGCGATGGCGTGCCGGAACCCCCAACTCGACCCGGTGCCCTTCAAGATTCGATCCAGGGCAGCCGGATCCTCGGTGAACTCGGAGAGCGCAGAGGCATCCTCCAGCGTCAGGGTGCCGGCGTCGGCCGCGCCGCGCGCCGCCTGCGGCAACTCCCGCAGCTTCAAGGTCTGCTTCACCTTGGCCGTCGGGATCGCCCGCACGGTGGCGATCTGCTCGGGCGACCAGTCCAGCAACGTCAGCTGGTGGAACGCCTCAGCCTCCTCGGTGGGGGTCAGCCCCACCCGGTGGCCGTTCTCGGCGAGCTGCGCGACGATCTGCGCCGCAGCACCTTCGTCGGAGGCGACCCACACCGGCACCTGCTCCATGCCGAGCTCGATCGCCGCGTACTTCCGGCGATGCCCGATGATCAACTGGAACGCATCCGGCCGCTCCGGCACCGGAATGACGACCAACGGGCAGAGAACTCCCACGACCGCCATCGAGGCGGTCAGATCGCTCAGGTCACCGACGTCCGTACGCAGGTTGCGTGGGTTATCGACCAGCTCACGGGGGTCAAGGTACTGGGCCCGGACCAGCAGGCCCGCAGGGTCCGCGAGGGCGGTGACCTCGGCGACGCCGAGCTCGTCCGGTACGGGGCGGGACAACAGAGTGGTCGTCATAACAGAGAACGTCCTTTCCAAGACCACAAGGACGCCCTACCCGGCGCGGGAACGGCCGGGTGGGCGGTGCTGGCCCGATCCGCCCGGCCGGCCGATCGGCGCAGCCCCGCACAGGCCCACCCCACGCTCGGTACGACGCGCAGACGCGGCTGCGACGGTGGGCCTTGCGGAGCCAGCCGCGGCCGGCCAGGATCGAGGGCCAGCAACCACACCCCGGCCTCCCGCCCGAGAACAGGTCAGCATCGACAACGTGTTTCTTGTTGGTGGCTCTTAGTGGCGTGCCGGTATGCCTGCATTGACACTCAAGGGGCAGCGACCCCGAATGAGGCCCCGGTGACCGGCTGCGACTGTCCGAGGATCCGGACGGCCAACCGAGCCAGGTCCTGCCACGTGTCATCGGCAAACTCGCGGATCTGCGAATCGATGACCATCGTCGCAAGATTGGCCAGGAGTTGGGTCTGGGATACCTTGACGTCGCGGCCTGCGTGTAATCGAGCCGCCAGGCCAAGATCGGCCAGCGGGCTGGTGAGCAGGTCGGCCGTTTCGGTGCTCCACAGGTGCCAGGGGATGTCGTCGCCGAGAGCCAACTTCGCCAGCTCGGCGCCCAGCTGGGCCGCCCACGGCTCGACTGGGATCTTCTCCTCGCTGGGCACGGGAATGCCCGGCCGCGCGGTTGCCAGCACGCTGGCCCCAGGCCACGTGTGGACGAGTTGCCGGGCCGGGCGGACATCAAGATCGGGTAGTTTGGTAGCGCGGACCTGCCCCACGCTTGTGGGTGGGCAGGTCCGCCTGCGCTTTCGCCGCTGTCGTCGCACCACCGGCTCCTGTCGGCGGATGCGGCCGTGGCTATTGCAGTAGGTTGAGGAATCCGTCGATCTTGGCAACGATCTCGGCAGGATCCCTGCCGGAGGTCACGGCCTCGCGGACCTCATCCAGCACGCCTTGGACCTGTTGGCGGGTGTTGCGCCTGATCTCTTCGCTGTCGGCGAAGAAGGCGTCGAAGGCTACCTGCGCCTTCGTCAGGAACTCTTCGCGTAGCTCAGTCGGCGCCGAGTGGCCCTCGCCCCGTAGTGGCTCGGCGGCCGCATCATAGTGACTGCTGTCGGTTCCCTCGAGAGCCTCCTGGCCAACGACCCAGCGCCGGTAGCGATCCGCGTCGACCATGACTCCCGGTGCGACCTGAACCTTGCCGTTCTCGGCGGTCAGCAGCGACGCGGGGGGTACGTCGAGGATGTAGGCGAAGCGGATCAGCTCATCGGCGGTGGGCCCGGTCTGCCGGCGCCCCGCCTCGATGTTCATCAACACCGTCGCGGACATCGCCGGATCGCCGAACATCTCGGCTGCCTGCGTCGGGTTGAGTCTGCGTTGCCTGCGGATCTCGCGTACGCGGCGCCGGACAAGCTCACCCGGGGACGTGCCTTCATCAATCTGCCCACTTGCCATGTTCGTAAGTTGTACTCGCTGCCTTGACAAGTGGCAAGTCGCGCTAGAAGATCACTTCCCACAAAGGCAACCAGCCGGGGAGTTGATTACCGATTTGGCAAGCAAGGCTAGTGGCAGCCAAGGAGGGGGCGGCCTGTGGAGTCACGAGGAGGCTGCGACCTACCTCGGGATCACCAAGCAGACGCTTCACTTCATTAACCACAAGGGCAGAGGACCGAAGTCGTACAAGGTGGGCCGCTATCGCCGTTACCGCCAGCGCGACATCGACGACTGGCTCGAGACCCAGTGCGTGAGCCCGTGACCAAGCCCTGAGATCCCACCAGTACCCCTCGTTCCTGGAGCACCCCCATCTTGGCTACCTATAACTTCGCCCTCTATTACGTCGATGACTCTGGCAGTGAGGTCAGCGGCTACACCACCTACAGCTGGATCAAGATCGACCCGGTCCACTGGGCGGCGGCGGATCAACAATGGCTCGCTTTCCGCGCCGCGGTCTACCGACGATACGGAATTCCAGCTTCAGCACGCCTGCACGCCACCGACCTCGCCGGCGGCCGGGGCCGCCCTGGCGGAAGCTCGACCTGGAAACGCCACGACGGACTGGAGGTCATCCGTGAAGGCCTGTGGACGATCGCCACCCTGCCTGGTGTGCGAGTGGGCAGCGTGTACCGGCGCACGCAAGCACGAGGCAGCAGCTTCCGCGAACACAAGCAGGACCTCTACCGCAGCCTGGTCGACACTCTCGACCGCGACCTTGGCGCCCAGAACAGCTTCGGCCTGATCGTCATGGATGGCGACGGCTCCGACCCCGCGTACGCCCGCAGCCATCGCTCGCTCGGCGGCACTGGCCGCCGGCTCATCGAGGATCCCTGCTTCCGACGCGCCGACGTCAGCCAGTGGGTTCAGATCGCCGACTTCGCCGCCTGGAGTGCTTACCGCTCCCTGCGCCCGGATGGTCGGCGCACCAGACCCTCATCCTGGTACCGGGACCTGCTCGGCCATCTCGACGTGAATGGCGGGCCCATCGAAGCCTGACCGGCCGCGGAGGCCGCGTAGCGCCATCTGCGCCTATCGCGACGTTCGATCAACCCCTTGGAGCTTCATGAAGACGATCGACAATGACGCCTGGACTCCGGATGCCGTCCGGGCGCTCGGCGTGACAACCGACGTGGAAACCGCCGGCGCCATCCTTGGCATCGGCAGAAGTAAGGCCTACGCCCTCGCGAAGCAGGGCCAGTTTCCAGTCCGGATCCTGCGGGTGGGGCGAAGCTACGTGGTGCCGGTGCCCGCCATCCTGCAGCTACTCGGGCTCGACAGCGTCGCCTGACGGGGCAGCCCAGGCGGGCACGTAGCGACCCGCCAGCACGTCGTCGATTACCAACGCGGCTATGCCGGAGACGGTGAGATCAGGGCGCATCGCCCGCAGCCGCTCGGCCTCGGTGCGCGAGAGCCGGACTTTCACCTGCTGATCCCGGCGCTCCTCGTCGGGTAGCGCTGGTAAGCCCTGAGCAGCCTCAACCACCCGTCGTCGTCGCATCGCCATCGATTCTAACCATCTCAGAAGTGGTACCTTTATAGGTGCCACTTCTCTTGTTAAGGGGGACCCTTGCGGGGATCTGTATCTCGTCGATGCTCCTGCCGAGACCCAGAGACCGGCCGTCAACTCGGCCAGTCCTGTCCCAAGCTCACCCAGCGCCGGCACGGAGTGTGGAGGATCCAACAGGAACTTCCGGCGAACAGGGAGGGCGCGCGCCGATTGTTCCGGCGCTCCGGATACCGATCAGCAACCGAAGCGCAAGCGGAGCTCGATGCGGTGCGGGCACTGCTCGGCGTAGCCGACGCCGCCGACCCCGACGGCCGGCGACGGATCGGCGACCTCCTCGAACATCTCGCGTCGGCTCGCGAGCCGCTGCCCAGCCTCGAAGAGGCGCGCCGCAAGTTCCGCAGCAACCAGTCGCTTACCGCCAAACTCACGGTCGGCGAGTGGCTCGACGCGTGGCTGGCCGGCCGCAAGGTGCGCCGCAGCACCCACGACCGGTATCGCCGTGACATCGAGCTTCACCTCAAGCCGCGGATCGGTATGCTTCGGATTGATCGGCTGCGCGTCGCTCACCTCAGCGAGATGTTCGAAGCGATCGTGCGGCGAAACATTGAGATCGAAGAAGCCAATGCTCTGCGTCGAGCGGCGTTGGACGAGCTGAGGACCCGGAAGGGACGGGGTCGGCGGCGGGAGGTGCGTGCCGCTGTCCACGAAATGCCGCCTTTTCGTCGCGCGGTCGGGCCGACAACCCGGGTGCACATCCGCGCGACCTTGCGGGCAGCCCTCAACGACGCGATCACCCAGGAGATCATCACCTTCAACCCGGCTGCCCACGTCGAACTGGACCCGGCGCGCCGCCCCAAGGCCCTCGTCTGGACCGCCGAACGTGTGGCCACGTTCGCGGCCACCGGCGAGCGACCTTCGCCCGTCATGGTGTGGACGCCGGAGCAGACGGGAAGCTTCCTCGACCACGTCAACAACGATGATCTGTACGCGTTGTTCCACCTGGTTGCGCTACGCGGGCTGCGCCGGGGCGAGGCCTGCGGACTCCGGTGGCAGGACGTGGACCTCGCGCAGCGCACCATCACCGTCGCGACCCAACTCGTTGACGTCAACGGCGAGATTGTCGAAAGCGAGCCTAAGAGCGACGCGGGTCACCGGATTGTGGCCCTCGACGTCGAGACGGTCAAGGCGCTCAAGAAGCACCGCAAGAAGCAGCGAAAGGCGCAGGAGGACGCTGCCTCGGCATGGCGCGACGTCGGACGCGTCTTTACTCGCACGACCGGCGAGTGGGTCGAACCGGGTTGGCTGTCGGATCACTTCGACAGGCTCGTGCGCCGCGCTGGCCTCCCGCCGATTCGTCTGCACGATCTGCGTCACGGCGCAGCCACTCTGGCGCTCGCCGCAGGTACGGAGATGAAGGTCGTGCAGGACATGCTCGGCCATTCGTCCATCGCGCTCACCTCCGACACCTACACGAGCGTCCTGCCCGAGGTCGCGCACCAGGCTGCCGAGGCTGCGGCTCAGTTGATCCCGCGCCAGAGCACCCGCCGCACCGCCGAGCACACACCGAGCACACAAGGCGCCGACGAATCAAAGTCTGTTGCTGGAAAAGATCAGAAAAAGCGTAAGAAGCAGCAGGTCAAGCCAGCTGCGTGAAGGTGCGCCCGGCAGGGTTCGAACCTGCGACCTTGGGATTAGAAGTCCCCTGCTCTATCCGCTGAGCTACGGGCGCGCGGCGTGGGTGTCGCGCCAGAAGGGTACCGCCAACCCACGGCGCGCCGGTGTAAAGGGTGCCCGCGTCCACGTTGCCGAGCAGGGTCTCACGGAGGTGGGGCGGCCGGCATCCGGGTTCCCGCAGGCCGACCCCGCGGCGGACCGTACCCTCGGCTGGTGTTGCTGGATCCCGATGCCGAGAGCGGCGTCGCCTACGAGCTGTGCCAGGTCGTCGGCCGCGCCATCCTGCCGTACCGCACGTCCGACGCCGTCGGCACCGCCTTCTTCTTCCAGAGCGGTGACGACCCGGTGGGGGAGGCGTTGCTGACGGCGGCCGACCTGGTCGGTGCCCCGGGCGGTGAGCTGAGCTTGCGGGGGAGCGTCACCGAACCGGACGGGGTGGCCCCGGACGCCGTCTCCGACGCCGAGATCCTGCCCGGCTGGGCCCGCTATCCGGGTGACGGGGTCGCGGTGTTGCCGACCGCCGGGCTGCACCGGTACGCCGGCGACGGTGGCTGGCGATGGCGGGTACAGCCCGTGCCCGCCGCGATCGCCGCCGGGCCCGAGGCCGTCGCGCGCCTCGGCGCCGACGCCGCTTCCGCCTTCATTCTGGCCCATGGGGTACGCGAGGACGGGTCGCGCCCACTGGAGGTCGCGATCGAGCGGGTGGTCCGCGACGGGGACGACGTGCGGATCACCGGGGAGCTGCCAGCGGGGTACGTCGGGGCACCCGTCTTCGTCGTCCAGGCCGACACCGACGGGGACGTGTCGCTGTACTGCCTGGGCCTGGTGCTGCCCGGCGTCGACGGTCACCCGGTGGCGACCTTCGACCGGATCGAGGCCGCCCTCCCGGCCACGCCCGGCGACGCCTGAGCCTCTTGGTCAGCGGCCGGGCGTCGAAGCGGCTGCCGGGTCGGCTGCCGGCTGCCGAGGGTCCGGCAGTCGGGGCTCGTCGGCGTTCGGGATGGTGTCGGTGGCCGAGGCGGCTGCCGGGGCGGTGGGGCCGGCGGCCAGGAACGCCTCGGCCCAGCGGCCGACCTCGTCGAAGACCTTCCGCCGGACGGCGGGGCCGGAGAGCGTGAGGTCGTGCAACCCGCCGTCGAAGCGGGCGAGGGTGACGTGCCGGCCGAGGCGGGGCGCGTACCGGACCATGTGCTCGACGTCCAGCACGGCGTCGGCCAGGGTCGCGTTGTCGTGCCACTTGGTGCCCCGGAAGGAACGGGTCGAGCAGGCCAGCAGCACCGGCACCTGGATGTCCAGTCCGGCGCGCAGCCGACGTTGACCGGTGCGGATCGCGTTCAGCCAGCCGGCCCGGACGGGGAACCCGGCCAGCGGCTTCCACGCCAGGTCGTAGCTCCAGTCGCCGCGGTGGTCGGCGTGGATGCTCTCGCCGTACACCGTGCCCAGCCCGAACGGCAGAATGCGGTGCGGCGCCCTGCGGCCCAAGCGGGAGACGGCGGCCGCGAGGGGTCGACGGACCGCCCAGGGAGCGTTCAGGTCGAAGAAGGGGCTGTTGAGGACCAGGCCGTCGATGGTGCCGGCGTCGCGGCGGGCGTCCGCCCAGAGCGAGATGATCAGGCCGCCGGTGGAGTGGCCCATCGCCAGCAGCGTGTCGTGCCCGTCCTCCGTGCGGATGATCGCGGCGGCGGCGTCCAGCTCCGGGAAGTAGTCGCTGATGTCGCGGCAGAAGTTCGGGGTCTGACCGGGGAGCAGGCTGCGACCGTACTTGCGCAGGTCGAGGGCGTAGAAATCCCAACCCCGCTCGGCGAAGAAGTCGGCCAGGTGGGTCTGGAAGAAGTAGTCGACGAAGCCGTGCACGTAGAGCACGGCCCGCCCGGTGGGCCGCTCGGCCCGCCGCCGGACCAGGGTCGCGATGACGGACCCCTCGTCGTCGGTGCCCAGGTCGATCGTCTGCCGCTCGTAGGGCGGCCCCAACACGTCCGGTTCCACGAGGGCGACGCTACGCCGGCAACCTACCGAGCGGTAGCCCCGTGCCCGCCCCCCGGCTCCTGTACCGCGCTCCCGGTCCCTCGGCCCTCGCGCCTGGCCCTCGGCCCTCGCGCCTGGCCCTCGGCCCTCGCGCCTGGCCCTCGGCCCTCGCGCCTGGCCCTCGGCCCTCGGCCCCCGCCCCCCGGCGATCTTGCACTTTCTGTCGCGCCATAACGCTTGAAAAGGTGCGAAACGGGGTCCGAAAGTGCAAGATCGCGGGGGGCTGCGGTGGCTGCGGTGGGCGCGGGCGGGTCAGGCAGTTTCCGCGTCGGCGCGGCTCGGGTCGGCGACGGGCAGCGCGTCCGACTCGTCGGTCGGGTCGACCTCGGGCTGCGGCTGCGGGATGTCGCGCAGGTGCTTGTTGTGCCGGGGCTCCTGGCGGGTCTTCGAGTCGTTGAGCCGCCGGCGCAGGTCGTCGCGGACGTCGTTGAGGGCCGCGTGCAGGTCCTCCTCGGCGGAGGTGGTGACGATCTTCTGCCGACCGGCGATCCAGCACTCCAGGGTGACCTTCTGCCCCCGCGCCTCGCGGTCCTTCACCGACACCTCCAGCTCGGTGGCGTCGGCGTGGAAGCCGGCGAGCCGGGCGTCGAGGGTGGCGAACTGCTCGGCGATCCAGTTGCGGTCGCCCTGCGAGAACCCGGCACCCACCCGCAGGCACTCGGCCACCGTGGCCGGGTTCGCCGCGGCGCTCATCGCTGCGCCTCGGAAGCGGTTGCGGAGCCGATGGTGGTGATCATCATGGCGCTGACCTCTCGTCGACGTGGAGCTGTCGGTGTTGCGTTGATCAAGTGCTTACCCAGTTCGGCCAGCGCGGGAAACCGCCGACGCCGTTCCGGGCGGGTCGGCCGTACCACATCCGGGCGTGATCAGGGCGTTGTCCACAGGCGGGCTCGTCATCCACAGGTTGGGCGCTCGTGCTGGCGGGGTCCGTCTCCGGCGCCCAGGCTCGGTGGCGAGTCGACTCGCGCTGGCAGGCCCCCGATCTCCCTGGAGGGACGATGTTCGACACCTACGTCACAATCGTCGGCAATGTGCTGACCACGCCCGAGTGGCGGCGTACCACCCAGAGCAACACCCTGGTGGCCAACTTCAAGGTCGCCTCCACCGCCCGCCGCCTCGACCGGGACAGCGGCCGCTGGGTCGACGGCAACTCCCTTCGCGTACGCGTCAACTGCTGGCGCAAGCTCGCCGAAGGGGTGGCCGCCTCGGTGATGATCGGCGATCCGGTGGTGGTCTGCGGGCGGCTCTACACCCGCGACTGGACCGACGACGCCGGCAACCACCGCACCGTGTACGAGCTGGAGGCGGTCGCCGTCGGCCACGACCTGTCCCGCGGCCGGGCCCGCTTCCTGCGTAACCGGCCGAGCGTGACCACCAGCACGGTGGAGGACGCGGAGGCCGAGAGCCGGGTGCACGGCGAGCCCACCGAGCCGGTGCCCGCCGGGCAGGCTCCCGTGCTGCCCGACGACCGCCCGTTGGACGACGACTTCGAGCCGTCCGACTTCGCGACCCCGCGTACCAACCCGTTCGGCGCCGACGCGCTCGGCGGCGGCTCCTTCGGCGGCGGCTCCCTCGATGGCGGCCCGCTCGGCGGCGGCTCCCTCGACGGCCCTCTCGGTGACGCACCGGGCGGGCAGGCCGACGACCCGGCCGGGCTTGACGACGACGAACTGGCTCTCCCTCGCGAGGTGACCGACGGCACCAGCGACGACGAACCGGACGACGAGCTGGGGCCGGTACCGGACGAGGAGGAGCCGGAGGCCGCGCCGACCGGCCGGCGGCGTCGCGGACGGATTCCGCAGCCGGCGTGACGGATCTGATCGACGATCGCGGGTCAGGCGGCAGGCCGGCCGTCTGACATCAGGGGTGGTGCTCCCGCGGTACGGCACGACGGGGGCGGGGTGGCGATGCGATGAGCGTCGTCACCCCGCGTGGCCACCGTCCACCCCGCCGCCTTCATCGGCGGGCAGCGCGGCGGCAGCGGCTGGGCCCGGCGGAATGTGCGGCGGGCCCGGCTCGTGCACGGGCCGCTCGTCTAGGCTGGCCGGCCGGAGGTGGTGCGTGTGCGACGGACAGCGCCGGTGGCGAACGCGGTAGGAATGCTGGCCGGGTACGCGCTGGACAGGCTGATCGGCGACCCCCGCCGATGGCACCCGGTAGCCGGCTTCGGGCAGGCCGCCGGCGCGCTGGAGTGTCGCGTCTACCGGCCGGACCGGGCGGCGGGTACGGCTTTCACCGCGCTGGCCGTGGGTGGGCCGGTGCTGCTCGGGGTGGTCGCCACGGCGGCCACCCGACGTCGGCCGGTGACCCGGGCGGTGCTCGTTGCCGCCGGCACCTGGGCCGTGCTGGGCGGTCGAACGCTGCGCCACGAAGCGACCGTCATGGGTCGTACGCTGCGTGACGGCGACCTGCCCGCTGCCCGCCGACGCCTCGGTCACCTCTGCGGTCGCGACCCGTCAACCTTGGACGAGTCGGAGTTGGCCCGCGCCACCGTCGAGTCGGTCGCCGAGAACACCTCCGACGCGGTCGTCGCCCCGCTGCTCTGGGGTGCGGTCGCCGGCCTGCCCGGCCTACTGGGCTACCGCGCGGCGAACACCCTCGACGCGATGGTCGGCCACCGGTCGGCGCGCTACGCGCGGTTCGGCACCCCGGCCGCCCGGCTGGACGACCTGCTCAACCTGGTGCCGTCGAGGCTCACCGGGCTGCTCACCATCGCCGTCGCACCGGTGGCGAACGGCGATCGGGAGCGGGCCTGGCGGGTGTGGCGACGGGACCGCAACGACCACCCGAGCCCAAACGCCGGCCAGTGCGAGGCGGCGATGGCAGGTGCACTCGGTGTCCGCCTCGGTGGACGCAACGTCTACTTTGGCCGCTCCGAGGTGCGTCCCTTCCTCGGCGACGGCCCTCGTCCCGAGGCGCGGCACCTCAAGCGGGCCGCCCGGATCTCCGGAGTCGTCGGGCTGGCCGCGGTGGGGCTGGCCGCCGCCTACCCGGTGACCCTCGGACGCCTGGTCGGTGCCGCCGGTCGCCGTGGGCTCGACGCCGCCGGGCTGGTGCGACGGGAGACTGGGCGATGAGCGGCGGGCTGCTCGTCGCCGGCACCACCTCCGACGCCGGGAAGAGTGTCCTCACGGCCGGCATCTGCCGCTGGCTGCACCGGCAGGGCGTGAAGGTGGCGCCCTTCAAGGCACAGAACATGTCGAACAATTCGGCGGTCGTCGTCGGGCCGGACGGACGTGGCGGCGAGATCGGTCGAGCCCAGGCCATGCAGGCGGCCGCCTGCGGGATCGCCCCCGACCTGCGGTTCAATCCGGTACTGCTCAAGCCGGGCAGTGACCTGGCCAGCCAGGTCGTGCTGCTCGGCGAGGCCGTCGACACGATCACCGCCGGCACGTTCCGGCAGTTGCGTCCCCGTCTCGCCGAAACGGCGTACGCGGCGTTGGTCGAACTACGCGCCACGTACGACGTGGTGATCTGCGAGGGCGCCGGCAGCCCCGCCGAGATCAACCTGCGGGCCGGTGACTACGTCAACATGGGGCTGGCCCGGCACGCCAACCTGCCCACCATCGTGATCGGCGACATCGACCGGGGTGGCGTCTTCGCATCGATGTTCGGCACGGTGGCCCTGCTCGACCCGGCCGACCAGGCGCTGATCGCCGGCTTTGTGATCAACAAGTTCCGGGGCGACCTCGGGCTGCTCCAACCCGGGCTGGACATGCTGCGCCAGGTCACCGGCCGCCCCACGTACGGGGTGCTGCCCTGGGCACTCGACCTGTGGCTCGACGCGGAGGACTCGCTCGCCTACGGCCGGGTCCTGGGGCGGCCGGCCGCCCCGCACGGCACCGAATGGCTCGACGTGGCCGTCGTCCGGCTGCCCCGGATCAGCAACGCCACCGACGTGGAGGCGCTGGCCACCGAGCCGGGCGTCCGCGTACGCCTCACCGTCGAACCGGCCGAACTGGCCGCCGCCGACCTCGTCGTCCTGCCCGGCTCCAAGTCGACCGTCGCCGACCTCGCCTGGCTACGCGAGACCGGCCTCGCCGACGCGGTCGCCGCCCACGCGGCGGCCGGTAAGCCGCTGCTCGGCCTCTGCGGTGGCTTCCAGATGCTCGGCCGCGCCATCCACGACCCGGTGGAGAGCCGGCAGGGCAGCGTGCAGGGCCTCGGCCTGCTGCCCATCGAGATCACCTTCGACCCCCGCAAAACCGTGCGGCAGTCGGTGGGCACCGCCCACGGTGACCTTCCGGTGCGCGGCTACGAGATCCACCACGGGTACGTCTCGCAGACCGACCCCACGCTGACCCCGCTGCTGACCGGAGTCGACGGTGTCGGCGAGGGTGCCGTGCTCGGGCCGGTGCACGGCACGCACTGGCACGGAGCGTTCGAATCCGACGCGTTCCGCCGCTGGTTCCTCACTGAGGCAGCCCGGCTGGCCGGGCGCACCGGATTCCGCGTCGCACCGGACACCAGCTTCGCCGCGGCCCGGGAACGCTCGCTCGACCTGCTCGGCGACCTGGTCGAGGAGCACCTCGACACCGACGCCCTCTGGCGCCTCATCGAGACCGGCCCACCCGCCGACCTC
>NZ_WBKR01000039.1 GCF_008868155.1 Micromonospora sp. ALFpr18c
CCGGTTGACTGGTCCGGTGCTGAGGGTGGGATTGACCGGTGGGATCGGGTCGGGCAAGAGCGCGGTGGCCGCACGGCTCGTCGAACGGGGAGCGGTGCTCATCGACGCCGACCAGATCGCCCGGGAGGTCGTCGCACCGGGCAGTGACGGCCTGGCCGAGATCGTCGCCACCTTCTCCGAGCGGGTGCTGGACGCCGACGGCGCGTTGGACCGGGCCGCGCTGGGCGCGGTGGTGTTCGCCGATGAGGCGGCCCGCCGCCGGCTGGAGGCGATCACCCATCCTCGGGTCCGGGCCCGTACCGCCGAGCTGACGGCCGCGGCGGCACCCGACGCGATCGTCGTCAACGATGTGCCGCTGCTGGTCGAGGTCGGGCTCGCGCCCACGTACCACCTGGTGGTCGTCGTGCAGGCGGCCGTGCCGACCCGACTGGAACGGTTGGTGCGGGCCCGGGGGATGGACCGCGCGGACGCCGAGCGGCGGATCGCCGCGCAGGCCGATGACACCCGCCGCCGGGCGGCGGCGGACGTGGTGCTGACCAACGACGCGACCCTGGCGGCGCTGCACGCCGCCGTCGACGGGCTCTGGGAGCAGCGGCTGCTGCCCTACGAGCGCAACCTGCGGGCGCGGCGGGTGGTGCCGGCGACCCGGGCCGACGTGGCCGAGGCGGACCCGAGCTGGCCCGCGCAGTACGACCGGTTGGCCGCCCGGATCCGGCACGCGCTCGCCCCGGCCGAATACCGGATCGACCACATCGGCCCGACCGCGGTGCCCGGTCTCGCCGCGGATGACGTCATCGACGTGCAGGTGGCCCTCCCGCACCTCGCCGACGCCGACGGGCCGCTCACCGACCGGCTGGCGGCCGCCGGTTTTCCCCGGGTGCCGGGGCAGTGGTGGGACGATCCGCGCCCGGCCGGCAGTGGCCGCTGGGAGAAGCGGCTGCACGGCAGCGCCGACCCGGGCCGTCCGGTACGCCTGCACGTGCGGGCGGCCGACTCGCCGGGGTGGCGGTACGCGCTGCTGATGCGCGACCACCTGCGGGCCGACCCGGATCAGCGGTCCGCGTACCTGCTGCTCAAGCGGGAGCTGGTCGACGCGGCGCCGAACGCCGGCGGTTCGGGGACGGCGCGCGACCCGTGGTTCGACGAGGAGTACCTGCGCGCCGAGCAGTGGGCCGCGCAGACCGGCTGGAGGCCCTGAGGGGTCAGCGGGCGGTGGCCGGGGGGTGGGGCGCCGGGCCCAGCCGGGGCATGACGCCGGGGCTGAGGTCCACCTGGGCCCACGTGCCGGCGCCGGTGTGCAGCTCCAGCCGACGCAGTGACCCGTCCCGGTCGATCCAGTAGCGCACCTGCCCGTCGGTGGCGCGCAGCTCGATGACGTCCACGGTCCGCCTGTCGGTGACGTCCTCGCGTACCCGCAGGGCCGCGCCGCGCTGCGCGGCCGTTCCGGCCGAGATCACCGCGCCGGCCAGCACCGCCAGCTCGTCCGTGCCGGAGCGGGCGAACCGCCAGGCCCCGGCGGGCGGTGGCATGGGTGGCCGCCCCGGCGTCTCGGCCGTCCCGCCGCCGCCGGCCGCGGCCGGCACGTCGGTGCGGGCCAGGCCCGTCGCGTCGCGCCAGAGCAGGGTCCGGCGATCGGGTACGCCGAGGTCGGCGACCGCCAGGTACGCGGTGCGGGTGGTCCAGCTCAACCAGCCGGTGCCCCGCAGGTTGGTGTCGGTGCCCACCGGTGCGGTCAGGGTCAGCGTGGCGCCGCCGCCCTGGGCCCGCAGTCGGGCGGGTAACCGGTCCAGTCGGTGTCGTTCGGCGTCGGTGAGGGCACGGGGGAGCCCGGTCGGCCGCCGCGAGCGGCCTACGTCGAGAGCCTAACGCCGGTGACATGTGCCACACAATGGGAATATTGAAGCTGATCACGTACCCGCCGTGACGGCCGATCCTGTCGGACCTCGGGCGTACCGTTGAGGGTATGGCGCTCGACATTCCCCGGCTCGACAGCCGCTTCCAGGTCGTCAGTGAGTTCCAACCGGCCGGTGACCAACCGGCCGCCATCGACGACCTTGAGCGCAGGGTTCGGCGCGGTGACCGTAACACGGTGCTGCTCGGCGCGACCGGTACCGGCAAGAGCGCCACGACGGCGTGGTTGATCGAGCGGTTGCAGCGTCCGACCCTGGTGCTCGCACCCAACAAGACGCTCTGCGCGCAGCTGGCCAAGGAGTTCAGCGAGCTGCTGCCGCACAACGCGGTCGAATACTTCGTCTCGTACTACGACTACTACCAGCCCGAGGCGTACATTCCGCAGACCGACACCTACATCGAGAAGGACTCCTCGATCAACGAGGAGGTCGAGCGGCTGCGGCACTCGGCGACGATGTCGCTGCTCACCCGCCGCGACGTGATCGTGGTGGCGACCGTCTCGGCGATCTACGGTCTGGGCACCCCGGAGGAGTACCTGGACCGGGCGGTCAAGGTCAAGATCGGCCAGGAGCTGGACCGTGACCAGTTGCTGCGCCGGCTGGTCGACATCCAGTACACCCGCAACGACATGGCCTTCCAGCGGGGCACGTTCCGGGTCCGGGGCGACACCCTGGAGATCATTCCGGCGTACGAGGAGCTGGCGGTCCGCATCGAGCTGTTCGGTGACGAGGTGGAGAAGCTCTACTACCTCAACCCGTTGACGGGCGACGTCGTACGCGAGGTCGACCAGCTGGTGATCTTCCCGGCGACGCACTACGCGGCCGGCCCGGAGCGGATGGAGCGGGCCATCCGCGACATCGAGGCGGAGCTCGCCGAGCGGCTGGCCGAGCTGGAGCGTCAGGGCAAGCTGCTGGAGGCGCAGCGGCTGCGCATGCGCACCACCTACGACATCGAGATGATGCGCCAGGTCGGCTTCTGCTCCGGCATCGAGAACTACTCGATGCACATGGACGGGCGGCTGCCCGGCAGCCCGCCGCACTGCCTGCTCGACTACTTCCCGGACGACTTCCTCACCGTGGTCGACGAGTCGCACGTGACCATCCCGCAGATCGGCGGCATGTACGAGGGTGACGCGTCGCGCAAGCGGATGCTGATCGACCACGGTTTCCGGCTGCCCAGCGCGGCCGACAACCGGCCGCTGCGCTTCGACGAGTTCCTGGAGCGGGTCGGCCAGATGGTCTACCTCTCCGCGACGCCCGGCCCGTGGGAGCTGGAACAGGCCCAGGGCGAGTTCGTCGAGCAGGTCATCCGCCCCACCGGGTTGATCGACCCGGAGGTCGTGATCAAGCCGACCAAGGGCCAGATCGACGACCTCATGCACGAGATCAAGCTGCGCACCGAGAAGGACGAGCGGGTGCTGGTCACCACGCTGACCAAGAAGATGGCCGAGGATCTGTCGGACTATCTGCTCGAGAACGGCATCCGGGTGCGCTACCTGCACTCGGAGGTGGACACGCTGCGTCGGGTGGAGTTGTTGCGCGAGCTGCGCAAGGGCGACTACGACGTGCTGGTCGGCATCAACCTGCTCCGCGAGGGTCTGGATCTGCCCGAGGTGTCGCTGGTGGCGATCCTCGACGCCGACAAGGAAGGCTTCCTGCGCAGCGGCCGCTCGCTGATCCAGACCATCGGCCGGGCCGCTCGTAACGTCTCCGGGCAGGTGCACATGTACGCCGACAAGATCACCCCGTCGATGGCGGCGGCGATCGACGAGACCGATCGGCGTCGGGCCAAGCAGATCGCGCACAACGAGGCCAACGGCATCAGCCCGGAGCCTCTGCGCAAGAAGATCCACGACATCCTGGACGACATCTACCGCGAGGCGGAGGACACCGAGAACTCGCGGGTCGGCGGCGCGGTCCGCCAGCTGTCCCGCGGCAAGGCGCCGGTGAAGGAGACGCGCAGTCGCAGCCGTGCCGGTGCCGCCACCCCCTCACGGGAGGGGATGGCCCGTGCGGATCTCGCCCAGCTCATCCAGGAGCTCAACGATCAGATGCTGGCCGCCGCCCGCGAGCTGCAGTTCGAGCTGGCGGCCCGGATCCGCGACGAGGTGGCCGACCTGAAGAAGGAGCTGCGCGGCATGGACGCCGCCGGCGTGAAGTGACGACCAACCCGGCGGCGACGCCCCGCGTGGGCGTGGCCGGTCGGGGCGCGGGAAGGGTGGTCCGAGGTTGACAGCGGGGGCGCCGGTCGACGACGAGCTGGTCCTCGGGCTGCCCGAGGTCCGGTTGCGCCCGTTCGTGGACCGGTACATCGGCTACCGGGAACGCGCGGACGTGCCGCTGGTCCGTCGGGAGACGGCCGGCGTCTTCGTGGTGCTGATCCTGGGTTGGGGCGCCCCCCTGGACGTGACCGACCCGCGCAGCGCGGAGCGGGGCGTCCAGCGGACGGACTCGTTCGTGGCCGGCACGTTCGACGGCTGGTGCACCACCCGCACGGTGGGTGTGGGGGAGGGGGTCGAGCTGCTGCTGTCGCCGCTGACCGCCCGTCGACTCCTCGGTCTGCCGCTGGGTGAGTTGACCAACCGGGCGGTGGGCGTCGGGCACCTCCCGGGCGGCTGGCTCGACCGGCTGCGGGGCCGGCTGGCCGACGCCAACGGCTGGCCGCACCGTTTCGCGCTCCTCGACGCGGCGCTCGCCGACCGGCTGGCGGCGTCCCCACCGGTCGACGCCCGGCTCGACTGGGCCTGGCGGTGGCTCGTGGCCAGCGGCGGGCGGGGCGGTGTCGGGGCGCTCGCCTCCGAGTTGGGCTGGAGCCGACGGCACCTGGCGGCCCGGTTCCGGCAGGACGTCGGCCTGCCGCCCAAGACGGCGGCCCGCCTGCTGCGCTTCCAGCAGGCACGCGCGGCGCTCACCGGCGTCGACGTCACGGCCGGTGCGGGGCGGGCCGTCGACTGGGCGGAGGTGGCGGCCCGCTGCGGCTACTACGACCAGTCGCACCTCATCCGGGACTTCCACCAGTTCGCCGGTGCCACTCCGGCGGCACTGCTCGCCGCACGCTCCGCGGGCTGACGCGCCCGCCGGCGGGCCGGTCCCGCCGGGACGCCGGGCCGAGGTCACATTCGTCCAATCGGGAGTGGGCCGCGGGCTGGAGACTGGTCGCATGCGAACCGTCTATCCGATCCTCCGTTATCCCGATCCCCGATCCGCGATCGACTGGCTCTGCTCCGCCTTCGGCTTCCAGGTGCACGCCGTGCACGAGGCGCCCGACGGCACGGTCGCGCACGCCGAACTCGTCCTCGAGACCGGCATGGTCATGCTGGGCCCGCGGGCTGACGCCGCGCCTCGACCGGCCGACGACGACTGGTCGGTCTACGTGGCGGTGCCCGACGTCGACGCCCACTGCGCCCGGGCCCGCGCCGCCGGCGCGCAGATCACGCAGGAGCCGTACGACACCGACTACGGCTCCCGCGACTACACCGCCCGCGATCTCGCCGGCACCCTGTGGGCGTTCGGCACGTACCGGCCCTGACCGGCGCGGACGCCGGCCGGAGCGGCACGGGGCGCGCCCGGCCCGGCGACCGTCAGCCGTACCGGCAGACCGGGGTCCGCCGCAGCCGGGGCGGGTCCGGACGCGTGGCGGTGCGGAACCGTTCGGTTGCGGTGCGCGAGCAAGGTATTGCACTGGGTGATCGTCCTGCGTACTCTCCCTCGGTGGGGAGGCCGGGATGCCGCTGCCAACAAGTCCTGTCATTCGACGAGTCCGCCTGGGTGCTGAACTGCGCCAGTTGCGCCGACGTGAGGCACTGACCCTGGAACAGGTCTGCGACCGGCTGGGCTGGGCCTCGACGTCGAAGCTGTCCCGCATCGAGCTGGGTCAGAGCCGACCGGACCTCGCCGACGTGCTGGACCTGCTGGACGTCTACCAGGTGCCGTCGCCGGCCCGCGACGCGCTGATCGTGATCGCCCGGGACGCGGCCACCAGCCGTGGCTGGTGGAAGACGCTCGGCGAGATGAGCGAGCGGCAGCGGACGTACGCCGAGCTGGAGGCCGGTGCCGCCCACATCGTCGAGTACCAGCCCGCGGTCGTGCCGGGGCTGCTGCAGACGCCGGCGTACGCCCGGTTGCGGGTCGCCGCGGGCGCCCTGCTCACGCCCGAGGTCGACATCGAGGCGGACGTGCGCGCCCGGGCGCTGCGGCAGGAGGTGCTGCGTCGGACCGACCCGCCGCGCTACACGGCGGTGCTCGCCGAGGCGGCCTGCGACCCGGGTGACCTGCCGGTCGCGGTGTGGCGTGAACAGCTGCGGCACCTGGTCACCGTGACCGGGCTGGCCCACGTGACGGTGCGGCTGCTGCCGCGCGGGGCGGCCAGCAGCGGCCTGCACCCGCTCACGCCGTACTCCTGGTATGCCTTTCCCGACCCGGCGGACCCGCGGACGGTGATGCTGGAGGCGCTGACCACCGACGTCCGGTTGGCGACGGTGCTGGACGTCGACCGGTACGAGCGGATGACCGAGGCGCTGCTGGCGGCGGCGCTGTCACCGGAGGAGACGATCACCGCGCTGGCCCGCCGCGTCGGCGAGTGACCCGGCGTGGGCACGACGGCGCGTCGCGCGGCCACCGGGCCCGGCGCCCCCGAGCCCGTCGGGACCGGCGGCCGGCGCGTGCGCAGGCACGCTAACCGGGGGGTACGACAGCTCCACTCAGGCCGGTACGTCGACGAAATGCTCGACCACGGGCGGCCCCGCGAAGTGCGGGCCGATCAGGGCGCGCCACTGCGCGAACCGCTCGGTGGCCCGGAAGTTCTCCTCGTGCGCCTCGACCGAGTCCCATTCGACCAGCAGCACGAACCGGGTCGGGGACTCGATGCCCCGGGTCATCCGCACTGACCGGCAGCCGGTCGCCCCGGCGAGGACCGGGTGGCCCTGGGCGTACGCGGCGGCGAACGCGTCCTCGTGTCCGGGCAGTACGTCGATCAACGCGACCTCAAGCACCATGCCCGCAGCCTCCCACGGCACGGGGACGCCGTGGTGGCGCGGGGTCCACTCGCGGACCCCGACACACTAGCCTCCTAGGACGCGCTGGCGGGTGTGTCGCGCTGCGCTGTTCCCGCCGGGGAGGGTGTGCGGTGCCACCGGCTGCCCGGGGTGTGATCACGGCGCGTGGTGGGGAAGAATGGTCCCCGAGGAGGGGAGTATTCCCTCGCGACGGAGTCGTCAGCACGGTCGATCGCCGGAATCCCGGCGTCCCGACCCGGCGCCGTCGGTCGTCACCCGTTCGCGGGTGGCGGCGGAAGAGACCTCCGACAGTCACCAGAGTTGGCGTCAACGGCACACCGGCCTTCGCGGAGGCGTACGGTGTGCCCGACGCCGCGTGTCTGCCGGAGGAATGAACGTTGGACGTGTCCGGATTGGTGTGGGCGGGGACTCTCGTCGCACTGACTGCGGTTCTGCTCGTCGACCTGTTGATCATCGGTCGGCGTCCGCATGAGCCGAGTGTGCGGGAGTCGAGCCTCTGGGTCGCGTTCTACGTCGGCCTGGCCCTGCTCTTCGGCGCTGGCGTCTGGTTGACCTCCGGGGCCAGTTCGGCGGGGCAGTTCTACACCGGCTGGCTCACCGAGTACAGCCTCTCGGTGGACAACCTCTTCGTCTTCGTGATCATCATGGCCCGCTTCGGGGTGCCCCGGCAGTACCAGCAGAAGGTGCTGCTCGTCGGCATCGTGCTGGCCCTGGTGATGCGCGGCGGGTTCATCGCCGCCGGCGCCGCGTTGATCTCCCAGTTCTCCTGGGTCTTCTACATCTTCGGCGCGTTCCTGATCTACACGGCCGTCAACCTGGCCCGCCAGGGTGAGCCGGACGAGGACGAGTTCTCCGAGAACCTGCTGATCCGGTGGAGTCGCCGGGCGCTGCCGATCTCCAAGGGCTACGACAGCGCGAAGCTGATGACCCACGAGAACGGCCGGCGGCTGTTCACCCCGATGCTCATCGTGATGATCGCCATCGGCACCACCGACGTGATCTTCGCACTGGACTCGATCCCGGCGATCTTCGGCATCACCCAGGAGCCGTACCTGGTCTTCACCGCGAACGTGTTCGCGCTGATGGGCCTGCGGCAGCTCTACTTCCTGCTCGGCGGCCTGCTCGACCGGCTGATCTACCTGAGCTACGGCCTGGCCGTCGTGCTCGGCTTCATCGGGGTCAAGCTGGTGCTGGAGGCCCTCGCCGACAACAACCTGCCGTTCATCAACGGTGGGGAGCACGTCGGCTGGGCGCCGCACATCCCGATCTGGCTCTCGCTGCTGGTCATCCTCGGCACGTTGGGCGTCGCCACCGCCGCCAGCCTGATCAAGTCCTCCCGGGACCGCCGCCGCGAGTTGGCCGACGCCCGACGCTGATCCCGGCGCCGGCCGGGTGCCCGAAGGTGCCCGGCCGGTCAGACCCGGTGCGCGCCCACCAGGGTGGCGGTGCGATCTGCCGGCAGGGCCTCCTCGATGACCCGCCGTCGCCGGTAGCAGGCGTGCAGCATCCGCCGTTGCTCGCCGCCCGGGGTCGCGGTGACGATCCCGATGTGGTGGATCTTTCGGCCGGGGCGGGCGAAGAAGTAGAGGTCGCCGGGCCGTTCCGCGCCGAGTGGCAGCGGAGAGGTGGCGACCGCCTGGTCGTCGGCGTCGCGGGGCAGCAGGACCCCGAAGCGCCGCCACGCCAGGTGCACCAGCCCCGAACAGTCGATGCCGTACGCGGAGAGCCCACCCCAGACGTACGCCACGTTTAGCAGTCGCTGGGCCACGGCGAGCGCCTGCTCGGCGCTCGGCGGCTCGCTCGACGGTGGGGCGAGCTGGCTGTCGGGCAGCCAGAGTGGGGCGGCCTGGCCGGGAACGTGCACCGGCTGCCAGCCGTCGCGGGCCGGGCCGGCCGGGACGAGACGCGTCCCGACGACCACGCCGGGCACCACGACCGGACCGTGCGGTGCGGCGCGCAGCTCGGTGACCGTGGCGTCCACCACCAGCGGGTCGCCGGCGACGGTCGGGTCGGCGGGGGTCACCTGGTCGGCGGGGAGCCAGCCCGGGTAGCCCCGTGGGTCCAGTTTGGCGGCGGGCTGCTCGACGGCGACCACCCGGGCCCAGCCGTCCGGGCGTAGTTCGGTGACGAGGACCCGTTCACCGAGTAGGAGTTGGCTCAGGACGCAGTCGCCGACCTGCTGGTCGGTGTCCATGCCGGAGATCCAGGCCGGGATGTCGGCGCCGGCGCTGAGCGCCGGGCCGTCGATCGGGCGGACCGCCTCGGGAGAGGTCCACAGGGTGGCCACCGCGACCCGGACGAGGGCCTCGCGGCCCGGTTGCAGCTGCACGTCAACCCCCAGCTCGATCGGCTGTTCCGGGAAACCCTATGAAAGAAACCAACGATCATCAACTGCGGCTCTGAACCTTAGCTTCAGTCAGGCCGGAAATGCCCAGGCCAGGCGCGTCCGGCAACACCACGGTCGCCCCCTCGTAGCGAATCCCACCCTGCACCGGTGACCAGGCCAGCCACCAGGCGGCGTCCAGGTCGGCGACGGCCGTGGTGCCGTACGCGGCGACCAGACTCGCCGCCGCGCCGATGCCGACCTGACTCTCCATCATCGACCCGACCACCGTGCCGAGGCCGTGCGCGGCGGCCAGCTCCAGCAGGGTGCGCGCCGGCTGCAGCCCGCCACACTTGGCCAGCTTGACGTTCACCATGTCGGCCGCCCGGCGACGGATCACCTCCACCAGGTCGCGCACCCCGAAGACCGCCTCGTCGGCCAGGATCGGCACGGAGACCCGGTCGCTGACCCAGGCCAACCCGTCCAGGTCCCAGCGTGCCACCGGCTGCTCGACCAGCTCCACGTCGAGCCCGGCGTCCTCGATGCCGCGGATCACCCGGACCGCCTCCCGGGGCGTCCACCCCTGGTTGGCGTCCAGCCGGATCCGGACCCCGGCGCCGACCGCCGCGCGCACGGCCCGCACCCGGTCCAGGTCACCGGCCGCGTCGGTGCCGACCTTGAGCTTGAGCACGGCGAAGCCGTCGGCCTGCCGCTGCCGCGCGGCCGCCGCCAGGTCGACCGCGTCGCCCGCCGCGAGGGTCACGTCCGTCGGCACCCGCAGCGTCGTGCCACCCAGCAGACGCACCAGGGGTACGCCCAGGCGTCGGGCCGCCAGGTCGTGCAGAGCGACGTCCAGCGCCGCCTTCGCGGCCTCGTTACCGGCCACCGCCCGCCGCACCTCCGCGCAGCGGGCCACCAGATCGTCCGGGTCACGGCCGATCAACAGCGGCCCGAGCAGCTCCCGTACGCACGCCTGGGCGCCGCCGACCGACGCGCCGGTGACCTGCCAGACCTGCGGGGCCTCGCCGAAGCCGGACCGGCCGTCGGTGTCGACCAGCTCGACGACCAGGGTTTCGACCGTGGTGGTGCGGCGCAGGGCGGTGACGAACGGAGTGTGTAAGGGGGCAGAAACCCGGTGGGTGCGTACCGCCGAGATCGTCATGTCGGGCACCCTATACGCAGGCACGCGGCGGGAGGGGACACCGGATGGCTGGGCGGGACTGGGAGATGGTGGGCGCGCCGAACGCACGTGACCTGGGTGGGCTCCCCGGCGCCGACGGTCGGCGGGTACGCGCCGGGCGGCTGATCCGTACCCCGGCACTGGGCCGGCTCACCGACGAGGACCTGCCGGTGCTCGCGAAGCTGGGGCCGGTCTGCGTGGTCGACCTGCGCGACGGCTCGGAGATCGCGGTCGCGCCGAGCGACCGGCTGGTGGGCGAGCCACGGGTGGTGCACCTGCCGGTGCACGACCCGGAGCACCCCGTCTTCACGTACGTCTCGGCGGTGCTGCTCGGCCATGACCTGGACGCGTACGCGGAGCTGGCCCGGGAGGGCACCGCCGGGGCGATGGCGGAGATCTACCGGTGGTTCGTCACCGGCGAGTCGGCGCGGGTCGGCTTCGCCGAGGCGGTGCGGCTGGCCTCCCGACCGGAGAACCTTCCGCTGGTCTACCACTGCTCCGCCGGCAAGGACCGCACCGGCTGGCTCACCGTCATCCTGCTGACCGCCCTCGGCGTCGACGAAGCCACGATCCGCGCGGAGTACCTGCGCAACAACGCGCTGACCGCCAGCCTGCGCGCGGTGATCGTCGAGGCGATGCGGCGGCAGCCGGAGCTGGACGTCGAGGCCGTGCTGCCGGTGCTGGAGGTCCGCGCCGGGTACCTCGACGCCGGCTACGACGAGGTACGCCGGGTGCACGGCTCGTTCGACGGCTACCTGCGCGACGGGCTCGGGCTGACCGACGACGACCTCACGGCGTTGCGGGCGCAGCTGCTGGAGTGACCGGCGCGCCGGCGCAGGCGGCCCGACCGGTAACGATGAGCGCCTGGCCGGCCGCGTACGTCGCCATGACCAGCACCGGCGCGCCGGGCGGCTGTGCCACGCCGGCTACCCCGGCGGCGATCAGCAGGTCCGAGCCGAGGAAGAGCGCCGCGCCGAGACCGACGCGCCAGCCCTGGGTGGCGGCGGTGGTGGCCATCGCGACCAACGCGAGCGCGTAGCCGGCCACCGGCACGGCCAGCCCGGCGGCGGCCAGCCCCGCCCACATCCAGGCCAGCGCGATGACGGTCAGCGCCGCGTACCCGATGGGGACCGCGACCAGCGGCGCGCGGCGCAGCGCCGTCGCGGCGCCGCGCCGGGTGAAGGCCGTGAGGTAGCAGAGGTGGGTGCCGAGGAAGCAGGCCATGCCGGCGAGGAACCAGCCGGTGCCGTCGACCAGCAGCGCCACGTCGCCGCCGGTGGCGAAGGCCAGCCCGGCGAGCACCAGCCGGTCCGGCCGGGCGTCGCGTTCGGCGGTGGCCCTCCAGAGGTACGCGGCGAGCAGCGGCATCAGCAGCGGCTTGGTGAGCGCGAAGGTCAGGTCGCTGTCGGTGGCGTTGGCGAGCAGGTTCGCCGCGGTCACGGCGAGGAAGGCGAGCAGGATGGTGCGGCTGCGCGGCATCGACGGCTCCGGGGGTGGGGTGCGGGCAGCCTAGCCGGATCGACGGGTGTCGGGTCAGAGCCGGTGCCGGGCGGCCCAGACCTGCGCCGAGATGTGCGCGAGCAGCCGGCAGGCGTCGTCCTCGACCTCGTCGTCGCCGCCGGCCAGGTCGGTGGTGGTGCAGACGGCGATCAGGTACGGCGGGGCGTCGTCGGGCAGCACCACGCCGGCGCCGTGCCGGACTCCCCGCACCCACCCGTTCTTGTGGGCGATGCGGGTGCCGTCGGGCAGGCCGGCGGCCAGGTCCTCGCGGTGCTCCTGAGCGAGCAGCACGTCCAGCATGGCCGCGCAGGCGGCCGGCGACGCGAGCCGGCCGGGGGTGGCGGCCCCGGTGGCCAGCGCGCCGAGCAGGGCGGCCAGGTCGGCCGCGGTCACCGTGTTGGTGATGCCGGCCTCGCGGGCGGCGAAGTCCTCGATGCCCCGACCGGTGACGCTGTTGCGGGCACCGGCCACCGCCCACACCTCGGCCAGCGCCGGCAGCCCGACGTGCCCGATGAGCAGGTTGGTGGCCAGGTTGCTGGACCGGACGATCATCCGGTCGGCGAGCCAGCGCAGCGGCGCCGTCCCACCGACCCGGTCCCAGACCGCGTCGTCGTTGTCGTAGTCGCGGGCGCAGGAGAAGCGGGGCGCGCCGGGCTGGGCCGAGTCGAACTCGTTGACCACGGGGACGTGCGCGTCCAGCTCCAGCGCCGCGGACTCGGCGGCGCGGTGCAGGGCGGCGAGCACCGCCACCTTCATGGTGCTGGCGGCGTAGTGGGTGGCGTCGGCGTGCCGGGTCCATGTCGGCGGGGCGTCGAGCCGGCCCACGTACGCCGAGACGGTGCCGGGCACCCGGTCCAGGTGGGCGTCGAGATCATCCCAGGTCATGCCGGTGACCGTAGCCGATCACCGATGGGTTGTCCCCGGCGTACCCCTCTGCCCGGAAGCGGACGGGCGCGCCGGCCGCAAGCGGCCGACGCGCCCGGTCGTCGGGAGCTGGTGGGCTCAGCCGGCGTGCTTGCGGCGGGCGGCGGCCCGGCCCCGCTGCTGCTGGTCGAGCACCACCTTGCGGATGCGCACCGCGGTCGGGGTGACCTCGACGCACTCGTCCTCGCGGCAGAACTCCAGAGCCTGCTCCAGCGAGAGCTTGCGCGGCGGGATCAGCTTCTCGGTCTCGTCGGAGGTCGACGCCCGCATGTTGGTGAGCTTCTTCTCCTTGGTGATGTTGACGTCCATGTCGTCGGAGCGGGAGTTCTCCCCGACGATCATGCCCTCGTACACCTCGGTGGTCGGGTCGACGAAGAGCTGACCACGCTCCTGCAGGTTGATCATCGCGAAGGCGGTGACCGCGCCGGAGCGGTCGGCCACCAGCGAGCCGTTGTTACGGGTCCGCAGCTCGCCGAACCACGGCTCGTAGGACTCGAAGACGTGGTGCAGGATGCCGGTGCCGCGGGTGTCGGTGAGGAACTCGGTGCGGAAACCGATCAGGCCACGAGCCGGGACCAGCCACTCCATCCGGATCCAGCCGGTGCCGTGGTTGACCAGCTGCTCCATGCGGCCCTTGCGGGTCGCCAGGAGCTGGGTGATCGCGCCCAGGTATTCCTCCGGGGCGTCGATGGTCAGGCGCTCGACCGGCTCGCAGGTCTTGCCGTCGATCTCCTTGGTGACCACCTGCGGCTTGCCGACGGTCAGCTCGTAGCTCTCCCGGCGCATCTGCTCGACCAGGATGGCCAGCGCCAGCTCGCCGCGGCCCTGCACCTCCCAGGCGTCCGGCCGCTCGGTGGGCAGCACCCGCAGCGACACGTTGCCGATCAGCTCCTTGTCGAGCCGGTCCTTGACCATCCGCGCGGTGACCTTGGAACCCTTGACCCGGCCGACCAGCGGCGAGGTGTTGGTGCCGATGGTCATCGAGATGGCCGGCTCGTCGACGGTGATCAGCGGCAGCGCCACCGGGTTCTCCACGTCGGCCAGGGTCTCGCCGATCATGATCTCGGGGATGCCGGCGACGGCGATGATGTCGCCCGGCCCGGCCGACTCGGCCGGCTTGCGCTCCAGGCCCTCGGTCATCAGCATCTCGGAGATGCGGACCCGCTGGGTGCTGCCGTCGGTGCGGCACCAGGCCACCGTCTGGCCCTTGCTGATGGTGCCCTGACGGACCCGGCACAGCGCCAGCCGGCCGAGGAACGGCGAGGCGTCGAGGTTGGTGACGTGGGCCTGCAGCGGCGCCCCGTCCTCGTACGCGGGCGCCGGGATGGTGTCCAGCAGGGTGCGGAACAGCGGCTCCAGCGAGGTGCTGTCGTCGGGAACCGAGCCGTCGGCGGGCTGGGTCAGCGAGGCGATGCCGTCGCGGGCGCACGCGTAGACGATCGGGAAGTCGATCTGCTCCTCGTCGGCGTCCAGGTCGAGGAAGAGCTCGTAGGTGTCGTCCACGACCTCCTTGATCCGGGCGTCCGGGCGGTCCACCTTGTTGATCACCAGGATGATCGGCATCCGGGCCCGCAGCGCCTTGCGCAGCACGAAGCGGGTCTGCGGCAGGGGGCCCTCGCTCGCGTCGACCAGCAGCACCACGCCGTCGACCATGGTCAGGCCGCGCTCCACCTCGCCACCGAAGTCGGCGTGGCCGGGGGTGTCGATGATGTTGATGGTGACCGGGTCGGAGCCGTCCGCCGGCAGGTAGTGCACGCCGGTGTTCTTGGCGAGGATGGTGATGCCCTTCTCCCGCTCCAGGTCGCCGGAGTCCATCACCCGCTCGGTGTTCTCACCTCGCGCGCCGTACGCGCCGGCCTGCCGCAACATGGCGTCGACCAAGGTGGTCTTGCCGTGGTCGACGTGAGCGATGATGGCGACGTTGCGGAGGTCGGTGCGAAGCTGCATACCCTCTATCCTTCCGCCTGCGCTCGCGCAGGCTGCGTCGGGGTCACCCCCAGGTGCCCCTGATCTATGGTGAAACCGCTGTGCCGGTCGTTCCCCCGGCTGGCATGCTGGCTCCCGTGTCCCGGGGGCCTGAGTGCACGACCTGCTGACCACGGTGCAGGGTCTGCCCACTCTGTGGATCTACCTGGTCGCCGCGCTGATCGTGGCGGGCGAGACCGCGGTGATCTTCGGCCTGCTGGTGCCGGGTGAGGCTACCCTGCTGCTCGTCGGCTTCCTCACCTACAACGGTACCTTGCGCTTGGGCCCGGCGTTGTTCGCGATGATCGTCGCGGCCGTCCTCGGTGACGGGCTGGCGTTCCGCGCCGGCCGACGGTACGGCCCGAAGCTGCGCGCCGGGCTGGGTCACCGGGTCGGGCCCGAGCGGTGGGGCCGGGCCGACGCCCTGCTCGCCCGCCTGGGCGGACGGGGTGTGTTCGCCGCCCGCTGGGTGGCCTTCGCCCGCACCCTGGTGCCCCGACTGGCCGGGGCGGCCGGCATGCCGTACCGGCGGTTCGCGCCGTGGAACCTCGCCGGCGTCGTCACCTGGGTGGGCGGCTCGGTGCTGCTCGGTCACCTCGCCGGTGAGTCGTACGACACGGTCTCCGCGTACCTCGGTCGCGCCACCGGTGCGGCGCTGGTGCTGCTGGCCGGCCTGCTCGGGGTGGTGCTCGCCGGCCGGTGGCTGGGCCGCAACCCCGATCCGGCACGCGCGCTGCTCTCCCGCGCCGGCGCGCTGCCGCCGATCCGCTGGCTCAGCGCCCGCTACGGGCTGCTGTTCTTCCTGGTGGCCATGCGGGTCGGGCCGGCCTGGACGTTGCTGCTCAACCTGGCCGCGGGGCTGGTGCTGCTGTTCGCCGCCGGGTTCGCCATCGCCGGCCTGCTCGCCGTGTCGGTGCGCAACAGCGGGCTGGCGGCGTTGGACGGGGCGGTCGAGGGCTGGTTCGCGGCCCGGCGGACCCCGGGCGCCGCCGACGCCACCATGATCGTGGTGTCCCTGGTGCGCGGGTGGGTGTTGATCGTGCTGGTGGCCCTGGTGGCGGCGGTGCTGGCGTGGCGGAAACGGCCGTGGCGGGCGGACCTGCTCAGCGTGGTCGGCACCGTCGGCGCGTTCGTGCCGCTGCTGGTGCTGGCCGTGGTGGCGGAGTGGACCGGGTCGCCGGCGGCCGGCCCGGACGGCGGTGAGTCGGTCCCCTTCCCGACCCAGAACGCGGTGGTCGCGGCGAGCTTCTGCACTCTGGCCTGGCTGGTGTCGCGCAGCGCCCGCTGGCCGGTGGCGGTGGCCGCCTGGACGACCGCCGCCGCGGCGGTGGTGGGCATCGGCGGCGCGCGGCTCTACCTCGGCCTGGACACGGCGAGCGGGACCGCGGCGGCGGTACTGCTCGGGGTGCTGTGGACGGTGGTGTTCATCGTCGCGTGGGCCACCCGGGACCGGGCGGTGGGGGATCGGGACCAGCTCGTGGAGCCGGTCCGGTCGCCGCCGCAGGGGCCTCGCCGACCGGTCGAGCCTTGTTAGGGTGCGGCGACGGTCACACCGACGTCGGCGGGGCCGTGGCTGCGGTGCCCCGGCCCCGCCGCGTGGTTGGTGGGTCGGTCAGTCTCGAGCGGCGACCGGCTCCGGGTCGGCCGGGACGGCGTCCCTGCTGACCCGGCCGGGCCACCAGAAGCGCTCGCCCAGCACGAACGCCAGCGCCGGCACCAGGACGGTGCGTACCAGCAGCGTGTCGAGCAGGACGCCGATGCAGACGATGACGCCGATCTGGGTCAGCGTGATCAGCGGTAGGACGCCGAGCACGGCGAAGACCGCGGCGAGCAGCACGCCGGCGCTGGTGATCACGCCGCCGGTGACCCGCAGCGCGGAGAGCATCCCGCCGCGGGTGCCGGCCACGCGGGCGTCCTCCCGGGCGCGGGTGACCAGGAAGATGTTGTAGTCCACCCCGAGCGCCACCAGGAACACGAAGGCGAGCAGCAGGACGCCGCTGTCCAGGGCCGGGAAGCCCAGCACGTGGTCGAAGAGCAGCCACGCCGCGCCGAGGCTCGCGAAGAACGACGCGATCACGGTGAGCACCAGCAGCACCGGCGCGACCAGGCCGCGCAGCAGCAGGACGAGCACGGCGCCGACCAGCAGCAGGATGATCGGAAGGATCAGCCGCAGGTCGGAGTCGTTGGCCTTCTCCGAGTCGTAGGTGGCGGCGACCGTGCCGCCGACGATCGCCCCGGTTGGCGCGGCGGCGCCGTCGACAGCGGGGGGTGCGGAGCCGGGCACGGCGGCGACCGCGTCGCGCAACGCCTCGATGGTGCGGTCGGACGCGGTGGTGCCGGGCTCGGCGGCGAGCACCACGTCGACCTGGGCGACGCCCTGCCCGGCGTCACCGGGGCGGGCCGAGGCGACCCCGGGTACGCCCGCGGCGACGTCGGTGACCGCGCGGACCGCCGCCGGGGTGGTGAGCACGGCGACCGGTTGGGTGGTGCCGGCGGGGAACGCGCGGGCCAGGGTCTGCGCGCCGGTGACCGCCTCGGGCTGGGCCCGGAACTGCTCGGTCTCGGACAGGCCGGTGCGGATGCCGAGGCCCCCCAGCGCCAGGCCGGCGAGCAGCAGCGTCGCCAGCAGCGCGACCGGTACCGGACGGCGTTCCACGGCGGCGCCGAGCCGGCCCCAGAGCCGACCCTCGCGCGCCGCGCCACCGACCCGGGGGACGAACGGCCAGAACAGGCCGCGACCGAAGAGCACCAGCACGGCCGGGAGCACGAACAGCGCCGACGCCATCGCGAAGACGACCCCGGTGGCGCAGGCCACGGCCAGTGCCCGGTTCGTCTCCTGCTCACTGAGCAGCAGGGTGAGCACGCCGAGCACCACGGTGCCGCCGCTGGCGAGGATGGGCTCGGCGGTACGGCGCAGCGCGGCGCGCATCGCCGCGAACCGGTCCTCGGCGCGGCGCAACTCCTCCCGGTAGCGGGCGATGAGCAGCAGGGCGTAGTCGGTGGCGGCGCCGAAGACCAGCACGCTGGCGATGCCGGTGACCTGACCCTGCTGGAGGTTGATCCCGACGGCCGGCACGATCGTGTCCACCGCGCGCAGGGTGAGCTGCTCGGTCGCCGCGACGACGACCAGCGGCACGATCCACAGGAACGGGCTGCGATAGGTGATCAGCAGCAGCAGGGCGACCACGGCGGCGGTCACCATGAGCAGGGTGACGTCGGCGCCCTCGAAGACCGAGGAGAGATCGGCGGTGAAGGCGGGGGCGCCGGTCACCTCGACGGTGAGACCGTCGGGCAGCTCCGTCAGCGCGTCCCGCAGCTCGGTGACGGTGGCGGTGACCTCGGCCTGGCCCCCGGCGGTGCTCAGCGGCACGGCGACGAGCGCCACCGTGCCGTCCGGGGAGAGTTGGGCGGGGCTGACCTGCCCGCCCGCCGCGAAGCGGGCGAGGTCGCCGGCGCGGTCGCCGACGGCGGACCGGTCGGCCTCGCTGAGCGCACCCCCGTCGTCGCGGCTGACCACCACGATGGCCGGCTGTACCTCGCTGGAGGGGAGCTGGTCCTGCAGCCGCTGCACCTGGGTCGACTCCCAGCTCACCGACAGGCCGGTGGCGGAGACCGGTGCCGAGTTGTCCGGCCGGGGCAGGCCGAGAACGGCCGCGCTGACGACGACCGCGGCGGCCACGGTGAGCCAGGCGGCGAACCGGCCGCGAGCGACTCTGGTGAAGACAGACATCGGGTTGACCTCAAAGTCCTTCGAGAGTCGAGTATCTTGATAGGCGAGATTATCGACGGCTGTTCTATGCTGCAACCCGGGAAACCGACGACGGGAAGCGGCGCGAGGTGGCGACTCACGGCATGTACCGGCGGCGCGACACGCGCCGCGAGCAGCTGGTCGCCGAGATCACCAACAACCTCCGGCGGTACGCGGTGGACGCCCAGCAGGTCGGCCACGCCTTCGCCAACCTGCACGGCCTCAACCCGACCGACCTGCGGGCCCTGATCGCCGTGATGGACGCCGAACTGCTCGGCGACCCGATCACCCCCGGCCGCCTCGGTGAGCAGCTCAACCTCTCCTCCGGCTCGGTCACCGCCCTGATCGACCGGCTGGAGCGGGCCGGGCACATCCGCCGGGACCGGGACACCGTCGACCGGCGCAAGGTGCTGCTGCACTACGCCGACCAGGGCGCCACGCTCGCCATGGAGTTCTTCCAGCCGCTGGGCGCCCGTACCGACACGGTGATGGACCGGTTCGACGAGGACGAGCTGGAGGTGGTGCACCGGTTCATGGCGGCGATGAGCGAGTCGATCCGCGCGCACCGCGACTCGGTGCGCGCCGCCCGACCCGAGCCGCCCCGCCGCCCGACGGGCTGACCGTGTCGCGTCGTCTCGTCGCCCGCCTGGCCGGTGCCGCGCTGCGGCTGCCGCCGACCCGCACCGGACCGGTGCGGGTCACCCGGGACATTCCGGTACGCGCCCGCGACGGCGTGGTGCTGCGCACCGACCACTACGCCCCGGCCGCCCCCGACGCGCCCACCGTGCTGATCCGCACCCCGTACGGACGGGGTGGGCCGTTGCGGCTGCTCGGGCGGCTGCTCGCCGCACGCGGCCAGCACGCGGTGATCCAGTCCTGCCGGGGCACCGGCGGATCCGGTGGGACCTTCGCCCCGCTGGTGCACGAGCGCGACGACGGGTTGGACACCCTCGACTGGCTGCGCCGCCAACCCTGGTGGGCCGGCGCGCTCGGCATGTTCGGCGTCAGCTACCAGGGCTTCGCGCAGTGGGCGCTGGCCGCCGACGCCGGCGACGACCTGCGCGCGATGGTCGCGGTGGTGACCGCCTCGGCCACCCGGGACTCGACGTACGCGGGGGAGTCGTTCGCCCTGGACACGGTGCTGACCTGGGCGGAGCTGCTGCACGCGCAGACGGTGCCGTGGCTGGCCCGGCAGTGGGAACTCAAGCGTGGGCAGCCCCGGCTGGCCGCCGCGCTGGAACACCTGCCGCTGGCCGACGCCGACCGGGTGGCCACCGGCGTGCGGATCCCCTTCTTCCAGGAGTGGCTGCGCCACCACACCCCGGACGCCCCGTACTGGCGGACACGGGTCTTCGCCGACCGCGTCGCCCGGGTACGGGCGCCGGTGCTCATGGTCACCGGCTGGCACGACATCTTCCTGCCCGCCCAGCTCGACGACCACGCCACGCTGCGCGCCGCCGGCGCCCGAGGGCGTCTCGTGATCGGTCCGTGGACGCACGGCAGCCCCGGCCTGTTCGCCGCCTCCCTGCGCGAGGGGCTGGCCTGGCTCGACGCGCACCTGACCCCGGCGGGCCGGGCTCCGGGCGGGTCGGCGCCGGTCCGGCTGCACGTGGGAGGCCGGGGCGGCGGCTGGCGCGACCTGCCGGACTGGCCGCCGCCCGCGGTCGACACCGCGTGGCACCTGCACCCGGGCGGCGAGCTGGCGGCGCGTCCGCCGGTCGGGTCGACGCCGGACGGGTTCCGCTACGACCCGGCCGATCCGACCCCGTCGGTGGGTGGGCCGCTGCTCGTCGCGCAGCGGGCCGGCACGGTGGACAACGGAAGTGTCGAGGCCCGCCCCGACGTGCTGACCTACACCAGCGCCCCGCTGGCCCGGCCGCTGGAAGTGATCGGCCCGGTGCGCGCCGAGATCCACGTCCGCGGTGAGCTGCCGTACCTCGATGTCTTCGTGCGACTGTGCGACGTGGACCGTCGGAGCCGGTCCTGGAACGTGTGCGACGGGCTGGTCCGGGTCACCCCCGACCGGTTCCCGGGCGACGCGTCCGGCGCGCTGCGGGTTCCGGTGCCGCTCTGGCCGACCGCGTACCGGTTCGCCGCCGGGCACCGGTTGCGGTTGCAGGTCTCCGGAGGCGCCCATCCGCGCTGGGCGCGCAACCCGGGCAGCGGCGAATCCCTTGGTACGGCAGTGACGCTGTGTGCCGGATGGCGAGAGGTTCTGCACGACCCGGAGCACCCCTCCGCGCTGATGCTGCCGATCATCCACAGTGGTTCCGCACAATCTACAAGCCGCTGAGCTGGGCATTCATCGAAATTGCGGGCTATGGTTGTGCTAACGCCCGGCGCCGTGCACCAGTAGGCCGGGCTCGCCCGAAGTTTCCTGACCGCGTACGCGGTGTGATGTCGCACGCCCGGCCCCCATCCATTGGAAAGGGGGACCCCATGACCCGGGCCCCGGCGAATCTGTTGGCCCTCCGAAGTCTGCTTCTCACCCATCTCGACAACGCTCCCGGACCGGACGATCTGGAGCCGGCGGAGGTCGGCATCGTCGGCGACGCCGACCACCGGGGCGGGTACCACTGCGGATCGGACCGGGTCGTCACCAACGACTACTCCGTGGTGGAGTCACCCCGGGACCGTGCCGGCCTGACCCTCGACGCCGCGGCGCTCGACGTCGGCGGCTTCGATGTCCGCTCCGCCGGTCGTACCCACACCCTGGCCAGCTTCTCGGTCTGGTGTGTGGGGCAGTGCGTCGCGAACGCGGCGGACACCCGCGACATCCGCGAGATCATCTACAGCCCCGACGGTACGACCGTGAAGCGGTGGGACCGGCTCGGCAAGCGCACCAGTGGCGACACCACACACCGCTGGCACACCCACTTCAGTTTCTTCCGCGACGCGATCAAGGCGGGCCGTGACCAGCGGCCGCTGTTCCGCCGCTACCTCAGCTCCATCGGACTCCTGGAGGACAACGACATGACCCCCGAAGAGCACGCCTGGCTGGCCACCGTCCACCAGAACCTGACCCTGTTGGACGGTCGCAACCCGATCGGTCAGATCTACACCCGTATGGCGCTGGGGCAGGACGCCACCGTCAGCAACTACAAGCCGGAGAGCCCGACGCTGACGTCCATCGCCGCGCAGGTGAGCGCGCTGCAGGCCGCGTTGACCGCGCTGTCCGGCCGGGACTTCACCGACGAGCCCGCCATCGTCCAGGGTGTGCTCGCCGGGTTGACCCCCGAGCGGATCGCCGCGGCCATCCCGCCGACCATGGCCAAGCAGGTCGCCGACGAACTGGCGCGCCGGCTGGTCGCCTGATCGTCGGCGGCTCCGCCCGCCACTCCGCAACAATCATTGGGCAACGTATATTGCGCAAGAGTGGTTGCGGATGGCAGGTTGGACCGTATGGAAAGCCCCGACCTACGCCAGGTCACCGACTCCCGGGTCCTCGCGGCCATGGCCCACCCGCTGCGCCGCCGCCTGATGGACGTCCTCAAGGTCCACGGGCCGTCCACCGTCGGCATGCTCGCCGACCGCACCGACCAGGCGCCCGCCAACGTCAGCCACCACCTCAAGGTCCTCGCCGCCGGCGAGCTGGTCACCGAGGCCCCCGAACTGGCCCGGGACCGGCGCGAGCGGTGGTGGCGGCTGGTCACCCGGGGGGTGCGCTGGTCCAACAGCGACTTCGACGCCGACCCGGCCGCCCGAGCCGTCGCCGACGCCGCCACGTCGCTCAACCTGGACCGGCACGTCGCCCTGGCCCGAGCCTGGCACGCCGCAGACGACTCGACGCAGGCCACCTGGCACGACGGCCCCTTCTCCACCGACAAGTGGCTGCACCTCACCCCGGACGAACTGGCCGAGCTGAGCCGCGAAATGATCGACCTGCTGGCCCGCTGGGCCGACCGGCCGCTGCCCGACGACGGGCGGGACCGCCAGCCGGTCTTCGTGTTCGCCCACGGCGTTCCGGCCCGGCCGTGACCGCGGCCACCCGCACCGATCCGAGCCCGGCCCGGCCGGCCGGCGGACTGCTGCGGCATCGGGACTTCCGGCTGCTCTGGGCCGGCCAGACCGTCAGCAGCGTCGGCAGCAACGTCACCACGGTCGCGCTGCCGCTGGTCGCCGTGGCCGTCCTCGACGCCGGCACCTTCCAGGTGGCGGTGCTCACCGCCGCGGCCTGGCTGCCCTGGCTGCTAATCGGCCTACCGGCCGGCGCGTGGGTGGACCGGCTGCCACGCCGGCCGGTGATGGTGATCTGCGACCTGCTCTGCGCGCTGGCCTTCCTCAGCGTGCCACTGGCCGCCGCACTGGACCGGCTCACCGTCGGGCACCTGCTGCTCGTCGCGCTCGGCGCCGGCACCGCGCGGGTCTTCTTCGAGACCGCCGACCAGGTCTACCTCCCCGTCGTGCTGCGACCCGACCAGCTGCCCGAGGGCAACGCGAAACTCCAGGCCACCCAGACCGTCAGCTATGTCGTCGGGCCGGGCATCGCCGGCCTGATCGCCCAACTCACCGGCGCCGTCGCCGCGCTGCTGCTGGACGCCCTCACGTTCCTGCTCTCCGCGGCCTTCCTGCTGCGCATCCGCACCGTCGAGCCACCCGCCGCACGGGCCGCCCACTCCCGGTCACTGCGCCGCGACATCGCCGAAGGACTGCGCTTCGTCATCCGCGACCCGTACCTGCGGGTGCTCACGGTCTTCGGCGCGGCCAGCAACATCGGGCTCACCGGCTACCAGGCCGTCCTGGTGGTCTTCCTGGTCCGCGAGCTGCGACTCGCGCCCGGCATGGTGGGCGCCGTGGTCGCGGTGATGAGCGTCGGGGGGATCGTCGGCGCGCTGCTGGCCACCACGCTGGCGCGGCGCTGCGGCACCGCGCGGGCCATGCTGATCGGGGCGGCCCTGACCGGACCGCCCGCGCTGCTCATCCCCCTGGCCGCACCCGGCGCCGGCCTCGTCTGGCCGGCGCTCGGCGGGGTGCTGATCGGCCTCGGCGTCGCCGTCGGCAACGTGGTGAAGGGCGCCTTCCGGCAGACGTACACCCCGCACCACCTGCTCGGCCGCGTGACCGTGAGCATGCATCTGCTCAACCGGCGCCATCCCGCTCGCGGCCGTGCTGGCCGGTGCGCTCGGCGCACGCTACGGCGTCGCGACAGCGATCACGGTGATGACCACCTGGCTCGCCCTCACGCCGATGATTCTGGTGATGGGACCGCTCCGGCGGCGGCGGGACCTGCCCGCCGCCCCGGCGGCGTCTTGAGTGCGCTGCGACGGCGACCGGCGAACCGGCCGCCGTCACCGGCACGGAGCTACATCGGGCGGACGTTGTCCGCCTGCGGACCCTTCTGCCCCTGGGTCACCTCGAACTCGACCTTCTGGCCCTCGTTGAGCTCCCGGTAGCCGCTCGTCGCGATGGCGGAGTAGTGGACGAACACGTCCGGCCCTCCACCGTCCTGCTCGATGAAGCCGAAGCCCTTTTCCGAGTTGAACCACTTAACCGTGCCGGTTGCCATGCATCTCTCCCTGTTCAAAGCGGCTGACCCTCGACCTGTGGCCGATGATCGCCCGTACCTGTTCGACAGTAACGGGCAAACCCGCGATCTGCCGGCCGAAGTGCCGTAGGTCTTCGTGCGAAGTCGAGTGAACTCTGCGCGCCGGCGGCTGAAAACGACCCCGGTGACTCTCCGCTGGGGCATGCTTGCGCCGATGAGGGGTGCCACAGCCACCGCGCTGACCGTGCTGGAGCGCGAGATCGACGCGCCCGGCAGCGGCCTGGACCGGCTCCAGTTGGTGCCCATCCCGTTCGTCCCGGAGGTACGACTGCACCTCGCCGAGGACGCCATCGTCTGGTGGGCCCGCATGGAGGCGGCCGCCGGGCACACTTTGCCACCGCCCTACTGGGCCTCCGTCTGGGCCGGCGGCCAGGCCCTGGCCCGGCACCTGCTGGACCACCCGGAACTCGTCGTCGGCCGGCGGGTGCTCGACCTCGCCGCCGGATCGGGGCTGGTGGCCATCGCCGCCGCGCTGTGCGGCGCGACCCGGGTCGTCGCCAACGACATCGACCCGTACGCCGTGGCCGCCGTCACCGTCAACGCACGCGCCAACCAGGTCGACGTCGACACGACCGGAGACGACCTGCTCGACCGCGTCGACGCGGAGGCGGACCTGGTGGTCGCCGGCGACGTCTTCTACAGCCGCGCGCTGGCCGACCGGGTGCTGCCGTTCCTGCAACGGGCCGCCGCCGGCGGTGCCGACGTCCTGGTCGGCGACCCCGACCGGGGGCACCTGCCCGAGGACCGGTTGACGGTGCTGGCCGACTACCCGGTGCCCACCACCGAACCATCCGTCGACTCGTCGCTGCGCCGGGTCCGGGTGCTGCGACCCGCGTGACGCCGAGACCACTCAGGGGTGACCCCGAGGCCGATACCAGGGGACGCTGGGGGACGCGACCGGATGTCCACGGTGGCAGGTCGGCCATAGCGTACGCAGCATGACGCAATGGCTGGCCCAGGTCGGAGAGTTGCCCATCCTGCTGCTGATGGGCGCGCTCGGGATCGTCATGCTCTTCGACGCCGTACCCCTGCTCGGCGTCCTCATCCCCGGCGACGTGGCGATCCTCGCCGCGGTCGGGGTGGGCCGACCGGCCACCGGGCTCGCCACCTTCACCGCGGTGCTCGCCGGCTGCCTCGCCGGCTGGTCGCTGAGTTTCCTCGTCGGCCGCCGGTACGCCGAACGCCTCCGCAGCAGCCGGGTCGGTGACTGGATCGGCGAGGCCCGCTGGAGCGCGGCGGAAGGGATCCTGCGCCGCGGCGGCGGCCGGATGATGGTGGTCGCGCCGTTCCTGCCGGTGTTCAACGCGCTGCTGCCGCTCGCCGCCGGCGGGCTGCGGATGTCGTACCGCCGGTTCCTCGGCTGCGCGACACTCGGCGCCGCCGCCTGGGCCGGCCTCTACCTCGCGCTGGGCACCGCGTCGCGGGCCCTGGCCGGACTGCTGCCCGGCACGCCGAGCCCTCTGCTGGTCACGATGGGCGTTGGGCTGGTGCTGGCTTCCGTCGTGTTGCTGGGTGCTCGGCGTCGGTTGTTCGCTGTCGCTTCCTGAGCTGCTGCGGTTCCGGGCCCGGTTGCGGTTGGGGGGGCGGCTCGTCCGGGGGGTCGCCGCCCACCGGTGGTTTGTCGGGCTTGGTGGTTTTCGGTCAGCGTCGGGTTTCCCCGTTGGTTGCTACCAGCCTCGGGTTTTCCACTGGGGGAGGGCTGGGCGTTCGGCTCCCAGGGTGCTGTCCTTGCCGTGGCCGGGGTAGAACCAGGTGTCGTCCGCAAGCTGGTCGAACAGCTTGTGCTCGACGTCGTCGATCAGCGCGGCGAACCGCTCCGGGTCCTTGTCGGTGTTGCCGACCCCACCGGGAAAGAGGCTGTCACCGGTGAAGAGGTGGCCGGTGCCGGCCGGGTCGCGGTAGAGCAGCGCGATCGAACCCGGGGTGTGCCCCTTGAGGTGGATGACCTCCAGCGCGCAGTCGCCGACCGATACGGTGTCACCGTCGGCGAGTCGCTCCGCCTCGATCGGCAGCCCCGCCGCGTCGTCGGCGTGCACCAGCACCCGGGCGCCGGTCTTGGCCACCACCTCCTCCAGCGCCACCCAGTGGTCCATGTGCTGGTGGGTGGTCACCACGGCCGTCAGCCCACCGTCGCCGACCAGCTCCAGCACCCGGGGCGCCTCGTTGGCGGCGTCGATGAGCACCTGCTCACCGGTGCCCGTGCAGCGCAGCAGGTAGGCGTTGTTGTCCATCGGACCCACCGACAGCTTGCTGATGGTGAGCCCGTCCAACTCCCGTACCGCCGGCGGGCCGCCGTGGGTGACATCTCCGCTGTAGGTCATGACGTTTCTATATCCATTCCGGTGGAGTAGGCAGGGGGCCGTCGGGTGTGACGGCGAGTGTGTCGCCGCCGCCACGGCCGATCAGCCAGGCGGCGAGGTCCGGTGCGGGACCGGAGACGACCGGGGCGCCGACCCGGTCCCCGATCACCAACTCGTGCGGGCCGCCGTCGACACGCAGCACCATCGACGGCGGCGCCGGCCGGTTGCCGTGGTGGGTGGCCGCCTCGCGCAGCAGCCGGAGGGTGAACGTCTCCGACCATGCCGAGGCGCGGTAGCCGGCGGCCAGATCGAGATGGTGCACCTCGATCTCGCGCAGCCGACCCCAGACGAGCAGCGCGGCGGGCCACGGGCCCCGGCGAGCCTGCACCGTCGCCGCCCACGCCTCGGCCGGCATGGCGGCGACCGCCTCGGCGAACAGGTCCGCGGTACGCCGCAGGTCGTCCAGGTGCTCGGCGGGTGGCCGGCCGGCGCCGGACTCGATGTCGGCCGTCCGGGCCGCGAGTGAGGCGTACATCGGCACCGGCTGCCCGGTGCGGGCCGAGGTGAGCAGGTTGACGAAGCCGTCGGCGTTGCGCGCCAGGTGGGCCAGCACGTGCCCGCGCGTCCAGCCCGGCAGCAGCGAGGGGCCCGCCAGGTCCGCGGCGTCGAAGGCGGCCGCGGTCCGCAGCAACCGGTCGGTGGCGGCGTCCACCTCACCCATCAGCAGCAGCGGATCCGTGGTCACCCGTAGACCCTAGCGGTGAACCGGGCGGGTCGTCGCCGGGGAAATCGCTTTCGGCGCGTCGGCGCGCGCCCTACCGTCGGCGGCATACGCGGCACCGGGACGTCGGACGGAGGTGGTGATCATGCCGGCCGTGACACGCGTGTTCCGCCATCACCCGTTTCGACACCGATGAGGATGCCATGACGATCGATCTGACCGCCCTCGGCTGGGACGCCGAGCGCGCGGCGTACGGCACCCGGCGGGGTGAGCACCGACCGGCCCGGGTGGCCCGGGTGGACCGCGGGGTCTGCACGGTGCTCGCCGCCTCCGGCCCGGTCCGGGCCAGCCTGGGCGGAGCGGTCCTGGCCGCCGCCGCCCGGGATCCCTCCACGCTGCCCTGCGCGGGCGACTGGGTGCTGCTCGGGCAGTGGCCCGACGGCCGCGTCACCGTCGAGGCGGTGCTGCCGCGGCGGGCCGCGCTGATCCGCCGTACCGCCGGTAAGGACGCCAGCGGCCAGGTGCTGGCCGCCAACCTCGACGCCGCCGCCGTGGTGGAGCCGGTGCACCCGGAGCCGGACGTCGGCCGCATCGAGCGACTGCTCGCCCTGGTGCACGAGTCCGGAGCCCGGCCGCTGGTCGTGCTGACCAAGGCCGACCTCGCGGCCGACCCGGGCGCGCTGGCCCGGCAACTCGCCGCGGTCGCACCCGGTGTGCCGGTGCTGCCGGTCAGCGCCGAGCGCGGCGTCGGGCTCGACCCGCTGCGCGCCGAGGTGGCGCCGGGTCGCACCCTCGGCCTGCTCGGGCCGTCCGGTGCCGGTAAGTCGAGCCTGGTCAACGCCCTCGCCGGTGCCGTGATGATGCCCACCCAGGCGATCCGGCGGGTCGACGGCAAGGGTCGGCACACCACCACCTGGCGGGCGCTCGTACCGATCCCCGGCGGCGGTGCGGTGATCGACACGCCCGGGGTACGGGCGGTCGGCCTGCTCGACGGCGTGACGGGGCTCGACCGGGCGTTCGCCGACATCGCCGGGCTGGCCGAGGGCTGCCGGTACGCCGACTGCGGGCACGACGGCGAGCCGGCGTGCGCCGTCCGCGACGCGCTGCGCACCGGCGAACTCTCCACCCGTCGGTGGGAGAGCTGGCGGCGGCTGCAGGGTGAGGTGGCGCACGAGAGCCGGCGGCGGGAGGCGCGCACGGCCGCCGAACGACGCGGTGGGTGGCGCTCGGCCCGACGTCGGGCGGCCCGACCGCCGGCGCCCGGCGGCTACTGAGCCCGGCGGTGCGTGCCGCGCTCGCGGGCGCGCGGCCAACCGGGCTGAGCTGGGGGAATGTGCGGGCGCGGGAAACTGTCGTACCTCGGGGCTAGAGTTGCCGAGGCGTGATTTCCGCGCCCGCACAACCGCTCAGAATCACTCCAGAGCGGGACAGATCCTCCGCATCGTCTTCTCCCGGGAGTACACGCACCGTGGCCGACCGACTGATCATCCGTGGCGCGCGCGAGCACAACCTGCGTGACGTCAGTCTCGACCTGCCCCGGGACGCGCTCATCGTGTTCACCGGGCTGTCCGGGTCGGGCAAGTCGAGCCTGGCCTTCGACACGATCTTCGCCGAGGGGCAGCGGCGCTACGTCGAGTCGCTCTCGTCGTACGCCCGGCAGTTCCTCGGCCAGATGGACAAGCCCGACGTCGACTTCATCGAGGGCCTGAGCCCGGCCGTCTCGATCGACCAGAAATCCACCTCGCGCAACCCGCGTTCGACCGTCGGCACCATCACCGAGGTCTACGACTACCTGCGCCTGCTCTACGCCCGCATCGGCGAGCCGCACTGCCCGGTCTGCGGCGAACGGATCTCCCGCCAGAGCCCCCAGCAGATCGTCGACCGGGTCCTCGCGATGACCGAGGGCACCAAGTTCATGGTGCTCGCCCCGGTCATCCGCGGCCGCAAGGGTGAGTACGTCGACCTTTTCGCCGAGCTGCAGGCCAAGGGCTACGCCCGTGCCCGCGTCGACGGTGTGGTGCACCCGCTCACCGAGCCGCCGAAGCTCAAGAAGCAGGAGAAGCACACCATCGAGGTGGTGATCGACCGGCTCACCGTCAAGCCGAGCGCCAAGCAGCGGCTGACCGACTCGGTCGAGGCCGCCCTGGGCCTGTCCAGCGGCCTGGTGCTGCTCGACTTCGTCGACCTCCCCGAGGGCGACCCGGACCGGGAGCGCCGCTACTCCGAGCACCTGGCCTGCCCCAACGACCACCCCCTCGCCATCGAGGATCTCGAGCCCCGGGTCTTCTCCTTCAACGCCCCGTACGGCGCCTGCCCGGAGTGCACCGGCCTGGGCACCAAGAAGGAGGTCGACCCGGAGCTGCTGGTCCCCGACCCGGAGCGCACCCTGCGCGAGGGCGCCATCCAGCCCTGGTCCACCGGGCACAACCTGGAATACTTCCTGCGCCTGCTGGAGGCGCTCGGCGACGCCCAGCACTTCACCGTCGACACCCCGTGGCGGGCGCTGCCGGCCCGGGCGCAGAAGACGATCCTGCACGGCTCCGACGACCAGGTGCACGTGCGGTACCGCAACAAGTACGGCCGCGAGCGCTCCTACTACACCGGCTTCGAGGGTGTGGTGCAGTGGATCGAGCGCCGGCACTCCGACACCGAGTCCGAGTGGTCCCGCGACAAGTACGAGGGCTACATGCGCGACGTGCCGTGCGCGGCCTGCGGCGGTGCCCGGCTCAAGCCCGAGGTGCTCGCCGTCACCCTCGCCGGCAAGAGCATCGCCGAGGTCTGCAACCTGTCCGTGGGCGAGTGCGCCGACCTGCTCGCCGGCATCGAGCTGACCGACCGGCAGAAGATGATCGCCGAGCGGGTCCTCAAGGAGATCAACGCCCGGCTGCGGTTCCTGCTCGACGTCGGCCTGGACTACCTCTCCCTGGACCGGCCGGCCGGCACCCTGTCCGGCGGCGAGGCGCAGCGCATCCGGCTCGCCACCCAGATCGGCTCCGGCCTGGTGGGCGTGCTCTACGTGCTCGACGAACCGTCGATCGGGCTGCACCAGCGCGACAACCACCGGCTGATCGAGACCCTGATCCGGCTGCGCGGGCTGGGCAACACGCTGATCGTGGTCGAGCACGACGAGGACACCATCCGCGTCGCCGACTGGATCGTCGACATCGGGCCCGGCGCGGGCGAGCACGGCGGCAAGATCGTGCACAGCGGGTCGGTGCCGGCCCTGCTGAAGAACAAGGAGTCGATCACCGGCGCGTACCTGTCGGGTAAGCGGTCGATCCCGACGCCGAAGTCGCGCCGCCCGCAGGACGCGGCCCGCGAGCTGGTGGTGCACGGAGCGCGGGAGCACAACCTGCGCAACCTGACGGTGTCGTTCCCGCTGGGTCAGCTGATCGCCGTCACCGGGGTCAGCGGCTCGGGCAAGTCGACGCTGGTCAACGACATCCTGTACGCGGTGCTGGCCAACCAGATCAACGGCGCCCGGTTGGTGCCCGGCCGGCACACCCGGGTCGCCGGCCTGGAGCACGTGGACAAGGTCGTCGGCGTGGACCAGTCGCCGATCGGCCGGACGCCGCGCTCCAACCCGGCCACCTACACCGGCGTCTGGGACCACGTCCGCAAGCTCTTCGCCGAGACCACCGAGGCGAAGGTCCGCGGGTACGGTCCGGGCCGGTTCTCGTTCAACGTCAAGGGTGGGCGCTGCGAGGCGTGCTCCGGCGACGGCACCATCAAGATCGAGATGAACTTCCTGCCCGACGTGTACGTCCCCTGCGAGGTCTGCAAGGGCGCCCGGTACAACCGGGAGACGCTGGAGGTGCACTACAAGGGCAAGACCGTCTCGGACGTGCTGGAGATGCCGATCGAGGAGGCCGCCGAGTTCTTCTCCGCCATCCCGGCCATCCACCGGCACCTCAAGACGCTTGTCGACGTCGGCCTGGGCTACGTACGCCTCGGCCAGCCCGCGCCGACGCTGTCCGGCGGTGAGGCGCAGCGGGTCAAGCTCGCGTCCGAGCTGCAGAAGCGTTCCACCGGGCGGACGGTCTACGTGCTCGACGAGCCGACCACCGGCCTGCACTTCGAGGACATCCGCAAGCTGCTGATGGTGCTGGAGGGCCTGGTCGACAAGGGCAACACGGTGATCACCATCGAGCACAACCTCGACGTGATCAAGACGGCCGACTGGCTGATCGACATGGGCCCGGAGGGCGGCCACCGGGGCGGCACCGTGCTCGCCACCGGCACCCCCGAGGAGGTGGCCGAGGTGGCCGAGAGCCACACCGGCCAGTTCCTGCGCCAGGTGCTCACGCTCGACGGCGAGGCCAAGGGCGCGGCGGCGGCCACGACCCGGGCCGCCAAGGCCAACGGCACGACCAAGGCGCGGGCCAGCCGTAAGGTACCGGCCGCCGCACGCTGACCTCGGCCGGGCTTGGCCGGTTTTTGTGCGGGGCGGGTCCGGTCGGGCCCGCCCCGTCCGCATTTCCCGGGTCGGACAGGCGGCGCGATGAACCATCCGGCACAGTTGCCCGTGTGAAGAAGTGTGGCCGGCTCTCGGACCGGCGCAGCGGGCTAGAGAGAGGCGAGGCATGAGTGACGATCAGGCGCTGACCGGTCCCGGTACGCAGACCCGTCGAGCCCTGCTCACCGGTGTCGGTGCGGTCGGTGCGGCCGTCGTCCTGGCCGCCTGCGGCAGCGACGACGGCAGCGGCAGCGACGCACCCACCAGCGGTGGCCCGGCGGTGCCCAGCACCGGTGACGCCGGCGGCGGCGACCGGCAGAACGCCCAGTCGCTGGCCACCACCGCCGACATCCCGGTCGGCGGCGGCAAGGTCCTCGCGGCTGAGGGCGTGGTGATCACCCAGCCCGCCGCCGGTCAGTTCAAGGGCTTCAGCCCCATCTGCACCCACCAGAACTGCCCGGTCACGAACGTCGACGGCGGCACCATCAACTGCACCTGTCACGGCAGCAAGTTCTCGATCGAGGACGGCTCGGTGAAGGCCGGGCCGGCCACCAAGCCGCTGCCGCCCAAGGACATCAAGGTCACCGGAGACCAGATCTCCCTCGCCTGACGCGCTGATCGACTCGGGCTTCGTGGCCGGGGTGTCCGGCGACACCCCGCCGTCCCCGCAGCCCGAGTTGATCAAGCGCTGACCGTGGGGTGTCGGGAGTGCGGACTAGGATTGTCGGTGTGGCTGACCCCTCGACCTACCGTCCCGCACCCGGCACCATCCCGGAGTTACCGGGGGTCTACCGCTTCCGTGACGGCACCGGCCGAGTGATCTACGTCGGCAAGGCGCGAAACCTGCGCAGCCGGCTCAACTCCTACTTCGGCGACGTCTGGAACCTGCACGAGCGCACCCGGCAGATGGTCACCACCGCCGAGTCGGTGGACTGGATCACCGTCGGCACCGAGGTCGAGGCGCTCCAGCAGGAGTTCACCTGGATCAAGCAGTACGACCCCCGGTTCAACGTCCGCTACCGCGACGACAAGTCGTACCCCTACCTGGCCGTCACCCTCAATGAGGAGTACCCGCGGCTGCAGGTGATGCGCGGCGCCAAGCGCAAGGGCGTGCGCTACTTCGGGCCGTACTCACACGCCTGGGCCATTCGGGAGACCCTCGACCTGCTGCTGCGCGTGTTCCCTGCCCGGACGTGCTCCGCCGGGGTGTTCAAGCGGGCCGGCCAGGTTGGTCGCCCCTGCCTCCTCGGCTACATCGGCAAGTGCTCGGCGCCGTGCGTCGGCTCCGTCTCCGCCGACGAACACCGCGCCATCGTCGACGGTTTCTGCGACTTCATGGCCGGCCGCACCGACACGATGGTCCGCAAGCTCGAACGTGAGATGACCGAGGCGAGCGAGCAACTGGAGTTCGAACGGGCCGCCCGGCTACGCGACGACGTGGCCGCGCTGCGCCGCGCCATGGAGAAGCAGACCGTGGTGCTGGGCGACGGCACCGACGCCGACGTGGTCGCGTTCGCCGACGACCCGCTCGAGGCGGCCGTGCAGGTCTTCCACGTCCGTGACGGCCGGGTCCGTGGCCAGCGCGGCTGGGTGGTGGAGAAGACGGAGGACCTGACCACCGGCGACCTGGTGCACCACTTCTGCACCCAGGTGTACGGCGGGGAGCACGGCGAGAGCGACGTACCCCGGGAGTTGCTCGTGCCCGAGCTGCCGGCGGACGCCGACGCGCTGGCCGAATGGCTCACCACCCACCGGGGCAGCCGGGTGTCGCTGCGGGTGCCGCAACGCGGCGACAAGCGGTCTTTGATGGAGACCGTCGAGCGCAACGCCAAGGACGCGTTGGCCCGGCACAAACTCAAGCGATCCGGTGACCTGACCACCCGGGGCAAGGCACTGGACGAGATCAGCGAGGCACTGGACATGCGCACCTCGCCGCTGCGCATCGAATGCTTCGACATCTCCCAGATCCAGGGCACCGACGTGGTGGCCAGCATGGTGGTCTTCGAGGACGGGCTGCCCCGCAAGAGCGAATACCGGCGGTTCATCGTCCGAGGCGCCACCGACGACCTCTCCGCGATGTCCGAGGTGCTGCGCCGCCGCTTCGCCCGCTACCTGGACGCGCGGGCCGAGACGGGCGAGGTGGGCGTCGAGTCGACCGACGACCCGGCCGCCCCGGCCGACGCCGCCGAGCCGCAGGTCGGCGTCCTGATCGACCCGACCACCGGACGGCCGCGCAAATTCGCGTACCCACCCCAGCTGGTGGTCGTCGACGGCGGCGCCCCGCAGGTCGCCGCCGCCGCCCAGGCCCTCGCCGACCTGGGCATCGACGACGTGGCGCTCTGCGGGCTCGCCAAGCGACTGGAGGAGGTGTGGCTCCCCAACGACGAGTTCCCGGTCATCCTGCCGCGCACCTCCGAAGGGCTCTACCTGCTGCAACGGGTCCGCGACGAGGCGCACCGCTTCGCCATCACCTTCCACCGGCAACGCCGCTCCAAGCGGATGACCGAGTCGGCACTGGACCACGTACCCGGCCTGGGAGAGGTGCGGCGCAAGGCCCTGCTGCGGCACTTCGGTTCGCTTAAGCGACTCTCCGCCGCCACCGTGGACGAGATCACCGAGGTGCCCGGCCTGGGTCGGCGCACCGCCGAGGCGATCCTGGCCGCCCTCGACAAGGACGCACGGGCCGACGGCGGCGCGGAGGCCACCCCCAGCACGAGGCCTGCGGGAGGCTGAGCCCGGTACGTGTCCCCGGAGCCTGTCGCGTCCGTTCGTGCCGTCCTGCCGCTCAAGATCCGCGCAACGTCGGGGATGTTGCTGTCTCAGCGCGTCGTGAGGCAGCAACATCCCCGATAGTGCTCGGATCTTGACTGTGTCCGGGGCGGGGTGGTCGTCCGGGTGCGGTAGGCGCTCTTCTTGGGGCCGGGTTTCGGGGTGATTGTCCGGTTCGGGGCCGGTGTCGGGGTGCGGTGGTGGCCTGGCGGGGTGGTTGTCCGGTCC
>NZ_WBKR01000040.1 GCF_008868155.1 Micromonospora sp. ALFpr18c
GCCTGTCAAACGCGCAGGTCAGGACGAGTGCATCTGCAACCCTCGCGGCAAGGAGAGCATTCACGAGGTCTACAGTCGGCGAAACCGCTACTCATGCGGCCAGCAGCGCAAACCTCGGCCGCAGGCCGTACGCAGACTGTCTTGTATTCGCATCAGATCGAATACGCGGCGGAAGGACTAACGTTCGGGAAAGTTGCGCTAAGCGGCGGCAGGCGGTGACCTGCTCACGCGGCTGGAGCGTGCGGGATCACCATCCTGAATGGGTAGGTGTACTCGGCGCCGCAGCCGGCGCACCGGGCGCGGAAGAGCGCGCTGGTCGGGGTGTCAGCCTCCGCGGGTACAACTTCGTAGCGCACGCCCTCGATCACGATGTGCAGCCGGGGCCATCGGGTCAGGCAGATGCACGCTGAGGAGTTCACGCCTTCGCTCCGCCGTCGTCGTGAGCCGGGGCGGGGTCCTGAGCTCGCCACTCGCGGGGCTTGGCGCCGGTGGCGTCGGCGACTTGGGCGACGTCGCGGTGGCTGTAGGCGGTGCGTACGCCGGAGATGGACATGCCGGCGGCTGCGGCGAGGTCGCCCAGCGTGTAGGGGCGGGGTTGGACGAATTCGCGGCCGTAGGCGATCAGCTCGCGGATCCGCTGCTCGGCTTCCTCCTTCGCGCGGCGGGCGCCGGCCAGCGCGCCGATCAGCGGGTCCTGGTCGCCTCCATCCCACGCGGCCCGCAGGTTCTCGGCGGCACGTTCTTGGTCTTCGGCGGCTTCGTCTCGCGCGGCGAGGAAGCCGTCGTCGTGTTCCTCGCCGGGTTCGGGTTGCGGGATCGGGTAGAGGATCGCGGCCACGTCGGTGAAGATGTCTCGTCGAGTCATGTCCTACATTCTGCGCAATCTATTGCGATGATAGCAACAGGTTGCGCCAGTCGTAGTGTTTCTGAGACCCCGTATTCGATCTTGTCTAACAAACGACCGTTTCCCGAACAAGATCGTAAACGACCAGCCGGCCCGGTCAGCCCCGTACAGAAAACCCGTCCGGAAACCTCGTCAGCTTCTCGGCATCGACGACCGTGCACTCCCGGAAACCCAGATGAGCGCGGATCTCAGCGCGGTGCCGCTTGATCGTGCGCCCAGCCCACTCGTAGAAGCCCAACGAGCCTGCCTCGACGCCCAGCTGCCGCGCGACGAACTCCACCACGTCCTCATGCAGCTCCGCCCGGCCGCGCGGGAACCGGCCGAACCGCCCGTAGAACTTCAGCAACAGCGCAAAGCCGAGCTGCGTGTCGCGGTGCTTCGCCGCGACCAGATCCTGCTCAGCACCGACCAACGTCCAGTGCTCAACCAGATCCCCAAGACTCATCAAAGGACGTTTCACAGCCGGAGATCATTCCGACCTCTAACACCACCCCGACAGCCCTCACGCCTAGATCATCTTTTTGGCCCCTGGTGCCGTGGTTCTTACCAACACCCCCACGACGACCACTGGTGGCTCATCGTCGACAGCAACCCCGACAACATCAGAGTCACGGTGAACCAGGTTTTCGACTGACGGCCGGTCATGGCGTGCGCTGACCGGGTGGCTGGTCCGTTCGCCGTCATGTCGCACTTCTCGCACCTCATCCGGCCAGGACCAGTCAGCACCACTACGGCGTCACCCACGATCTCAACGACGCCGAGCAGGACGCGCTGCGCGCCGTCGCCAGCGTGGTCCGCACCGCAGGCGGTGACGTGCTCCTGGCGGCCAGCGCCGCTCACCACCGGCTCCGCCTGGCCGACGCCTGAGCAACCTGCCCTGGGCGGTGTGCGACAGGTGCTACGTGTCCACCTGGTCCGGCGGCAGACCCCCGCCGGGCTGTGCCACCTCGGGCCAGTCCTCCACGTCGGCGGACATCGCCCGTGCGGGCGCGTGCTCGCCGCGCGCGGCCGCCGCGGCGACGGCGAGCGCCGCGCGTCGGGCGGACCCGCGCCCGGCGCGCTCCTGCTGGGCGCCCCGGTCGCGGTCATCCCATCCGGCTCGGGCGGTGGCCAGCCGCCCAGCGGCCTCGCCGGCGACCGCCGTGGCGACCAGGCGGCGGTGCTCGGCGTGTCGGCGGGCCGGGATCGGCGGCGCCACGTCACCGGCGAGCGCCTCGTCGAGTAGCCACTTGAGGTAGCCGCACGGGTGGTCGGGGGCGTCCAGCAGCCCGCGGCCGCCACGCGTCCGCCGCACCCAGGCGTCCAGCATCTCGGCCGTCCAGTCCCGACTCAGCGCCGCGCCCAGCGTGGCGGCCACCCGGGGCAGGCTCGCGTCCGCCAGCCACGTCCAGCGCACGATGAGCGCTCGGGCGAGGTCATACGCCCACCCGCTCCACGCCGGGGCACGGCGTGTCTGTCGACACGCCGCCTGGCGCGTCCTAGGACGCTGTAGAGGGTGCGACGTGTCGCACTCGGTCCCAGCTCGACTCCTCTCGGCTGGTGAGCGCGAAGCGCGCTTCTCCCTCCGGCTCGTCCGGTCCGTTCGATCGGCGTACGAGAGCCGCGGCGAGTGAGCAAAACCCCGAGACAAGCAGGAACTTAGGTACTCACCTTGAGACGCCGAGCGGGGGGGGAAGAAATTCGCGGTCTGGATCTGGCGTGAGGCGATGGCCTCGACGTCAGCCAGGACGGTGTCGCGGGTGGTGGCCACGGCCTGGCGCAGCTGCGCTCGGCGGACCATGCCGGCGTGGTCGACCACGGCACCGGTGCGGGCGGTGAGCGCGTCGACGTCGTCCTCCGCCTCGGCGAGCAGCGCCAGGGCGTGCTGCAGAAGGTCGTCGAGCACCAGCAGCGCCACCGGCACGTAGGGCGCCCTGGTGGCGGCGTCGCCATGGTGCACCGGCCGCAGGTCGAACTCGGCGCGGTCGTTGTAGCGGCCGAGTTCGGTGCGCTCGGCCAGCGTCAGCCGGCGGCCGTGGCGGGTGCGGACGGCCCAGCCGAGGGCCTCGGCGCGGGCCCAGCAGTCGGTGACCGTGCGGGTCGTGCAGCCGGAGAGCTGCGCGGACCTGTCCCGGCCGGGCAGGGCTCGGCGGCCGGTGCGGTAGTCCGCGTCGACGGCCAGGACTCCGGCGACCCGGGCCAGCCTCGACGGTCGGCCACGCCTGGAGGCGCGCGCCGCAGCCTCGCGGGCGAGCAGCTCGGCGAGCAGCTCCACCGCGCGCCCGCGCGTGCCGCCAGCGGCGTAGGACTCCATCGTGGTGCGCAGCCGCTGCACCCACGCGGTCAGCTCGGCCACCCGGGCGTCGGCCTCGGCGCGCTCGGCGAGCTGTCCGAGCCGCTCGTCGACCGCAGCCGCGGTGAGCGCCTGGTCCTCGGCGAACCGGTCGCGGGCGTCGGCCAGCCAGGAGTAGCCGCACAGCCAGCACGCCGGCGACGGATCCGGAGCGCCGCACGCCGCGCAGCTGGTGTCGACGTCGTCGACCAGCTCGGCCACCATCCGCCGGTACTCGCGATCGGTGCGGCCTCGCCAGCACGACATGCACAGCGCGTCGGATCCGACACCGTCGCGGGGGAGACCCTGCCGGTCGACGCCGGCGGCCGCGCACGGCACACACGGCACTTGCACCCCGGTCGGGTAGACCGGGCGGCGCCGCGCGCCGGGCGGTGCGGCCAGCCGGGTCTGTCCGGTGCGGGTCGTCTCGACCAGTAACCGCTGGTCAGCGGGCGGGGGTAAGGCTGGGCGCTCCAGAAGGCGCGGAGAACCGGCCCGACACGCCGGCGTGTCTGGAGACAAAGAAGCACCCAGCCCGGGGCTGGATGCTATTCTGGCCTCCGAGCTTGGAGAGCCTCAAACCCTGTGTCGCGGCCAAACGTCAAGGGGTTTGGGGCTCGGTTTTTATCTGGAGTTAGGTGTCGCGCGTGAGGCGCGGTCTCCTGTCAAGGTCATGAGTGTTCCGCAGGATCGTACGTCTGCGACAGCTACCGCCTGTAGCTCAACACACCTCCTGGCGCATCCGAATGGGGTTTTCGTTCGATGCTGGCCGGGTTCTGTCGCGGTTGGACGCGACACCGCCCGGCCGGATCGAGCACGGCCGGGCGGTGGGAACGGATCAAGTCACGTCAACGGAGCGCGCAGTTCCTACTGGTCGCGGGCTCCCTGCTCTTGCCGGGCTGCCGGCATGTTCTCGGCGCGGAAGGCGTAGTCAGCCGCGTCGGTGCCACGCCATACCAGCCCGGCCTCTTCGTCACCGGGATCAACCTCGGCAGGGGTTACCCACACGAACTCCTCACCCGGGCTGTGCCTTGGCACCGTGCTCTGGCCGGGGCGGGTCGCCCGCTCGTCTGCCAGTCGGCTCAGCGCTTTCGCCATGGCGTCGGCGTGCTCGATGCGCTTGGTGTCCTCGTCGCCCTCGACAACCTTGGAGTAGACGCGGTCGGCCATGTACCGCCAGTGCTGCGCCTGCTTGCGGATCTCGTCAACCGTCTTGCCCTGCCAGCGGGCGGTGATGAACCGAGTGACCTCGGCGAGTTCTTCGGGCGTGGACAGGGTGCGGGTGCCGTCGGGCTGGGTGTGCAGCCGCGCCTCGTACGCGTCGATCTCGGTGTTCTCTGCCCGCCACTGCTGCTCCAGCCGATCGGCCTCGCCGGCGAGCAGCTGCGCGAGCGGCGTGCCGGCGGCGTCGTAGTCGTTCCACAGACGCTCCGCTGATTCGATGCTTCCGCTCCAGGTCACTGGGTGCAGCCAGACACCGTCCTTGCCGGGCGCTCCGTCGTCGGGGCGAACGTCGAGCACCCGCGCGAGTGGCCGGCCGTGCGCGTCTACGATCGTCGCCGCGAGTTCGGCCGCGCGGGTCCGGGCGTCGTCGATGGTGACCCCGGCGAGAAACTCGGCGCAGTGGACCGCACGCCACACGTGCAGCCGCTCGGCCGTGCTGGTGGGCAGTGCGGGGCGGCCCGGGTCGTCGACAGGCTGCCCGGCGGCGCGAGCTGCGGCCCGGCGCAGGCTCGCCACGTAGTCGGCGATGTCGTACGCCTTCTCCGGTCCGCGCGGTGTCCACGTCGCCGGCCATGGCATCGGTCGGCGCGGGTAGTCGTCGACCAGGTCCTCCCACTCGCCAGCGGCGAGCTGGTCCCGGGGCACGACCGCGACTTCGCGGCGGCCGTCCCCACTCTCGTGCAGTTCCTGAGTGTGGCAGCACAACCCGCTCATGCCGGCGTCCCGGTAGACCGGGGTACGCATGTAGCCCAGCGCGATGCGCCACCACGCCTCGTGCTCGCTGATCGCCGTGCACCGGACCTCGATGTCGGCCTCCCACAGCCGAGTCGGCCGGCCCTTCTGCCGTGCCCGCCAGTGATCCAGCTTCCGGGCGTCCTCGCGGGCGTGGCGGGCCTCAAAGCTCCAGTCGTCGCCGGCGTACCCGGCGGCGGGGTTGCACTCAAGCGCCGCGATCGCCTCCGGCGGGATCGGCGGCCGCGGCTGCTGGCGCACCTGACGCAGCGCTCGCGCGTAGGGGATGCCGTCGCTGGCCGCGAGTTCTCGGGCGGCGCGTTGGTCCTTGTTCACCATGACGTGTCCTGTCCGGCCGTTACCCACGCTCTCGGCCACGGCGTCCATGGGTCTGCGGGAAGAGAGCTGCTGCCTCGCACGTCGGCTGTGCCGCTTGTCGTCGTTGCCCGGACGCGGCGTGGGCGCGTCGGCTGGGCTCGGAGTCGGGCCGGTGCATCGACCTGACCGGCATCGTAGCCGTGGGCACCGACAATCTCGGTCAGCGCTGGTCAGCTGGCCCGGACCACCCGGGTAAAACCCTCGGTGGTCAGCGTGTCCAGGCTGGCCCGGGTGCGCTGGTGCTGGTTGCGTACGACGGAGTCGGGCACTGCCCGGCCCCACCGCCGACCGGGCACGGGGCCGGGGCGCTGGCGCTGTCGGTCCAGACACGTCTGGAGCGTGGTGCCGAACACCACGGCGGTCGTGGGCACCTGGTGGCGGGCGGCGGCCGCGAGCAGCTCGGCGCGCTCGGCCGGTACGCCGTTGGTCGCGTCGACCACGGTGGTCAGCCGGCGCGACAGGCGCGCGTCCACGATCGCCAGCAACAGCGCCACCGCATCGGCGGTGGCGTCCTGGTCGCACTCGTCATCGGCCACCACGGCGCGCAGGGCGTCCAGGCTGACCACCTGCGACGATCGGTAGCGGTCCGCCGCCCACGTGGACTTGCCCGCGCCGGCGGCGCCGATCAGCACCACCAACTCCGGTGCGGCGGCGGTCGCCGGGTCAACGTCATCCCTGGTCATGGTCGGATTCTCCTCAGCTGGCGATTCGGTGTCGGACGGGGCGACCGGTCTCCCAGTCGACCGGCCCACCTCGGTAGATCCGGTAGGGGCGACCCTCCCGTGCGGCTCGCACACGGGCCCGGTGGTCCATGTCGGCCAGGCGGGCGGCGACCCGCTGCTCGCGGGTGGCGCGGGGCTCGTCGAACTCGGCCCACGTGCCGCGCAGGTCGTTGACGCCGCTGTCGTAGCGGCCCCGCAGGTACGCCTCGGAGGTGAGGGCGAGCACCTGCTCGGCGGTGTAGAGCTGCGTTGCCATCGGATCCTCCCTGCGGTAGGTCGTCGTCCTGGGCTCCGCCAGGCCGGGGCTGCTGGTCGCGGGCAAGGGCTGCCCGGAGGGCACCGCGTAGCGGCTCGGCCCTTGCGGGTGGCCAGTGGTTCTGGCATCCCTTCGGGGCAGGTCGACGTCCTGGCGCAGGGGTGGTGGCTGGTGGAGCACTGCGGGCACGTCTCGCACCTGTCGCACCCCTTCCGGTCGTGGTGAGGGCCGGGGCTGGCTCGCCCCGGCCCTGCTGGTCACTTCTGGCGCGCGGCGATCCACCCTTCCGCGCACGTCTTGTGGCACGGCTTGCCTGCCGGGCTCCGGCAGATCGCTGGATTGCCGCAGATCACGCACGGCTCCGGCGGGCCGGCGCTGCCGGTCTTCGTCCAGTCCAGCCCCGGCCCGTCGCTGCCCCTGGCCACCGGGTCACCCCAGCGGGAACAGCTGGCGGGCCGCGTCCAACGGGCTCAGCCCGTCGACCACCGCGACAAGGATGTCGCCGTGGCACGGCTTCGTGACCGGGCACCAGCACACGAGGGTCCGCCCGGCCAACGCGGCGCGGGCGGCGGCCACCAGGTCCGGACGCCGGTCGAGCAACTGCGCGTACGCCTGCACCGCGGCGGCGCGCTCGCTCTCGGCCCCGCGGTACGGGTTGCCCCACCGGCTCGGCCGGCCGATGTACACCGCGCCAGCGGGCATCTGCCACCCGGCGGTCCGCCGGCGCTGGATCTGCCGGCTCACCTGGGCACCTCGGCACCCAGCGGGTACTCCCGGATCCGAAGGTTGGTCGGCCAGTACGACCAGTCGCTGCCCTTGCTGTCCGCGCCGTACTGCTTGGCCCACGCCGCGCCGAGTTGCTTGACGAACGGGGCGCAATCCCACCGGTCGCAGCGGGCGATCAGGTCGTACACCCACTCCAGCGCCAGCGGTCGGGCGCCGGGACCGGACTCGCCGCCGACGATGAGCCAGTCGATCAACGACAGGTCCAGTCCGTCCAGCGGGCCCAGCAGCGGCTCCGCCGAGATGAACCGGCAGTTCGCGCCTTCAACGGCGCGCAGGTCGTCGACGCGATCGAGGTAGTCGACGCTCTCGACGGACACCCCGATCCACAGGTTTTCCGGCCAGTCCAGATGCGGGGCGACCCGAGACAGTCGACGGGCTCGCTTGGTCAGCACCATGTACGTGTGCTGCGGCGTCGCCGCGATCGTCTCGAACACCCGCTGCACGAACTCCAGCGGCACCCGCGCGTGGAACAGGTCGCTCATGCTGTTGACGAAGATCCGTTCGGGCTGGTGCCAGCCGAACGGCGTGGTGAGGGTGTCCGGGTGCAGCGTCAGCCCGAACCCGGGGCCCGAGGTACGCGGGTCGCCGTCGAGCTGGTACTTCTCCGACCCCATCGCCTTGAGCCGGCGAGCCATCGTCAGGGCGTAGCACTTGTCGCACCCGGGGGAGACGCGGTCGCACCCGGTGCTTGGATTCCAGACCTTCGTGGCCCACTCGATGCTGGTGTCAGCCATGATCGGTCACTCCTTCCAGGGGGTCAGCGGCCCAGCCGGCGGGGGCGGTTCATGTCGCGCAGCACCTGTTCGCACGCCGCGTCGGTGTCCCGGTTCGGGGGCTTGCTCTGCCAGTCGAGCGGCGGCGGGGACGTGCTGGGGTCGGTGCGCTTGTTCTCGGCCTTGGCCATGTCCGGGGTTCCCTCCCGGTCGGGCTCCCGGCCGGCGTTCCTGCGCCGGTCGGGGAGCGGAGGTGGGGTGGCCGCCTACTGGCGGGCCTGGCGTGGGACCGGATCCCGGGGGAGCCGGCCCCCACCGGCCCCGTCAGTCGACCTCCACGCAGTCCACGCAAACGGTGGTGGCGTTGAGCAGCACGGCCACCTGATCACCGGGGCGAATCTTGGTGCCGTCTGCGGGGCACGTCATGGCCTGCTGGGCGGTCTCCCACCGGGTGACCGGGACGTCGATGTCGAGAAACGGCACGGGCTCCGTACGCTGGTCAGTCATGGTCGAGGTTCCCTCTCGATCTAGGCCCCCGGTCGGGTGTTCCTGCACCCCCGGGGGCTGCCTCATCACGGCTCGCTGGGTCTCGGCGCGGACCGGACGTGGCCCGGCCCGCGCCGACAGGGGACTACCTCCAGCCCAGACCGGTGAGGGCCTGGAGCTTGGCGGTGGCGTTCTCGACGTCCTTCTTCGCCTGGCGGCCTCCGACAACCTTGTTCGCGGTCATCGCGTTGGAGAGCTGCTGCTTGGCGGCCTCGACGTCGGCTTTCTTCGCCATGAGGGGTTTCCTCCCTGGATGGCTCCCCGCCGGTGCTGAACCCACCGAGCAGGGGAGCGGCTGACCGTCGACCTGACGGCCCCGCGCGGGTCGGACCGAGAGCAGTCCGGCCCCACGGGGCTGCCAGGTAGGCAGGCCAAGGGAGGTGCGAGAAGTGCGACACCACCGGCCGGGGCCGGGGCTTGTACTGTGCTGAGTCATGGTCGGGGTTTCCTCCCGATCTAGGCCCCCGGGTCGGCGCTGAACCCGCCGCCGGGGGCTGCCTACATCACCGGTAGCCGGCCTGCCGGCTGCTGATCTGCGGCCCGACCGGCGGTGAACTGAACGCCGGCAGGCCCATCACCTCCCGCACGATCTCGTCGACCCGGACCGCAAGCTGCTGCGCCTGGATGCGGGCCGTCCGCTCGTCGACGTCGAGCCGGGCACTCACCCGGACCTCCATGCGGCCGTTGCCGTCGATGTCCTCGATCCGGGTAGTTACCAGCCGCCCGTACCGGGTTCGCCAGGTCATCGGCTCCGACCGGTGCTCACCGCTCGGGTAGCCATGCTGCGCCGTGCACTGGTGGTCCTGCGCACACCACGGTGGACACACTCTCGGGGGTCTCCGCCAGCGGCGGCCGGTCACGTTCATGCCTCCACCATGCACCGTGTTTGTCAGTCAGTCAACAGGTTGACTGACTGACACGCGAGCAATATGGTTGATCGTGTGAGCCGTCATCGGCTCAGTCAGGGGATGGGATGCTGACGGTCACCCCAAAGCACTCCAGGGAGATCCGAGTGACCACAGGCCGCAGCAAGAACAGCCAGGGAGAAAACATGCCGACCGTCGCGCCGCCGCCCGTTGATGAGCCACGGGTGAACTTCGGCGCCCGCGTCCGCGAGTCCGTCCGCAAGCGGGCCCGGGTCTACGCCGTGCAGAACGACGTCGAGCTCCAGGACCTGCTGGATGAGGCCGTCGACGAGTACCTACGCGCCCGAGGCGCGTGACCGACATTCCGGCCCCGGCAGCCGACTCGTCATCACCCGCCGGGGCCAGACAACGCAGAGGAAGGAAACCCATGCGCAGTTCCCAGCGTACGGGCCTACCGTCGTGGTTCGACGGTGATCGGGCTCGACAAGCCGTACGGCTCGCGGGGCCCGGAACGGGGGTCGCGCGATGACGTTCAACTGGAGCGCCGCGCAGCCGGTGCTGGACTGGCTGGCCGACGTCGGCGCGGTGAAGCTGTCGCTCATCGGCGTGGCGGCGCTGCTGTCGCTGCTCGTGCTGTGGCGGTCGCTGCGCCGGCGGCGTAGGAACCGTGCCGCTGTGGAGCAGGCCGAGCAGCAGGTGCTGGAGAAGGAGACGGCGATCGGTGTCGAGCCGGCGGATATGCCGCCGGTCTACATCGAGGAGGCGACCTGGTTCGACCGGATGCTGTCGCTGGTCGCGGTCGGGCTGATCCTGGCGTTCAGCTCGGAGGGCATGTGGGAGGTTGCCACCGGCTCGCTTAACCTGAGCAACAAACTGGCCGTGGTGCTGTTCGCGGTCGGCGAGATCGCGATGGTGTTGCAGGGTCGACGGGCCGAGACGGCGAAGCGGCACGAGCAGCGCCAGGCGGAGCTGCTGGCCGCTGGCCGGACGGTCGTCAACCCGATCGAGCCGGGCACCTGGCGGCGGCACGCGCAAGCGGTGTGGCGCATCGCTGCCGGCATGGGCGTGATCGTGTCCCTGGCGTCGGACTCGCTCGTTGAGGTGCCGATCCGCCTCGGTCTGCCGCTGCTCGCCGCGTACCTGTGGTGGCTCCAGATGGACGACACCGGGGTCAAGCCGAAGCCGAAGTACAAGTGGAAGTGGAACCTCCGCCGGATCCTTCTCGGTCTGGACCTGGCCGAGCCTGAAGGCAAGGACGTCGAAGAGGTCGACCACGCGCAGCGGGTGGAAGAACTGTCCCGGGTGATGCTGCGCCTGCGCCTGTTGCCAACTGGCGACGAGAACGACAAGGCCGTCAAGAAGGTGGCGGGTCGTCGTCGACGGCTACTGCGCCGGTTGCAGACCCTGACGCTGACCGCCGCACCGGAGATGGTGGACGAGGCGGCCAAGGCGGCTCAGCGTGCGTTCGTGATCGAGGCCGCTACGGCGCCGCTGACGGCCGAGGAACTCGACCGGGTGGAAGTTGCCGAACGTCGGGCCGCCGACGCCGTCGCCGAGTCGGCCAAGCAGCAGGCAGCCGCTGCGGCGGCCATCGCCGAGGCGCAGCAGCGAGCCGAGACGGCGGAGCAGGTGCTGCCGAATGAGATCGACCGGCGCATCGCCGACGAACGGCACCGGTGGCAGCAGCAGCGCGACCAGGAGGTCCGCGCGATGCAGGCCGAGCTGGACCAGGTGGCCACGCGCCGCGACCAGGAGGTGCGGGCCCTGCGGTCCGAGCTGGCCAGCGTGCGGCAGCAGCTCGCGGCGGCGCCGGGGGCCGGGGCGATCGACGCCGCGGTGTCGGCGGTGCGGGCCGAGCTGGACCAGGTGGCCGCACAGCGCACCGACGCGCAGCGAGCGGCCGAGCAGCGGGGCCGTGAAGTCCAGCAGCTACAGGCTGCGCTGGAGGCGATGAAGGCTGAGCTGGCCGAGTCTCGGCGCGGTGGACGGCTGACCGCTGAGCGCGCGGCGGAGCTGGCGGCGGAGCTGGCGTCCGGTGTGCAGCTGGACACAGCAAAGGTCAGCGAGCGGTACGGAGTGGAGGACCGGCAGGCCCGGCGCCTGCTCACTGCGGCGAAGAAGCTGGTCGACGAGCAGAAGGGGGAGCTGGCGACCGCTGGCGGCCGGTAAGCAACGGGGTTACCCGAGTCAGACTCGTGATCTACGGTGACGACTCGGTCGCATCCCGCGACATCAATAGGACCGGGGCGGCGCGCGAACGCCGCCCCGGCTTGAACCGGAACAGGAGAACAGGCTCCATGTCCCAGCAGAAGAACGGTAGCGAGCTACAAGCGGGCGCTGTAGCCACCCTCGGGGGTGGCGGCTTGATGTACCTCGCCGGGGTGGCCGGCGAGCAGCTCAACGCCACAGCGGCCGCCGCCGGCGACAACGTCGCCATGCTCGACGTCTTCGCCGGCACCATCCCCACCGGCATGTTCGGGATGGGCGCGGCGGCCGCGGTCTGGGGTGGGCACACCCTCTACCGGCGGCTGTCGCGGCGCGGACGGGTGCGAGCGAAGTACCACAACCCGGGGTGGGCGGACTGGCTGGCGTTGCGCAAGCACCTGTCGTCGGTGTCCACGATCCGGGTCGCGGAGCACACCCGGCACAGCTACAAGCACGTGACCTGGTGGAACCGGGCGTGGTACCTGCGGCAGTTCCGCAACGCCATGGACGTGACCGACCACGGCGTCTACCTCGGTGAGTCGATCGTCGGCCCGTCGTACGCGCGCCGGCTCTACGCCTCCTACCGCGACGTAATCCTGGTGATCGCCCCGCCGCAGTCGGGGAAGACGGCGTGGCTGATGGGCGCGATCATCGACGCGGCCGGCGCGGTGGTGGCCACCAGCACCAAGCACGACATCTACGAGATGACCTGCGCCCTCCGCAGCGAGGGCGGGCGGCCAGTGCTGCTGTTCAACCCGGCCGGGTTGGGCGGGCTGGAGTCGACGCTGCGGTGGAACCCGGTGCGCGGGTGCGAGCACTACGCCACGGCGCAGAGCCGGGCCGCGTCGATGACCCGGGGTGTGCGGTCGATGCGGCAGTCACACTCCGACGACAGCGGCTTCTGGGAGGACCAGGCCACGAAGGTGCTGCGGTGTTTCCTGCTGGCGGCCGCGCTGTCCGGCGAGGGCATGGCCACCGTCGCCAAGTGGGTGGCCACCCCCGACAACCACCAGGCGCTGGAGATCCTGCGGGAGCACGCCGGGCAGGTGCCCGGCGGGTGGCTCGGCGAGCTGCGCCAGGTCGTCACCACGGGCGCCGAGAAGACCCGCGACAGCATCTTCCTGACCCTGTCGCAGTCGATGCAGTTCATGGCGAACCCGGCGGTGGCCGCGATCGTCGCCCCGGGTCCGGGGGAGGACGCGCTGGACATTGACCAGTTCATCGCGTCGAAGGGAACGCTGTACCTGCTCGGCGACGACAAGAGCCTCGCACCGCTGCTGGTGGCGTTGACGCAGCACCTGTTCGAGGGGGCGAAGGCGTGCGCCTCCCGTCAGCCCGGCGGTCGTCTTGACCCGCCGATGTCGTTCCTGCTCGACGAGGCCGCGCTGATCGTGCCGGTCGACCTGACCCGGTGGGTCGCCGACGCCGGCGGCCGCAACATCGCCATCACGATCTCCGCGCAGGCCCTCGCCCAGCTCTACGAGATCTACGGCGAGCGCGGCGGCCAGGTCATCAAGACCGCCGCGAACACGCAGCTGTATTTCGGTGGGCTGACGCTGACGGAGGATCTGAACACGATCGCGGAGGCGTGCGGCACCTACGTCACCAAGCAGCACACCGAGACCGAGGGCGAGCGGCGCGGCCGCTCCACCTCCACCACCGAGGTACGCCGACCGACCATCGAGCCGTCGTTGGTGCGCGAGATCCCCGAGCACCACGCGCTGATCCTGCACCGCACCGCACCGCCGACACTGATCCGGACCACGCCGGCGTGGGAGCGCCGCGACGTCAAGCGGGCCCGCCGCGCCGCGAAGAAGGGTCCGATTCCCACGCAGCGCGTCGACGACGCCGGGGCCGATGGAGACGACCAGTGACCGGTGACCGGCCGGGAAGCGGCGGCTGGGGCGCGCAGATCCTCGCGCTCGGCGCGGAGGTACACCAGCTGCGCGAGCAGTTTGCCGACCTGACCGGCATCGGCGAGCAGGTCACCACCCTGGGTGAGGACATGGTCTCGCTCCAGGAGGTGGTGCAGCAGCTGCTCGCCGAGCAGAGCGACAAGCCGGTGCGGGTGTGGGACTGGTCTGCCATGAACAAGGAACAGGCCGCGGCTGCCTGGCACACCCTGATCGACTGGGTCCGCGACATCCTCGCCGGCACGTACGGGCTGGTTGGGCCCACCGGCGGCCGCCGCGACAAGATCCCGGCGTGCTGGTACCGGCACCCCGACGTCGTCACTGAGCTGTCCTGGCTGTGCCAGGAATGGCACCGCCTCTACCGCTCGGCCAAGGGCACCCCGGCCGGCGCGGGGGAGTGGCACGACCGGTGGCTACCCGGCACGATCAACCGGCTCCGCAGCGACTCCACCATGGCCGCCTGCCTCAATGACGACAGGCACGTCGAACCCCGGCCGACCAACTCGATCGACGACAACAGCGCCTTGGTAGCGGTCATCGAGGCCGACATGGCAGCACGCCCCGACGCACCGGCACCCGGTGCCAATAAGCCGTAGAAGAACCACGACCAAGCGGCGAGCAGGGCCCTCACCAACCGGTGGGGGCCCTGCTTCGTGTGCGGGGGTGGCCCGTGTCGGACGGCTCTGGCACGCTGACGCGGCAGTGACACAGGGCAATCTCATGGTGACGGAGGATCGCGGACGTGGAAGAACCGGAGGGCCGGCGGCGGCTCGGAATGGGTGCGGTGGGGCAGCTGCTGGGCGTGCCCCGCCTGACCGTGTGGTGGTGGGTCAAGACCGGCCAACTCAAGCCGACGGGCGTCGACGACGGCCAGGAGTGGTGGTCCGAAGACGAGGTCTATGCGTGGGCGCTGGGCCGCCGGGGCGACAAGTGGTCGGGTCGAGTGCCGGTCACCGCCTGGCGGTGGAACCGACACAGCATCACCTTCGACGGCACCGTGGAGCTTCCCGGCGCGGTTGCCCTGAGCTGGGACACCCCCTCGGGCCCGGTGCACCTGGTGTGGCCGCTGCCCACCGGTTGGCGGGCGCCACACCGCAAGTGGGTCGAGCAGCTCGCCCCACGCGGCAACGGAGCGGTGGTCGTGGTCAGCAGCGGGTTCTCGTCCCTGTCCGGGCCGGAACTCAAGGGCCTGCTGCCCGGCCTACCCGAGCGCAGCTACACGCCGACATGGATCGAGCTGGCCGAGGTGCTGGGCCAGCCGCTGCCGTGGTGGTCGCTGACCCTGCGAGACAAGCAGCTGCTGCTGGACTGGACGCCGTCGACTCCCACGGCCACCACGATGGCGATACCCGCCCTGGACACCGGCGCGCTGCTCATGATGGCGTCCACCTACCCGCAGACGCACCCCTCCGCCCGAGTCCTCGTCAACCTCGCACGTCTCGCACACTCCCAGTCCGCAAGCTCCGCCGAGGAACTGGTCAAGATGGTCGAGCGCGCCGAGCTGCCAGACGGGGTGCTGCGCATCGCGGCCCGACCGATGCCGGTGCCGGAGTCCGACCTGGACGACATCGACCCCACCCAGCGCCGCGCCGGCTGGCTCGACCTACTCGCCCGCCCTGATGACCTGGCCCGCCGGTGCGTCCGCGAGGTCACCAGCTGGGACGCCGGTACCGACCTGCCCTACAGCAACCCGCAGACCATCGAGCCGCACGAAAGCACGTGGGCGATCCGGTGGACCCAGCGACTCGTCCCCACCCAGCGCACCGCCGCGTTCGAACTCCTCGCCCAGCCCGACCAAGACGGTGACGCCCTGGTCGACCCCGACACCGACGCACCGGTCTGGAGAGACAGCGACGGCGACTACATCGCCGCCATGCCGCAGCGACTGCCCGCGACCGCGCCCCTGGCCGAACTGATCCTCGACGGCCCGGTCTGGATCCGCACCAGCGACGGCAAGCTCTACCCCGCCCCCCGCGACTCCTACTTCGGGCTGGGGTGGGGCTACGGCGGATCCGGCCCCGGGTCGCTCGCCCTGCTCGTCGACGCGCTGCTCGACGACATCAACGCCCAAGCACCCGCCGATATCACCGGCGCACCCGAGGGCCTGGAGGCCCTGCTGTCCCGCAAGCTGCCCGACCGGACCGTACTCACCCGCGCCCACCTGGAAGCCGCTCGCCGCGGTGACCCGGTCATCATCGCCGTCGACGACGTCGACCAGGACGAAGACGAGGACGACGCATGAGCACCGACACCACCACACCGACCCGGCCCGCCCCGATCGAGGACACCAACGCCGGTTGGCTGGCCATGCTCGAAGAGTGGGCCGAAGACCTATGGCACCGCTTCCGTCGCCAGCGCGCCAGCGACGACTGGCCCCCGGACTGGCTCCTGCCCGCCGCCGGCGTCGCCGGAGTGCTACTCGTCGCACTCCTGCTGTTCGGCCTCGTCATGCCGCTGCTGCGCTGGATCGGCCGCTTCGCCGTCGACGCGATCGACGGTGGCGTGGACTGGCTGCGCGACTGGAGCCTCACCCACGTCGTTCTCGACCCGGTCCGCGCCTACCTCACCGCCCACTCCGCCGGCCTGCCCATCGACGCCGAGACGCTGTGGTGGACCTGGTGCGCCGCCGGCGTCGGCCTGTTCGCGCTCGCCTTCCTCGCTCGCGCCGTCGCCGCACGCCTCGGCTGGATCCTCTTCGGCGCCGCAACCGTGGCGATGGTCTGGGCCACCACCACCGGCCCGGCCCGCACCACCACCGCCGGCATCGCCGCCCTCTGGTGGATCGTGCTCAGCCTCTTCGCGCTGCGCCGGCCCTGGACCCAGCAGCGCGTCACCGTCCACCTGCCCGAGCTGCCCTGGCTCGCTCGTATGGTGCAGCGCCGCGAGTAGCACCCCTCGCACACGACAGGGCCCCCACCAATCGGTGGGGGCCCTGTTTGTCGGTCGGTCAGCGCACCGAGCCCAGCGGCGGCCCTTGGTCGAACGGCCAGTCGTCCGGAATGGAAACACCCTGGCCGCCGGTCACCCATAGTGCCCAGTCGTCGACGCCGTTCAAGTAGTTGATGGAGAGCGGATCCACGGGCGGGCTTACGGCGGGGCGTCCGCCGTTGGACATCGCCACCTGAGCTTCGTACCCCTCATGCCGGACGTCATTGCAGGTAACGGGCCGTCCGAGAAACTGACCCGTAACGGGAGAAGCGTGATCATGACCCAGGATCCAGCGGCAGACCGCCGCGCCGCCCCGAGCGTAGTCATGCGTCGGTGCGTAGACCCTGACCAGGTGCGCCAGCATGTACTCGATCTCGGCGCGGCTCCTCAGCTCCCAACCACTGCGCACGCGTTCGGCCATGGCCGGCCTCCTTCCGTCTCTATCGACGGTAAGCCATTCCTGCGTCATCGTTCATATCCTCGGGCCTGGGACCGCTCGGCCTGCTGCTGGCGATCGCGCATGAGCCGGGCGGACTCGCGGCGGGCCTGGTCCTCCTGCTCGCGTGCTTGCTGCTCGGCACGCTGTCCGGCGGTGCGCTGGGACGCCTCGGCGCGTTGAGCACGACGCTCCAGGTAGGTGCGGGCCTCGCGCAGTTCCTGCTGGATGGTGCGCGGGAACGCACCGGCGGCCACCCGGGCGGCCCGTGTCGGGTCCTGCTGCTCGGCCTCCGGCTGACGCTCGGGAGCCTTGACCTGCTCGGGCTCGGGCTGACGCTCGGCGGTGGGGCGCTGCTCCGGGAACGCCTGGGCCGCGAGCTGCGCCGGCGTGGGCGTGGCCGGCTGCTCCGGCTCGCGGGCGACGGTCGGCTCCACCTCGGTCTCCGGAGCGTCGACGGCGAGCTGCGCAGGCTCGTCGACGTCGAGCGTCGCGGCGGCACCCTCCAGCTCGACGTCCGGCTCCGTCTCTCGCACCTCTCGCACGTCGACCTGTTCGCCGGCGTTGATCTCGTCGCGCTCCTGGACGTCCTGCTCCACCTGCCCGGCCTCGACCTGCTCGGCCTCGACCTGGTCGCGCTCCGGAACCTCCTGGTCGACGCGCTCGGTGTCACCGGCGGCGGCCTGGTCGCGGTCGACCTCGTCCTGCTCGGCGGCCGGCTGCCGGTCGACCTGGCGGCGGTCCAGCTCAGCGCCGGCGGCCTGCGCGGTCTCGCGGACCTCCTCGGTGTCCGTACGCCACGTGGCGTGCGCGACGGTGATCTCCTCGAAGGTGGCAGCCTGCTCGGCGAACCCGGCGGCCATCTCCCGCCACCCGGCCGCCCGAGTCTCCATCTCGGCCCTCTCCTGGGCGTCCGCGAGGGTCGCGGCCTCGGCCTCGGCCAGGATGGCGCGCTGCTCGTAGTCGCGGGCCAACTGGAACGCCTCGGACATCTGCGGCCCAAGGTACGGCGGCGCCCACACCTGCTCGCGCTCGTAGGCGGCGAGCATCGCCCGCAGCTGCTCGTCACCGGCGGCCGCGATGTGTCGGTGCTCGTCCGGGCGACCCAACGCCTCGTAGGCGGCGTCCCACGCGGCGCGCTGCTCGACGGCGCTGCGGGGCGGGGCCTGCCCGATGACGGTGCCCTCGCCGGTCACCCCGTACAGCTCGCGGTACGCCTCGACGACGGCGGCGCGCTGCTCCCACTCGGTGCGCTCCGGCTCCTGCTCGGGCAGTTCACCGAGCCGGGCGGTCGCCCACGCCGGGGTTTGCTCGGCGACCCGCTCGCCGAGTGCGTCCTGCCGGGCCTGCATCGCCTCGGCGACCTCGCGGGCGAACTCACCTTCGGGGCCCTCGATGTCGGGGGTACGGGCCAGCCAGTCCGAGCCGGCCGGCTCGTGCTCCGGGGTCCGACCGGCGGCCGTCTGCTCCACCCGGTACTGCAACAGTGCGCCCAGCTCCCGGGCGTCGGTGAGGCTGCGCGGGTCGCCGATTGCCTCGCGTAGCAGGGCCTCGATGTCGTGGCCCTGGAGCTGGGTCTCGCGCAGGTGCCGGTAGAGCGGGTCGGCCTGCTCGGCGTCCAGGCGGGCGACCGCGTCCGGGCCGAGAATGTCCCCGAGCAGGGCGCGGCACTGATCCCGGGTGTGCCGGGTGGTGACGTCGACCCACATCGGAGCGAGCGCGGGCATCGACTCCGCGTACTCGAGTCCCTCCCGCAGCGACTCGGTGGCCGACTTCTCCACGCCCTCCCGCTCCAGGATCCGGGTCATCTCCGCCAGCGGCGTCGACACCTGGGTGTCCTCCGGCATCCCGTCGATCGGGTCCTCGGGGGTGCGCTCGGTGGCCAGGAACGCTTCGTTGATCTCGGTGCCCCGGGTCAGGGCCACGTACCCGGCCTCGCGGGTGATGCCCTGGTCAGCATCGCCATAGAGGTAGCCACGGTCGACGTTCCGACCCTGGGTAGCTTGGACGGTGCCGGCGTAGCCCAGCGCAGTCCACTCGCGCACGTAGTCCGGGTCGAGCCGGACGGTGCCGGCGAGCTGCTCCCGACCCTCGGAGTCAAGGCCGACGATCCGGCGCACAGTCAGTGACCCGTCCTCGTGCAGCTCGGTCACCCGGTACACCCGCCGGTTGATGACCTGCAAACCCTCACTGTCGACCAACAGTGACTTGTTCTCGCGGGTCTGGACCAGGTCGCCGACGCCGGCGACGTTGCCGCCCATCACCGCCGCTCCGCCTTCTTCGACTCGGCCGAGGCGGACCAGCTCCGCGCGGATCCGGGCGGACAGCTCGTCAGCGACCGCGTTGGTCGGGGTGGTCAGCGTGGCGACCTTCCCAGCGAGAGTGGCGGCGACGTAGCGACCGACCGACTTCTCGGCCATCTCCTCGGCGGTCCCGCCGTGCAGCCGGCCGTGCTCCTCGTAGGCGGCGAGCACCTCGGCGTTGCCGTCCCGCAGCCCGAGAGACGCCTCGGCCTCCCAATCGCGCACCTGGTCACCGTCGCGGAACCGGCGCACCGTGCGCAGCTCGTACGCCCCGGTCTCCTGGCGGAGCAGCCGGAACCCGCCGCCCGCTCCGACCGACTGCATCTGCCCGTCGTCACCGACCCCGGCCATCTTCGCCCCGGCCTCGGCCACGATCTGCACCAGCTTGACCATGTCCGGGTGGTTCGCCATTGCGGCCTCGTCGACGATGACCAGGTCACCCGGGCGCAGGGCGAACCGAGCTATATCGGCCTGCGCGCCGTGGCCCTCGTGCAGATCCAAGAACTTCTTGATGTTGGTGGTGGTGCTGACGCCGGCTTCGGCGAGCACGCCGGCGGCGATGTTCGACGGTGCGAGCCCGATCACCCGGCCGCCGTTGGCCTCCCACGCCTTCGTGATGATGCCCTGGGCGTAGCTCTTCCCGGTGCCGGCCGGGCCGACGATGACCGACACCTGCCGGCCATCGCCGAGCACCCCGCGCACGGCGGCGGCCTGGTCCTCGCCCAACGTCGACGCGGCGATCGCGTCCTCGATCTGCTCCGGGGACAACCGCGGCGCGTCGGTGCGGGAGGCCGTGGCCACCATCCGCTCTTCCTCGCGCAGCTGCGTCTCGGTGGAATACCGCTCGACCCGACCGGGCTGGTAGACGCTGCGCCCGTCCGACTCCCGCCGCAGCTCCGGCGGCGTGTTGACGACCTCGAACCCGGACACCTGCAGAACGCCGTACGCGCCGCTGGTCAGGGCCTCATCGGTCAGCGACTCCAACAGGGCGGTAACGCTGCCGGCGTCGTCGGCGGCGGTGCCCAGCTGCTCGGGCAGCGCCCGGGCCATGCAGCGCATCACGTCGTCCCGACCGAACTTCGCCCGCTCCGACTGCACCTCACCCAGCGCCTGCGCGATCACCCGGGCCCGGTCCAGCACCGGCGCCGGGTCGCCGTCGCGCATCCGGCTCAACCGGCGGTTCACCGCGGCGGCCTCAGCGTTGTCGGCCATCTCCGCGTGGGTGCGCCGGTCAGCGGCGACCGCCTCGCGCTCCCACCGGTCGACCAGCTCGTCCATCGGCACCGCGGCGTCCTTGCGGTCCCGGGTCTGCAACGCCGCCCGCTCCGCCATCTTCGACAGAGTCTGCGGCGACGGCTCGTGCCCGGTGCGCTCCCGGTACAGCTCGACGTACTTTTCCAGCTCACCCTTGATCTGCTGCCGGCGCGTCGATGCCGCTTCCCGGTCGTCCAGGGTGATCCCGATGACCTCGCGGGCCTTGCCGTCCTCCCGGGTCTCCAGGTCCACCGGCAGATCCCGGGTCAGCTGCTCCTCCATCGTGCGGTGGTAGACCGCTTCCATGCCTGGCCGGGCCTTGTGCAGCGCGCGGGAGTCCAGGGTCCGCCACACCACCCGGCCGTCGTCCTCGACCGTGGGTACCCGGTTGAGCACCTGGAGGTGCGAGTGCATCTGCACGTCACCAGCCCGGGACGTCTCGTGCAGGAACTCGGCGGCCACCCACTCGTGGGCGTCGACGTACCGGCCCACGCTCGCCCCGTCCGGGCCCGCGCTGCCGTGGTAGCCGACCCGGGTGAAACCCGCCTCACGCTGGAGGTACTCCAACGCCGCAGCGACCCCTGCGCGGTGCGCCGCCTCGACCTTCCCCGCGTCCTCGACGCGGCCCTGCGCCAGCAGACCCGCCCGGTACAAGCTGATCGACTTCTGCACCGAGAAGGTCACGTCGAACGATCCGTTCGCCTTTGGCTGCTTCGACTCGATCAGCCGCCGCAGCTCCTCCCGGCGGTGCGCGTCCGCGTCCGGCTCGGCCTTCAACGCCTCCGCCAGCCGCTCATCCACCGACTTGTACTGCCGGGGAGCGCGACCCAACCGGGCACCCGTGAGTAGCTCTGCGTAGTGGTCTTTCGCGTCGTCGCCCGTGAGCCCAAGCTTCCGGATCTCGGCGGCCGCGCGGGCGGTCAGCTCCGCGTGCAGACGCGGGTCGCACAGCTCGCCGAACAGCACCAGGTGCTCTTCCTTGACCACCTCGGAACCCTGCTCGTACCCGAGCCGCTCCACCCCCGCGCCGAGCCACCGCGCGGACGGGCCGACCTCCTGACCCTCGTGGTAGTACGCCTGACGATCATGCTCGTGTGCCTGGCACTCCCACGGGTAGCGCGCACCGGCCATCCCCGCAGGGATGGGGGTCACGCGCACAGTCATGGATAGATCATAGCTGATGATCTTGGGCCAGTACATTGCAATGCCTTGGTGTGACGGTTCTAAAATGGTCTGGGGTGGGGTACTTGCTGGCTGTGCTCGTGGTGGGTGGATGTGACGGGGTGGACGGTTCTGATGAGACGGTGCTGGAGATCGAACGAGATTGTGGGGTGGCTGTGGTGACTTCCCGGGTTGAGGGGGCGCTAACGCCGTTGGCGGGGGCGCTGCTGGTCCGGTTCGGGGTCGGCTTCGCCGCTGCGCACGATGACCCGCGCCCGGCTGTGGCCGTGCCTCACGCGCTCGCGCCGGCTCCCGGCAACGCCGGGCAGCTCGCCGCCCTCCGGCGGGTGGTAACGCCTCCCAGTGGGCGCTACCAGCCCGCTACCACCGAGGTCGGCACCCGCCCCGCCGTCACGGTCGGTGACCCCACACGGCGCATCGCGCCGCGCCGCCAGACGGCGGCCGACCGGTGGTGACCACCTGGACGTCAGTACGCGCCGGCCGACGCCGCGTGCACTTCGACGCCAGCGACGGCACTCACCTCGGCTACGTCGACGTGACCAGCGGCCAGCCCGGAGACGTGCACCTCGGCCGCGCCACCGAGTTCTACGCCGCCCTGGCCACCTGGCGACAGCGCAACCCCACACCGCCCCGCACCGACCCGCCCGAGCTGGTCCATAACCTCGCGCCGCCCACCGCCCCGGCCGGGCCAGTCGCCCCGCCCACCCACCTGGGCAACGACGCGTTCGGACCGCCCCCACAGGACCCGCCAGTCGGCGTGAGCATCCGCGAACGCCCAGCTCAGCGACCCACACCGCCCACCCAGCGCAGTAGACGACCGGGATGGACCGACCTGGCGGACAACCAGCCCGGCCAGGGCGCGGCCGCCGTCGCCGCGCAGCTGCGCCGCGACCGGCCCGTGGTCACGTTCTTCGCCCGGCTCCTGCGACTGCGCACCGACGAACGCGCGTGGCGCGTCGGCGCGGCCGGCGAGGTGAAAACCGCCGGCTACCTGCGCAAACTCACCAGCCCCGGCGGCGGCTGGTACGTCCTGCACTCCGTGCCGGTCAGCGCCCGAGGCACGGACATCGACCACGTCCTCATCGGACCGGCCGGAATCTTCACCATCAACACCAAGCACCACCCGCGCGGCTTCGTCTCCGCCGGCCCGGACGGCATCACCGTCAACCGCCACGCCACCGCCTACGCGGTCAAGGCCCGCGCCGAAGCTGACCGCGCCGGCCGGCTCCTGGGCGCTGCCCTCGGCCACGGCCCGATCGCCGTCACCCCGGTCATCGCCGTCGTCGGCGCCGGTGTCCGCGGTGACCACCAGCCCCTGGGCGTGACCGTCATCGCCGCGTCCAAACTCGCCCGCTGGCTCCGCCGACAGACGCCCGTCCTCACCCCGGACACCGTGACCAAACTTCACGACATCGCTCGGCGCTCCACCACCTGGCTTCCCTGACCGGTCATCCGCGTGACCGCCCACCCGGTCACCAGTGACCGAGGCTGCGGTCATCACCATGACCATCGGTCATCCGCCCCCGACCGCCACGGCCATCCCGCGACCACCCGGCCCGGTCACGCCATGACCGGGCCGGACCACCCGATGACCGCGCGGCGGTCACCACGATGACCGGCCACCGGCACGACCACCACCGCCGGTCACCGATGTCCACCCGCCCCGACCTGCCGCGAAGCACGGCCCGCGCCCGATGGCGAGCCATCCGACCACCACACCACCCTGCCCTGCTGGTGCTGGACGGTCCGGCCCCTACGCCACCTCACGGCTCAACCGGCCAGGTTCTCTCGCCCCCGCCCCGACCCTGCACCACCTCCGCCGGTCATCTCGTGACCGGTCACCAGAGATGACCGGCGGGTCGGTCACCGTGTCCAACAGCACGGCCACCACGATGACCACCCCGCGCTGCCGGTCACCACCATGGCCGCCTGCCCCGGTCACGGCCATGACCGCGCCCGGTCACCACGACGACCGGTCACCCGAGTGACCACCGGCAGGGCACCCCCTGTCCGACCGGTCATCGCCGTGACCACTCAGGCCGGTCACGGCGACCGCCAGCGGCGGACATCCATGACCGGCCCGAGGGCGGGTCCGTCAGCCGTGCTCGCGCGACCCCCGGCCGTCGCCGGCGAGCCGACCGGCCAACGAGGCAACCTGGGCGGTGAGGTCGGCCGCCTGAGTACGCGCCGCCCGCTCGTCCGTCCGCGCCTGGGTCACCTCGGCGCGCAGCTCCTGCACGACCGCGAGCCGATCGGCCAGCCGGGCCTCCACCGCTTCCCGGCCCGCGGCCGCCTGGTCCCGCTCGCGCTCCACCGCGCGCAGCTGCTCGCGGACCTCCGCCACGGCGGCCTCGGCCGTCTTCCGCGCGGCCGTCTGGTCCTGCTCGCGCTGCCGCGTCTCGGCCAGCTCCCGCTTCCCGTTCTCGACCTGCTGCGCCGTCCGGGCCTGCTCCGCCCGCGCCTGCTCCACCTCGCGGCCGCGCTGGTCGACCTGACCGGTCAACTCGTCCACCCGGGTCCGGGCGGCGGACAGCTCGCCGTGCAGCTGCTGCACCTGGGCGTCGCGGTCGGCAAGCCGAGACTCGGCCGTGGCGCGGCCGGCGGCGGCCTGGTCCCGCTCGCGCTCCACCGCGCGCAGCTGCTCGCGGACCTCCGCCAGCTCGCGCTCCGCCTCCTGCTGCGCCGCACGGGCGGTGCTCGCCTCGCCGGCAGACTGCTCGGCGCGGTCGTTGGCGCTGGCCACGTCGCGGGCCAACCGGTCCAGCTCACCGGCCTGCCGGGACACCTCTGCGCGGGCCTCGTTGCGGGCAACGGTCGCCTCCTCGACCTGGACGCGTAGCTGCACCGCCTCGATGCCCTGGTTCTCCGCGAGGGTCCGCGCCTCGGTCAACTCAGCTCGCACCGTGTCCAGCTCGGACAGCACCTGGTCCCGCACGCCGAGCACCGCCTCCAGCTCGGCGCCGCGCGCGTCGAGCTGACCGGTCAGCTCGTCGGCCTTGGCTCGGGCGGCGGCCAGATCACCGGCGATCGCGTCGACCTGGGACGCCATGTCCTCCGCGTCGACCTGCAACTGCTCGGCACGGCTCTCCGCCGCGACCCGCCGGGCGTGCTCGGCGGCCCGTCCCGCCTCGGAGTCGCTGACCCGCTGCGCGGCCTCAGTCGTCACGGCCTCGATCTGCGCCTCAGCCGCGTCGACATCGCCGACCGTCCGCATCGCCTCCGCGTGCTGCCCGAGGGCCTCGACCAGGTCACGGGCGAGCCGCTCGATCACCTTCACCGAACTGGACGCCGTGTCCCCCGCCATCGTCACGGGCCGCCCCAGGTCCGCCTGCTCGGCGCTCTGCCCACCGGTCGCCCGCCCGCGCTCCGCCCGGAACTTGGTCTGCGCGTTGTGCTCCGGGTTCTTGCAGTACTTCGGCGGCCGCCCCGGGCCCACCGCCCGCTCGGCCTCGTCGTGGCACCCCGGAAAGGCGCACGTCTGCTGCTCGGAAGGGATCTGCGTCTCAGTCATGCCAATATAATAACATAGAATTAGATTCGTTCGTGTGATGAAACGAAATGAATTTAATCGTGATCGGGCCGCAGAAAGGGCGCCCCGTCGTTGGTGACGGAGCGCCCCTTCGAGTTGGTGCAGGGGGGTTTTAGCGGCGGTCGCGGCGGTGGTCCCGGATGCTCTCGGCGGCGGCCAGGATCTGCCGGGCGGTCAGGCTGTTGTCGGCCGGGTCGATCTGAGCTGCGGCGGCGAGCACCTGGTCCTCGCCGTCGCGGCGGCTCTGGGCTGACTCCTGCTGGAGCTGTTGGAAGCGGGCGCGGCTCATGCTGGGCGTTTCCCTTCGGTCAGATGGTGATGAGGATGGCGGCGACGAGCAACCAGGCGTAGTGCCAGGACTGGTCCAGGGCGTACGCACCGGTGCCCAAGCTCGGGTTGTCGTCGCGGTCGGCGCGCGGGGTGCCGAGCTGCCAGAACCGACCGGACCCGGTCCGGTCGGCCAGCCAGCGCAGCGGCGCGCGTCGGTCAGCGATGAAGTGCGTGACCAGGTTGACCGCCATGCCGGCGGCGAACCCGGCCGGCGAGATGGTCAGCTCCGTGACCAGCGCGACCAGCGCGAGCACAACCAGCTGGGTCGCGCCGTAGGTGGCCACGTGCTTGGCGCAGTACCAGCGGGACCGCCAGGTCGAGCAGTGCTCGTGTCGACCGCCGCCGTGGTCGGGGTCGCAGCCCTTGTGATCGGCCTGCGGCTGGGTCTGGATCCAGTGGTCGGCGAGCTGGTGGCCAACAAACAGAGCGATGTACACCGCGGCGATGGTGCCGGGGTCGATCATCGGGTGCCTCCAGACGAGGTGACGTCCTTGCGGCAGTCCTGGCACCAGGTGGGCGCCGAGACCTTGCCGTGCAGGGTGACCATGCAGCCGCAGGACAGCAGCACCCACCGGGCAGCCAGGATCACGCGTGCGAACATGAGGGGACTCCTTCGCGGGAGTAAGCGGGGGCGGCCGGCTTTCCAGGGCAGGGCCGCCCCTGCGTCGTCGAGTGGTCCGGGTCGGGCCACTCCCGCCGGCCACCGGTCGCGCCGATGACCCGCGGGGTAGGTCCGCTACCGGGGCTGCTGCTCGCTGCGGCTGACCCACACCCCCACGACCTGGAGCTGCTCGGCGCGGTAGGTGTGCCGGCCGGTGCTGCTGTCCACGGTGGCGGTGCGCTGCCGGTCGTTGGTGATGAGCAGCTCCAGGTCACGGGCGTGGTCCTCGGTGAGCCCGTGCAGTTCCTCCTGGGTGCCGTCCTCGAAGGTCAGCCGTGCGGTCCACCGCTTCGCGGGCTGGCCCGGGTGCTGCGGGCCGCCGGCGCGGGCCCACGTCTCCCAGACGGTCGGCTCCCGCTTGACGACGCGGTCGCGGCGGTACTGCGCGGTCGACTTCTCCACGTCCATCGCCAGCGCCAGCTCGGCGAGGCTGCCCCCGGCGCCGTGGTGGGCGCGGATCACCGCGTCGCGTAGCCCGTCCAGGCGCGGTGCCAGTCGGTGCTCCAGGTGCGTGATGAGGTAGTGCCAGTCGTCGCGGCTCATGTCGGCGGCCCGCCCTTCGCGCAGCGCCACGAGGCCGACCAGTGCGGAGTCGAACCAGTCCAGCAGCAGCGAGGCGTCCCCGCCGAGCACGCGGGCTTGCGCCGGCGTGACCTCCAGCTGCACCGTTCCGTCCGGCAGATGCTTGAGCGCCATCTCCAACCCCTCCCATGTGTACGAATCTACGTATGACTGTACGGACATTCATACGGCAGGGGTAGGGGTGTGTCGCCCGTCCGACAGATCAACATCGATGGTTTCGGGTGTCGCACTCGTCGCACCTCCAGGGCTGGCCGCGTGGCGGATGCCAGGTGCGAGGGGTGCGAGGCTACGGTCACGGCATGACGAGCACGGCCGTGGTGAACCAGAAAGGCGGCGTCGGGAAAACCGAGCTGACCACGAACATCGGCGGTGCGCTCGCTGAACTCGGCCGGCGGGTGCTGCTGGTCGACCTGGACCCGAGCGGCTACCTCACCGATGGGCTGAAGGTCACGCCCTCGGACGGCTTCAGCCTCGCCGAGGCGCTCACCAGCAGCCGCCGCGCCCGGGTCGAGCCGGTGCGCCACTCCACCACCGAGCAGGGCGGCGTGCTGGACGTGCTGCCCAACACCGCCGCCATGCTCACCGTCGCCCGCGAGCTGGACAAGCTACGCGGGCGCGAGCAGCGCCTGACCCGGGTCCTGGCGCCGCTGGCCGGTGACTACGACGACGTCCTCATCGACTGCCCGCCCACCCTGGACGTCGTCACGGACAACGCCCTCGCCTGGGCCGAGCGGGTGCTGATCCCGGTGCAGGCCGAGGACACCACGCTTAAGGCGCTCCAGCTGCTGCTGGCGCAGATCGCCGCCGTCGACGAGTTCCTCCGCGATGAGCGGCTGGTCCTGCACGGCATGGTCGTGAGCATGCTGCGGCGGCCGGCCTCGGTGTACGCGCGGTCGGTGCTCGATGACCTGGCGAAGCTCGCCGCGCAGGCCGACCTGCCGATCCTGGGCACCGTGCCCCTGTCCGTCGTGGTGAGCGAGGCGAGGCGCCACGGCCGCACCGTCGTCGACTACGCCCCGAACTCCCACCACGCCACGGTCTACCGGGCCCTGGCCAAGACCTTCCCGGAGATCCGATGAGCAAGCAGCTACCCGCCAGCCGGGGCGTCGACGACCTGCTCGGGGTCCTGCGCCAGCGCCACCAACCCGCCGGTCCCGCCTCGCCCGGGGTGCGCCCGGCGACGCCGGCCGCCGTGGAGATGGACCGCCGGTCCTGGTACATGCGCCGCGACGTCGCCGACTCCCTCGCCCGCGCCCTGGACGACCTGCACTACGCCACCCGCGCCCCGAAGCACATCATCCTGGCCGCGATCGTCGAGCACGCCCTGGCCGACCTCGACGGGATCCGCGGGCGGCTGCCCGACGCGCCGGCGTAGCACCTCTCGCACTCCGCGCCGGCGGCCGGGTCAACCGCTCGTTCCTCTACTGGTGCTGCTCGACCCCGGCGCCCTGGCCGACGGGCAGCACCTCCACGGGCGTCGGAAACGAGTAGGCGTAGAACCCGGCCCGGGGGTCGACAGGCACCCACTCGTTGGTGACCGGGTCCAGCTCCCGCGAGGTTTCACCTGCACGTTTGTCACTATCTGAGAGTGCGTGTCCTCCGCGTCGTAGCACTTGTCGCACCTCGACTGGCCGGCAGCGCACCTCACCGGCTGACCACCACGGCGGTCGGCGGGGGGTACCAACCTTTCCCCGGGCCGCCCCTCCGAAGCCTGTCCACCAGGGCCGGCGGCCGGGGTCAAGGGTGGCCGGCAGGCCATCGCGTAGCGACGCGTAGCGCTCTTGACGCCGGTTGGTGGCCCTGGAGCCTCTTAGCGGAGAGGGGCGGTGTGGGGTGTCGCACTTGTCGCACCCGGCCGTGCGCAGCCGTTACGCGGCCGCTGGGCCGGAGCGTCGGGCAACCTGGGTCAACGCGCGGACGACGTCGGCCGGGCGCACCGTGATCGGCTCGTCGCCGGCGGCGTCCAGGGCGGCGTAGTGGGCCTCCACGATTTCCCGCAGAATCGCGCCGGGCTTCACGCCCCGCGCCTCCGCGTCGTCCATCACCCGGCGGGCGACGTCGACGGAGTACCGGGCGGACATGCTGACCTTCGTCGGCGGCGGGGTGTCGTCGACCACCGCGTCGGACCAGTCCCGGTTTTCCAGGGACTGCTGGGCCGCCCTGATGTCGTCTGCTCGGCTCATCGTCCGTCCCTCTCCATCAACTTGCGCACCGGCTCGGCCTCGTCCTCGTCGAGCCACCGCGCCCCGACCACCACGTACGCGTCGTCGGTCTCCTCGATCAACGACACCGCCAACAGCCTGCCGTCCGGCACCGCGCCGACGACGTGCAGCACGGCACCGACGTGGCGCACCAACCGCGGCCGCGCCACGTTCAGCACGTGCAGCGCCTCCTGCCAGCGCACGCCAGCCCGGTCGAGCGCCTCGTAGCTCTCATAGCCGAACCGGGACGGATCTATCGACATGGCAGAAGTATACGAACGTATACGCCGGCATGGGCCGATTCCCGCGCGCCCGTGGTGCGCCGTCTTCGTCGCTGCCGGCTCTTCGCCGTGTCGCACACCTCGCACCCTCCCGACCAGCACAACTTTCCGCACCGCGCCCACCGACCGCCGACCCCGGCGCGGGTCGCACCGGCACGGCCAGGCCGGGACGTCACCGCAACCGAACGCGGGCGGTGACCACGCGACCCGGGAGAAGAAATGGACGCGAACCCGGCCGGCGCGGCGGCCCAGCTCGCGGCCGGCGGCGGCCGTCGCCTCGCCCCCCGTAGCCTCGGCTTGCTCCACACCGCTTCGGTACGGCGACCCGCGCTCGGCGGTGGTGACTACAGTTGATCGCTTATCGGCCCCTGGTCGGGCGCCGATGCCGGTACGCGGGGGAGGTGTCCGGGTGTTCTGCGACCAGTGCGGCGCGACTTTGGCGGCCGGCGCGATCGCCTGCGGGCGCTGCGGAGCGGGTGTCGACGCGCCGCCCATCCCGTCGCCCCGGCTGCCTGCGGTCGGCGAGCGGCTTCCTCCACCGGCAACCCCTGCGGTGGCGGTCGACGTCGTCGACCAGGCGGCGGTGGGCAGCCGCGCGCGCGGGCCCGGTTGGTCGACCTGGGCGCGGTCGACCCTGGGGCGGAACCTGGTCGGGACCGGCACCGGCATAGTCGCGGCTTGGTTCAACGTGCCGTTTGTGGTGCTGCTCGCCGCGATCGGGGCCGTGTTCGGCGGGCTCGCCGGCGTGGTGTCCGGCACCATCGCCGGTCAGGGCGTGCTCTCTCGCCTCGACGCTCTGCTGACCTGGGTTTTTCCCCTGCCCATCCGGGCGGAGCAGCTACTGCCTACGGCGGCGGCTCAGGTCGGCGGCATCGTCGGCGGCATCCTCGGTGCGGTGCACGGCGCCGGGAAGCTGGGCTGGATGGCGGCCGTGTGGCCCTGGGAAGCCCTGGCGGCCGGTGACCCGACGTGGCCGTGGGCGGTTGCGCTCGGCCAGGTCGTGACCGCGCTGGTCGTCGGTGGCCTCTACCTGGTGTGGACTGTGGCCACGGAGAGCGTCCGGCTCCGGATCGGTGGCGCGCGGCGGCTGTCCCGCCGGGAGGCTGCATGGCTCGGCCCGATCGTGGCTGAGGTTGCGGCGCGGATGGGCCTGCGGGCCGTGCCGCGGCTGCTCGTCGACGACCGGCGCGAGGCCAACGCCAGCGCGTACATCCGGCACATCGTCATCAACTACGGGCTGCTGGAACAGCTCGACTACGACCGCGACCAGGTGGCCGGGGTGCTCGCTCACGAGCTGGCGCACTGGCGGGCTGGCGACCCCGTGGCCATGGCCTGGGCGCGGGGCGTAGCCCTGCCGCTCTACCTGCTCTACGAGCTGGCCGACCGACTCCTGATGGTGTCCTCCCGGCCGTTGCACTTCGCCGTGCGGGTGCTGCTGTGGCCGGTGCTGGTGACGGTCCGGTATCTCGTGGTTCCTGTCCAGTCCCGACTCTGGCGGCAGGCTGAGTACCGGGCCGACGCCGTGGCGGCCGCGGCCGGCTACGGCGCGGGCCTGCGGGCGGCCCTGAGCTTCCTGCGGCACACCTTCGACGCTGCCCGCTCCGGCTGGGACCAGACGGTCCTGGCCACCCATCCGCCGAATGAGCTGCGCCTGGAACGCCTGGAGCGCAGCGAGGGACCGACGCCGCTGCGGGAGGACCACCCGCTGGCGCGGGCGCTACCCGGCTGGTCCGACCAGTCGACGGTCCGGAAGGGATGGTGATCGTGACCGACTTCGCGCCGCTGCCGGCATTCGACCCGGTACCGCGTCAGGCCGTGTACCTGGGCCTGGACCCGCGCGACGGCCACCGGCCGTGCTGGTCCAGCCCGGAGGACTCCGTGGGCATCGTCGGCCCACCCCGCTACGGCAAGTCGAGCGGCCTCATCATTCCGGCCCTGCTCACCTGGGACGGGCCGGTGGTGGCCACCTCAACCCGGGGTGACCTGCTCCGCGCGGCCGGCAACTGGCGTCGGAGTCTTGCCGCGCCGCACGGCGGCAGCGTGTACGTCTACGACCCGTTCGGCAGCGAGCCAGGTGTGGTGTCGCTGCACTGGTCCCCGCTGGCCGGCTGCACCGACCCCTCCGTGGCATACCGGCGGGCCTCCGCGATGGTTGCCGTGGTCGGCCGTGGCATCACTGACGGCGAGCACTGGCGGGCCGGCGCTTCGGCCATCTTGCGAGCGGTGTTCCACGCTGCGGCCATCACCGGCGGGAGCATGGTCGACGTACGCCGGTGGCTGGCCAGCCAGGAGGTCCGCGAGCCGGCCCGGATGCTGCGGGAGGCGAACACCAGTGCGGCGAGCTGGGCAGATGATCTCCGGGCGTTGGACCTGCTGGGCGAGCGCGAGCGCGGGTCGTTCTACTCGGTGGCCAGGAACTGCCTCGACGCCACGGCGGAACCGCGCGTACTCGCCTCGACCACCGGTGAGAGCTTCGACGTGGACCACTTCCTGGCCACCAGGTCCACGCTGTTCATCGTCGGTCCGTCGCACTACCAGGCGGTGGCCGCGCCGATGATCGTCGGCCTGGTCGACTCCATCGCGCAGCGCGCGGCCGAGCTGGCGGCGGTCTCCCCGCTGGGCCGGCTCGATCCGCGGCTGCTCCTGGCCCTCGATGAGGTGCCCAACATCGCGCCCCTGGAGTCGCTGCCCGCGCTCGTCTCCGAGGGCGGCGGCCGGGGCATCGTCACCATGTGGGCCGCGCAGAGCCTCGCGCAGCTCCGGGCCCGGTACGGCGCCGACGTCCAACAGTCCATCCTCACCGCGACCACGGCAAAGCTCATCTTCGGCGGAATGAGCAACGGCAACGACCTCCGGGACATCTCCGGGTGGGCCGGCGAGTACCGGGAAACGCAAGTGACCTACTACGCCGGTGGCATCGACCCGACCCGGTCGCCGACCCAGCCCGGTCGGCTCGGTGACCGCGACGCCGGCGGCCGGCAACACGCGGTCGGCGGCCTGTACCGCCCGTCTCTGCCGGTCGACGCGCTCCAGCGAATACCCCCGCTGCACGCCTGGCTGTTCTACCGCTCCGACGCGCCGCTGCTGGTGGAGACGCGACCGGCGGGCCTGATGGAGCCGTTCCGGGCGCGTGCCGGATACACGCCGGATCCGGTGCGCGCGTGAGCACTCAGCTCGACGCCCCGGCGAGCTGCCCGAGCTGCGCCGCGCCGGCGCGGGCCGGCGCGCGGTTCTGTAGGGCCTGCGGCGCTGAGCTCTCGTCGGCTGGGCCGCTGGTTCCCGCGCCTCGGACCGGTGAGCACGACCAGGTGGCCGCGCGCCCTCGGATCCGCTCGGCGACCTGGCGTCGGTGGCTGCCTGGTCGACGGCTCCGGCTGATCCTCGCCGGCGCCGTGGTGGTGGTGCTGCTGGTCGGCTACGGCGTTACCAGCCTGATAGCGGCCGGCAACGGTCCAGACGATCGGGTCCGGGACCTGTTCGCGGCGCTGGCCGACCGCGACGGCGTGCAGCTGGGGAAGGTGGCCGACTGCGACGGCTCGGCGATGTGCCAGCCGGCCTCGCTGCGGCAGGGCTACCAGCCACCGGAGCAGGTCGAGATCCGAAGCGTGGCCTACGGTGACCCGGCGGCCGGCGACACCACTCGGCGACCCAACCGGAACCGGGCCACGGTCAGTGTCCGCTACCAGGTCGGCGGCCAGGCGCACGACCAGGCGGTGACCCTGACCCGCGACGGGCGGGGCCTGCTCCGCTCCTGGCGAGTCCTCGACCCGCCCGGTGCCCTGATGGACGTCATCAGCGCCACCGTCCCCACGGCCCGGCTCGCTGGTGCCGAGGTGGCCACCGTTCGGGCGCCAGCGGCCGACGACCGCAGCGACGGCGCCGTCTGGGCACCTCCCGGCGTCTATACCCTCGCGGCGGTCGACACTCCGCTGGTCGCGGCGGTGCCGTCAACCGTGGTGGTCGCCGCCGACCGGCAGGCGGCCACGGTGGACGTCACCGTGCGCCCGGAGGTGGTCGACGCCGTGACCGGCCAGGTTCGGGAGCGGATCGACGCGTGCGCGCGCCAGCCCGACCTCCAGCCGGACACCGGATCCGGGCCACTGAGCAACTGCCCCCTGGGCGTCACCACCCGCTACGCGTTCACCCGGGACGCCCGGTGGGCGGTACTCGAGTACCCGCGCGTAGAGCTTCGCCAGGACGACGCCGGCGCAGTGACGGTCCGCACCGTCACCCCGGGCCGCGCCCGGGTGACCTACTCCTACACCCTCGATGTGGTCGAGCCGCGGTCGTGGACGTCGACGGCCGAGACACTGGACATCACCGTGGGTGGCGCGGTCGCCGTCGACAGCGGCCGGATTGTCTGGGCCGGCTAATCGGGACCAGGGCGCTACGGCCGGCCCACAACGAGCAGAGATCAAGTACATGAGGGTCAGCCGGAGCAGATTCTGAAGAACCGAGTGCTGTCCCCTGTGCGCGCCAGCGGCAACTTCGGGCAACCGCGATAGGCGACGTCAAGTGGCCCCGGATGGACACCCGCAGGGCGCCGGCGTCTCCGACAACCCGCACTACACAACGCATACGTGGACGCGCAGAAGGAGGTCTCCGACAAGGCCCCACGCTTGTGTAGCTGTCCCAGCACCGCAAATATTTGATCTTGATAGCCGGTCTCGGCGTTCGGTGCCGTGTGGAGGCGAGGTGCTGGACCGGCGATGGTCAGCGCCAAGCACGCCGCGCGTCCAACCGCTGCGCCCCCCGCCGGGCAGGCCGCCGGCGATGGCCGGGCGCTGACCCGCGCGATGGATGTACTCGAACACTGCGGCGTTGGTCAGTGGGGTGAGCACCTGCCACGCACCGCCGACGCGGCGCTGCAGCGCAACATCGGCGATCTCTGATGCGGATGACCGACTGACAGTGTCATGTCAAGGTTCGAGGTCGCCTGCATGAAGGACGGCGGAAGCAGGTACGGCATGCACGCGGCAGTGTCCGTGGTGTTGGGGTATACCCTAACACCACATTCGGCCGCGCCAGGTCAACCGCGTCAGGATAGGGCCATCTGCGCGCTTTCTTGACGCTTGTCCGGCGGAGCCATAGAGTCCAGCCTGACATTATCGGGCCGGAAAGGGTGAACAGAGTGCGGGTCGGCTACGTCAGGGTCAGCGCCGTCGAGCAGAACACCGTGCGCCAGCTCGACGGCGTGGACGTCGACCGGGTCTTCACCGACCGGGCCTCGGGCAAGGACACCGCCCGGCCGAAGCTCGACGAGCTGATCGCG
>NZ_WBKR01000041.1 GCF_008868155.1 Micromonospora sp. ALFpr18c
CGCGCCCCGCGCCGGGTAGCGGGCCATCGCGTGCGCCACCACCAGCGCCCCGGCGCCGTGCCCCACCAGCACCGCCTGGCGCGGCAGGCCCGCCGCCACCTGGACCACATCGTGGGCGTACGCCCGCAGCGTCGCCTCCGGCGCCGGCTCGCTGGCGCCGTGCCCGCGCAGGCTCACCGCGTACGCCGGGAACCCGCGCGACGCGGCGTGCCCCAGCCAGTGCTCGGCGAACGCCCACGCGCCGTGGCCGAAACCGGGGACGAAGAGCAGCGGCGGGCGCCCCTCCTCCACCTCGGGGACGGCGCTGAGCACCTCACGCCGCGCCGGGCGGACCGGCCGCGCCCACTCCCGCCCCCGCATGATCCGCAGCTCGGTCACCGTTCCGCCTCTCGCTCGCAACTGTGCGACCCGCCGCTCACTTGGCCTCCAGGTCGTGCAGGGCGCGCTGGACGGCGCGCAGGTAGTCGGCGTGGCCGACCTCGAACCAGTGCCGGCTGCTCTCCTTGACCTGCCCGGAGTACCGCTCCCCGGCCCGCTCGCGCACCCGAGACGCGAACGCGGCGGCCCGTTCGGGTCGGTCCCGGCGGGCCTGCAACACCCGCGCGAACAGCACCGTCTGCCAGTGCGACAGGGTGAATATCCCGGAGTCCGGCTGCACCAGACCGGCCACCGCCAGCGTCGGATGCCCCGGGGTGAACGCGTTGAGCCACAGCGTGGGCCGGCCCGCCCCGGCGCTGTCGGCGAACACCGACGCGTCGAGGAACTCGAACCGCGGCAGGTAGCCGGTGGCGAAGATGACCACCTCGGGGTCGATCTCACGGCCGTCGGTCAACTCCACCGCGTACGGGTGGAAGGCGGCGATGTCCGGCACCGGGCCGATCCCGCCGTGGCCCACGTAGTACACAAGCTGGCTGTTCGCGATGGGGTGCGTCTCGTACACCCGGTGGTCGGGCTTGGGCAGGCCGAAGCGGGTCAGGTCACCGACGGTCAGCCGCAGCGTCCAGTGGTAGAGCCACTGCCGCATCCGCAACGGCACCCGCAGCGCCAGCAGCGCGTCGTTGACCTGGTCGGCCGGGCGACCCAGCACGTACTTCGGCGCGTACCAGTAGCCGCGCCGGGTGGAGTGCCAGCAGCGCGACGCCTGCTGGGCGGCCTCGACGGCGATGTCGCAGCCGGTGTTGCCGGCGCCGACGACCAGCACCCGCTTGCCGCGCAGCTGCGCCGGGTCCTTGTAGGACGAGGCGTGCATGATCTCGCCCCGGAACTGCTCCAGGCCCTCGTAGCGGGGCAGCTTCGGCGACCAGTTGTGGCCGTTGGCGATCAGCACGGCAGCGTAGCGGGAGGTGCGCTCCGGGCCGTACCCGCCGGTGGAGCGGGTGGTCACGTCCCACCGATCCCCCTCGGCGGGCTCGACACGGATGACCTCGGTGCCGAACCAGATGTGCGACCGCAGGTCGAAGTGGTCGGCGTAGCGCTCGAAGTACGCCAGCACCTGACCGTGGTGCGGGTAGTCCGGCCAGGAGTCCGGCATCGGGAAGTCGGGAAACTGGGTGAACGGCTTCGACGAGATCAGGTGGGTGCTGGCGTACACCGGGCTGCGGTCGTGCCGCCAGTTCCAGGCGCCGCCGACGCCCGTCTCCCGCTCGTAGCAGTCCACGCCGAACCCGTGCTCGCGCAGATTCTTGATGGCCGTCAGGCCGCTGGCCCCGGCCCCGATGACGCAGACCGTGTCGCCCCGGTCGGAGACCGGGCGGCCGTCACGGCTCGCCGCGGCCGAGGTCGCTTCCGGGTCGGGCCGGCCGTGGTCGGTGGAGGTGGACACCGGGGACATCTCCTTTTGGTACGGCAGGCGTGCCGGTCGCCGCGAAATCCTCTCCACAACGGAGCCGGATGTCCAGTCCTGCGCCGGAGACTTCGACGGTCGGGGCGGGGTCGGGGTCAGCCGTCGGTGGGCAGCAGCAGGTCGACCAGGACCGGGAAGTGGTCGCTGGCACGGCGGGTCTGCTCGGTGTCCACCACGTCGTAGTCGACCACGGTGATCCGTGGGTCGACGAAGAGCGCGTCGATGCGCCGGCGCGGGTCGGCGCAGGAGTAGGTGAGCCGCTCCGCCCGGTCGGCGGCCACCGCGGCGTCGGTCAGCCCGCGCGCCACCGTCGCCCAGGCCGGGCCGTCCGGACCCTCGTTGAGGTCGGCGCCGGCCAGCACCGGGCTGGTCGCCGCGTCCAGCCCACGCTTGAACTCGGCGGCCTGCGCGGGACGCTCCGCCGGGTCGGTGGACAGGTGCGAGCCGGCGAGGGTGAACCGGGCGTCGGCGACGCGGCACTCGGCGTACGCCGCACCGCGCAGGTGCCGGCCGGGGGTCAGCGGGAACCGCTGACAGCGGGTGCCCCGCACCTGGACGCGCAGGCTGGTCAGCAGCAGGTTGCCCAGCGCGGGTAGTCCACCGGCGGCCACCACCAGCCCGAACGACTCGGCCAGCGTGGCGGACTTCTGCCGCCACCGGAACCGGCGCGGCCCCTCCTGCACGATCACCACGTCCGGCCTCGCGGCCCGGACCACCGCCGCCAGTGCGGCGGTGTCGTCGCGCTGGCTGTGGATGTTGTACGACACCACGCGCAGTGGTACGCCGGCAGCCTCACCCATCGGTGCCCGCCTCAGATCCGCCGGGCCAGGTCGGCGGCGCCGATCACCCCGGCGCTGTTGCCCAGCTCGGCGGGGAGCACCTCGGCCACCGGCAGGCGGCCGCGCTGCGCCAGCGCGTCGAGGTACGAGCGACGTGTCGGGCCGAGCAGCAGGTCACCGGCGTCGATCACACCACCGCCGACCACCAGGGTCTGCGGGTCGAGGATCTGCGCCATGTCGGCGAGGCTGGTGCCCAGCCACCGGCCGATCTGCGCGAACGCCTCGGCGGAGATCGGGTCGCCGCCCTGCGCGGCCGCGGTCACCATGTGCCCGGTGATCGCCTCGGCCTCCCCGCCGGCCAGGTCCAGCAGCGCGGTGGCCCGGTTCGGCTCCTGTCGGGCGCCGGCGCGGGCGAAGCGGACCAGGGCGCTGCCGCTGGCGTACTGCTCGATGCAGCCCAGCCGCCCGCAGCCACACTGGTGCCCGTCCGGCACGGCCAGCATGTGGCCCAGCTCCGCGGCGACGCCGTGTGCGCCGCGCATCAGCTCGCCGCCGAGGACGATGCCGCCGCCGACGCCGGTGCCGATGGTGAACATGACCATGGAGTCGTCGGCGTCGCGGGCCGCGCCGTAGCGGAACTCGGCCCAGGCGGCGACGTTGGCGTCGTTCTCGACGATCACCGGCAGACCGACCGCGGCGCTCACGTACTCGCGCAGCGGCTCGTCGCGCCAGGCCAGGTTCGGGGCGAAGAGCACGGTCGAGCGGGTGGCGTCGATCCAGCCGGCCGCGCCGATCCCGACGGCCTCGATCGTCCGCCCGGCAGCGAGTTCGCCGACCAGTTCGATGATGACGTCGCGGGTCTTGCCGACGTCATCGGCGGGAGTGTCCCGTCGGGTCTGCACGAGGACCGTGCCGGTGTCGTCCACGACACCGCCGGCCACCTTCGTGCCACCGACGTCGACTCCGATGGTCAGCGTCACCGCTGCCGCCCCCCTCTGCTGTGCTGTCCGGCCCGCGCGCCGACGGCATGTCGGTCCGGGTCGGGATGTCCCGCGGTCAGGCGCCGTCGCCCGGTGCGTCCGCACCGGCGTCGTCGGGCACCCGCGTCGCGGGCACCACCGGTCGGTTGGTCGGTGCCGGTGCGGCCACCGGCCCGGCGTCGTCGACGGGTGGTGTGGTGGCCGGGGCGGGTGGGTCCGCCGTCCGGGTGGCGACCGACCAGACATCCCGCTCCGGCGCCGGCTGAGAATCATGCCCGGTGCGGGTGGCATCGCGCCACACGTGCTCGTGGTCGGTGTCGGTGGACCGGTCGGCGGGGGCGGACTGTGGGACCTCGTCGTCGGTGCTCGGGGTGGGTACCGGCCGGGCCGGCGCGGAGGACTCGGGTGCCCTCGCCGTGGGCGGCTCCGGCGGGGAGAACGCGCGCAGCAGGCTGGCCACGCCCGCCGCCAGGTCACCGGCGCCGGTGGCCAGCCGTTCGGCGAATTCCGGACTCGGGTCGCGCAACGCGGCGATGCCCCGACAGACCGGACAGACGCAACATTCGGCCGAACCGGTGGCGAAACCGCCGCCCCCATGGGACCGGGCGTCCGGGGTGCCACTGTGACCGAGGACACCCGCCAGCAGTCCGCCCAGCGGGCCGAACGCGCCGCCCGTCGACCCCGCGGAGGCCAACCGCGCGCCCGCGAGCAGGGTGGCGACCAGCCGTTCCGCCTCTTCCCGGGCCGAACCCGGATCCGTGCCGCTCACCCTCGGCTCCTCCACCCTGCCGCCGGACGCGTCACTGCGCTGCACCGGATGCTTCTACCCGGTGCTTGAGCTGCTTCAACGCGGTGTCCATGATCATCTTTTCGGCCTTGCGCCGAAACATGCCGAGCATGCCCACGGACAGTTCGACCTCGAGGGTGTAGGTCACCGTGGTGCTGCCGTCCGGGTTACCCACCACGTCGTACGAACCGCGCTGGGTCTTCTGCATCTTCGACGGCGCGACCAGGTGCCACTCGACGCGGGACAGATCCTCGGCGTACTCGTAGGCGAGCACGTACTCGTCGGCCATCACCCCGGCGTCGATGGTGAACCGCACCTGGCTGGCGTAGCCGTCCTCGTACTCCTCGACGACCTCGGCGCGGCGCACCGCCTCGGTCCACTCCGGGTAGCGCGGGAAGTCGCAGATGACCGCCGTCACCCGGTCCGGTGACGCGCCGATGATGATCGACTGGGTGGAGGAGTCCGCCATGGGGGGGAGGCTACCCGGCGGGTACCACCCATACGGCGTGCCGCCCCCGGCGGGTAGGTTTCGACTGAGCCGACGCCCGTCGTGGCGGCCGGCCCGGCCAGTGCGAGCACGAAGGAGTGCAGGTGCGCGAGTTCTCCGTTCCGCCGATCGTCACCGTTGGCGACGCGGCCAACCTCACCGATCCAGTCTGGGACAACGCCGAGGTCGCGCCGGACACGGTCCAATTCGCCCGCCGCAGCACGACCACCGACGGCACCGCCTGGGCCGAGGTGACCTGCCTGCAGTTCCGCGACGAGGTGGCGGCGGTCGCCCGCGGGCTGATCGCCGCCGGCATCCAGCCGGGCGCCCGGGTCGGGCTGATGAGCCGCACCCGCTACGAGTGGACGCTGCTGGACTACGCCATCTGGGCGACCGGCGCGGTCACCGTGCCGATCTACGAGACGTCCAGCGCCGAGCAGGCCGCGTGGATCCTCGCCGACTCCGGCGCGGTCGCCGTCGTGGTGGAGACCGCCCGGCACGCCGACCTGGTCGCCGGCGTACGGGACCGGCTGCCCGAGCTGGACCACGTCTGGCAGATCGACCTCGGCGGGGTCGACGAGCTGGTCACCGCCGGTGCCCCGGTCGAGCTGGCCGAGGTCGAACGGCGCCGCACGGCGATCCGCGCCGACGACCTCGCCACCGTCATCTACACCAGCGGCACCACCGGGCGACCCAAGGGCTGCGTGCTCACCCACCGCAACATGTACGCCGACATCGCCAACACGGTGCCGGTGCTGCCGAACCTGTTCAACGCGGGCGCGTCCACCCTGCTCTTCCTCCCGCTGGCGCACGCCCTGGCCCGGCTGGTCCAGATCGGCGTGGTGCAGATCCGGGCCACGCTGGCACACTGCGCCGACACCACGAACCTCGCCGCCGAGTTGCGGGAGTTCCGGCCGACCTTTGTGCTCGCCGTGCCCCGGGTGTTCGAGAAGGTCTACGACACGGCGAAGCAGAAGGCCGAAGCCGACGGCCGGGGCGCGATCTTCGCGCGAGCCGAGCAGGTCGCCATCGCGTACAGCGAGGCTCTGGAGACGCCGCGCGGGCCCGGCATCGCGCTGCGCGCCCAGCGCGCCGTCTTCGACCGGCTGGTCTACGGCAAGTTGCGAGCCGCGCTCGGCGGCCGGTGCCGGGACGCGTTCTCGGGCGGCGCGCCGCTCGGTGCCCGGCTCGGCCACTTCTTCCGCGGCGTCGGGGTGACCATTCAGGAGGGCTACGGGCTGACCGAGACCTCGCCCGCGGTCGCGGTGAACCTGCCCACCGGCACCCGGATCGGCACCGTCGGTCGTCCGCTGCCCGGCGTGACCGTACGGATCGAGGACGACGGCGAGATCCTGGTCTCCGGTGAGCTGGTCTTTCAGGGTTACTGGCACAACGAGCCGGCGACCGCCGAGGCGCTCAGCAGCGACGGCTGGTTCCGCACCGGCGACCTTGGTCAGCTCGACGACGACGGCTACCTCAGCATCGTCGGCCGCAAGAAGGAGCTGATCGTGACCGCGGGCGGCAAGAACGTCGCCCCAGGTGCGCTGGAGGACGCGGTCCGGGCGCACCCGTTGATCAGCCAGTGCGTCGTCGTCGGCGACCATCGGCCGTTCATCGGGGCGCTGGTCACCATCAACGAGGAGGCACTGCCACAGTGGCTCCAGGCGGCCGGGTTGCCCGCAGACACCTCGGTCGACCAACTGCGCGAACATGAAGGGCTGCTCGCGCAGGTCCAGTCCGCGGTCGACACCGCGAACCAGGACGTCTCCCGGGCGGAGTCGATCAGGAAGTTCCGGGTTCTGCCGCGCGACTTCACCGAGGCCACCGGCGAGTTGACCCCGTCGCTCAAGGTCAAGCGGCAGGTCGTCCACAAGACGTACGCGGCAGAAATCGCCGATATCTATCGGGGCTGACTACCATCCGTCACGTGCCCGCATCCACAACCGCCGCACCGCACCCGCATCCCCTCGCCGCGGCCGCCCGCGTGGTGATGCTGGCGCTGGTCGCCGTCCTGACCCTCTTCGCCACCCACGACGTCACCCAGCTGTGGTGGATCGCGCTGCTGGCGGTCGCCGGGCTGCCGTCCCTGCTCGCCCCGCAGCACCGGCTGATCGGCCCGCTGAGCCGGGTGGCCGAGGTGGTCGTGTTGGGGCTGGCCGCGAGCCAGGTCGCCGCGGTGGCGTCCATCGGTGGCACGGTCGACGGCCTGGGCGCGTCGGCGGTGCTGCCCTACCTGGCCGTCCCGGTGACCGTCACCGCGCTGCGCCGCCGCTTCTCCGAGGGCGCCGCCCTGCTCGCCGTCACCGCCGCCACCCTGCTGGTCAGCGGCGCGTTGACCGAGGTCGGCGGGGGCCGCCAGCTCGGCCAACCGGGTTACCTGGCGGTCTGCGCGCAGTGGCTGATCCTGGCCGCGTTGGGGCTGTACGCGGCCGGCACCCTGCACCGGGTGATGGCGGTCCGCGGCGAGGGCAAGCCCCAGCCGTACGCCGAGGCGACCCGACTGCTGACCCAGCTGCGCACCGTCGCCCGGCAGCTGCCCGGGGCGACCCTGGACCCGGGCGGCATCTCCGAGCACCTGCTGGAGGAGCTGCGTACGGTGGCCCGGGCGGACCGGGGCGCGGTGCTGTCGGCCAGCGGAGGCGGCCGGCTCGTGGTGCTCGCCCAGGCCGGGGTGGACCGGGTGGACTGGGAGACGACGCTCGACGCGGACTCGGCGATCGCCGACGCCTGGGCCAGCCAGCAGGCCACGACGGCCGCCCGGTCGCAGTCGCGTACCCACCGCGGCGGGGACGTCTCCGCGCTGATCGTTCCGCTGGTCGCCGGTGTGCGCACGGTGGGGCTGGTGGTGCTGGAGGCGGACGTCGCGCAGGCGTACCCGCCGCCGGTGGTGTCGCGGGTGACCGGGCTGACCCGGCCGGCGGCGCTGCGACTGGAGGCGGCGCTGCTCTTCGACGAGGTCCGCTCGCTGGCCACCAACGAGGAGCGGCAGCGGCTGGCCCGGGAGATCCACGACGGGGTGGCGCAGGAGCTGGTGATGGTCGGCTACGGCATCGACAACGCCCTGGCCACCGTCTTCGACGACGCCGACGAGACCGCCGAGGCGCTGCGGACGCTGCGCGGCGAGGTGACCCGGGTGATCACCGAGCTGCGGTTGAGCCTCTTCGAGCTGCGCAGCGAGGTGGACCGCCAGGGCGGACTGGCCGCGGCGATCGCCGAGTACGCGCGCACGGTGGGCGCCTCCGGCGGGCTGCGCGTGCATCTGTCGCTGGACGAGTCCACGGCGCGACTGCCGGCGGCCACCGAGGCCGAGTTGCTGCGCATCGCGCAGGAGGCGGTGACCAACGCGCGCAAGCACGCCGGGGCGTCCAATCTGTGGGTCACGTGTGAGGTGGACCCCCCGTACGCGCAAATAGAAGTGTCGGATGACGGTCAGGGGATGGCTGACCAGCGCCCCGACGGGCGGTACGGTCTTGCGATCATGGCCGAGAGGGCGGAACGTATCCGGGGCCGGTTGGAGATCAGGCCGCGGCAACCGAGCGGCACGACCGTGGCGGTGGTTCTCGGCACCTCGTCCCGGCGAGATAACGTGCGTGACAGCGCAGCACCAGAAGGGGAGTAACCCGAGGATGACCACAAGTCCGACACCGGCCACCCGCACCAAGGTCCTCCTTGTCGACGATCACGACCTGATTCGCAAGGGCCTGCGGCACGCGTTCGAGCGCGACCGGCAGTTCGAGGTCGTCGGTGAGGCCGCCACGGCGGCAGAGGGTGTACGCCAGGCCGGCGCCCTGCAGCCGGACGTGGTGATCATGGACCTGCGGCTGCCCGACGGCAGCGGCCTGGAGGCCACCCGCGCGCTGCGCAAGTCCAGCGCGTCGATGGGCATCGTGGTGCTGACCATGTACGCGGGCGACGATCAGCTCTTCGGCGCCCTGGAGGCCGGTGCGAGTGCCTTCGTACCGAAGACCGCGCCGGCCGACGAGGTGGTGGCCGCCGCCCGGCACGCCGCCTCCTCCCCCAGCGCGTTCACCGCCGCCGATCTGGCCGAGGCGATGAAGCGCCGCCTCGCCCCGTCGGGTCCGCAGCTCTCCCCCCGCGAGGGTCAGGTGCTGCGGCTGCTCGCCGACGGGATGAGCGTGGCCGGCATCGCCAAGCAGCTGTTCGTCAGCGAGTCCACGGCCAAGACCCACATCTCCAAGCTCTACGAGAAGCTCGGCGCGGCCAACCGGGCGCAGGCGCTGATGACGGCGCTGCGGCTCGGCCTGCTCGAGGCGCCCGACGCCCCGAAGTTCTGACCGGCCCCCGCTCGTCGAGCGGGACGCCGCACCGAAGGTCCGCGCCAGCTCACCGCCGGCGCGGACCTTCGCGTATCGACCGACGTCGGCGAGCAACCTGACGGCACGCTATGGTCTGGCGGGCACGTCGGGGGCACAATACCCGCGCGGGCGGCGATGCCCGCGACGCCGACTCGAGGGGTGAGCGTATGCAGCGGCCGGACTGGGCACCCGACACCATCGACATCGAGCGTCCGAGCGTCGCCCGGATGTACGACTACTACCTCGGCGGCTCGCACAACTTCGCCGCCGACCGGGCCGCGGCCCAGGCGATGGTGGCGGCGGTGCCGGAGGCGCCGCTGATGGCCCAGGCCAACCGGGCGTTCCTGCGCCGGGCGGTGCACCACCTGACCGAGGCCGGCATCCGGCAGTTCCTGGACATCGGCTCGGGTATCCCCACGGTCGGCAACGTGCACGAGATCGCCCAGCGGATCGACCCGGAGTCGCGGGTGGTCTATGTGGACGTCGACCCGGTGGCGGTGGCGCACAGCCGGGAGATCCTGGCCGGCAACGACCGCGCGGTGGTCGTACAGGAGGATCTGCGGCACCCGGAGGCCATCCTGAACCACCCGGAGGTCCGCAAGCTGCTCGACCTGAGCCAGCCGGTGGCCGTGATGATCGTGGCCGTGCTGCACTTCGTCTCCGACGACGACCGGCCCGCGGAGCTGTTGGCGACCCTGCGCGACGCCCTGGCCCCCGGCAGCTACCTGGTGCTGTCGCAGGCCAGCGACGACGGGCGCAGCGCCGACGAGCGGGCGGAGGCGGAACGGGTCTACCGGCGTACCGACAGCCCACTCTGGATCCGCAGCCGCGCCGAGCTGACCGCGCTGTTCGACGGGTTCGAGCTTCTCGACCCGGGTGTGGTGTGGGTGCCGCAGTGGCGGCCGGACACCCCGGACAGCGCCGAGGACGCCGAGCGGGCGGTCTTCATGGGCGGCGTCGGGCGACTCGGTGGCTGAATCGCCCGAGGCGGCGTCCCGCCCGAGCACCTTCGCGCGGGCCTGGGCGAAGGCGGTCTCCGGCACCAGCTACCTGCCGATGACGCAGGCGCAGCTCGAGGCGCTGCTGCACCGGCTCACCGGCCAGTTGGCCGGCGCGCTGCTGGCCGAGCCGTTCGACCTGCGTGCCGGGCACCGGGTCGGCGCCGAACTGGTCGGCGCGCACATCGCCTCGGCGGAGGGGCTGGGCCGTACCGTCGAGGTCATCCAACTCCGGCTGGTACGCGACCTGGGTCTGGTGGCCGAGGACGTCGAGGACCGGATGGCGCGGCTGCTGGCCGCCGTGGCGACCGGGTACGCCCGTGCGCTGCGCGACCGGACCCTCGACGAGCAGGAGTCGATCCGCCGGGCCGCCATGGTGGCGCGTACGCAGGCGGAGCGGGCGCTGCGGGCCAGCGAGGCGCGGTTCCGCCACCAGGCGACGCATGACCCGCTGACCGGCCTGCCGAACCGGACGCTGTTCACCGAGCGGCTCACCGCCGCCCTCAACGAGCCGGGCCGGGGGGCGCAGCGGGTCGGGGTGTGCTTCCTCGACCTGGACCGGTTCAAGGTCGTCAACGACACCCTGGGGCACCAGGTCGGCGACCGGTTGTTGACGATGGTGGCCGAACGGCTGTGCCAGGACCTCGGCGAGCACCTGGTGGCCCGGCTCGGCGGCGACGAGTTCGTCATCCTGGTCGACGGCACCGGTGGCACCGACGACATGGTGAAGGTGGCCGAGACGGCACTGGCCGCGGTGCGCACGCCGGCGTCGGTCGACGGGCACGAGCTGCAGGTCTCGGCGAGCATCGGCATCGTCGAGCGCCAGGTGGCCGGCGCCAACCCGAGCGACCTGATGCGGGCCGCCGACGCGACCCTGCACTGGGCGAAGGCGGCCGGCGGGGCGCGCTGGGCGCTCTACGACGCCGAACGCAGCCGGCGCGAACTGGCCCGGTACGCGCTCTCCGCGGCCATCCCGGCCGCCCTGGAGCGGGGCGAGTTCTACCTCGACTACCAGCCGCTGACGTCGCTGCGGGACGGCCGGCTGTTGGGCGTGGAGGCGCTGGTCCGGTGGCGCCACCCGGAGCTGGGGGTGCTGCGACCGGACAGCTTCATCGGGCTGGCCGAGGAGACCGGCCTGATCGTGCAACTGGGCGGGTGGGTGCTGGCCGAGGCGTGCCGGGAGGCCGAGGCGTGGTCGGCCGGCGGCGCCCAGGCGCCGTTCGTGAGCGTCAACCTGGCCGTCCGGCAGGTGCATCGACCCGGGCTGGTGCAGGACGTGCTGGCCCTGCTGCGGCAGACCGGGCTGCCACCGGAGCGGCTCCAGCTGGAGATCACCGAGAGCACGATGATGAGCACCGCCGAGGAGCCGGTCCGCGCCCTGCGGGTGCTGGCCGACCTTGGGGTGCGGATCGCCATCGACGACTTCGGCACCGGCTACAGCAACCTCGCGTACCTTCGGGACCTGCCGGTGACCGAGTTGAAGGTGGCCGGGGAGTTCGTGGCCGGGCTGCGCTCGCCGGCGGTCGGGCGCACCGACGAGCGGATCCTCGCCTCGCTGGTCTCGCTGGCGCACGCGCTGGATCTGACGGTGACGGCCGAGGGTGTGGAGACCGCCGGGCAGGCCGAACGGCTGCGGGCGATCGGCTGTGACGCGGCGCAGGGCTGGCACTTCGGGCGGCCGGCCCCGGCCGATCGCATTCTGGCCCGCATCCGCTGAGCCCTGCGCAGCCGCCCGGCGGCCGGACGTGGCCGGACGTGGCCGGACGTGGCCGGACGTGGCCGGACGTGCGGGCGTGATGCCGCACAGTCATCTAGATGCCACTGAGGCATCATGCTCGACGGGCCGAGGGTCACCGGGTGCGGACACGCCCGGGTCTCATCCCGGCCACAGCTCACCCGGGCCACAGCTCACCCTGGCCACAGCTCACCCGGGCCGGCGGTAGACGCCGTCTACGCAACTCTGGTAGACAGTGTCTATGAGCGAGGAGGCGGGCGTGCGGGCCCGACTGGTGGCCGCCGGGGTGGACCTGGTGCTGACCGAGGGACAGTCGGCGGTGTCGCTGCGCGAGATCGCCCGCCGGGCCGGGGTCTCGCACGGCGCTCCGCGGCGCTACTTCCCCACCCACGTCGACCTGCTCTCCGCCATCGCCCGGGAGGGCTTCGCCGACCTCACCGCCCGCGTCGAGAAGACGATGCGCGACGTCGGCCCGGACCCACGTACCCAACTGACGGCCCTGGCCCGGACGTACCTGGACTTCGCGGCGGCGCACCGCGGCATGTTCGAGCTGATGTTCCGGCACGACCTGCTGGCCAGCGGCCGGCCGCGGCTCCGCGAGACGAGCCTGCCGCTGTTCGCCGTCCTCGCCGACCTGGTGGTGCGGCTACGCCGGCCGACCGACGCGCCCGCCCCGGTCCTGGCCGGCGCGCTCTGGGCCAACCTGCACGGCATCGCCCAGCTCTGGGCCTGGGGCAGCCTGCCGCTGGCGACCGGCGTCACCGACGACGAGGCCCTGCTGCGCGCCACGCTCGACGCCCACCTCGGCCCCGCCCCGCACTGAACCCTGGAGGACACGTGCCGCTGCTGTACGACCTCGGCAAGCTGACCGTCGGCACCACCCTGCGGGTGGGCTGGCAGCCCCGCGTGGAAGGGCTGGAGCACCTGCCCCGGCACGGCGGCGCGATCCTCGCCGGCAACCACCTGTCCGTCGCCGACGAGCTGTTCCTCGGCTGCCTGACACCCCGGCACGTGACGTTCTGGGCCAAGGCCGAGTACTTCACCGGCCGAGGTCCGCGCGGCTGGCTCAGCCGGCGCATCGTCAACGGCATGGGTGCCATCCGGGTCGAACGCGCCGGCGGCCGGGCCGCCCTCACCGCCCTCGACGCCGCCGTGCCGGTGCTGCGCTCCGGCGGCCTCGTCGCCATCTACCCGGAGGGCACCCGCTCCCCCGACGGGCGGCTCTACCGGGGTCGGACCGGCATGACCCGGCTGGCCCGCGACGCCGAGGTGCCGATCATCCCGGTGGGCGTGCTCGGCACCGTCGAGGTACTGCCGGTCGACGCGCGACTGCCCCGCCGACACCCGGTCACCCTGCGGTTCGGCCCAGCGATCCCGGTCGCCGGCCGAATCGACGGGCCACGGGACATCCGGGTCGTCACCGACGAGGTCATGGCGGCGATCCAGCGGCTCACCGGCCAGGAGTACGTGCCGCGCTACGCGCCGCCCCGGGCGCCCTCCACCTGAGCGCCCCTGCGGTCAGCCGGCGAGCAGTGCCGCCATCCGCTGCGCCTGCGCCTCCCAGCGCCACTCCCGCTCCACCCACGCCCGGCCGGCCGCGCCCAACTGGCGGGCCAGGTCCCGGTCGGCGAGCAGCCGGCTCACCCGGTCGGCGAGCTGCGCGACGTCCCGCCCGCGTACCACGTAACCGGTCTCGCCCTCGCGGACCGCGTCCGGCGCGCCCCCGGAGTCACCGGCCACCACCGGCAGGCCGGTCGCGGACGCCTCCAGGTAGACGATGCCCAGCCCCTCCACGTCGAGGCCGCGATTGCGGGTGCGGCACGGCATCGCGTACACGTCGCCGGCCGCGTAGTGCGCCGGCAGCTCGGCCGAGGGCACGGACCCGGTGAAGACCACGTCGCGTTCCACGTCGGTCTGCCGGGCCAGCTTCTCCAACGTCGCCCGGTACGGCCCACCGCCGACGATCAGCAGCGCCGCGTCGGGCACCCGACGGCGGATCTCCGGCAGGGCCCGGATCAGCATGTCCTGACCCTTGCGCGGCACCAGCCGGGACACGCAGACCACCACCGGCCGGTCGGTCAGCCCCAGCCGGGCGCGGACCTGCTCACCGTCCACCGTCGGGTGGTAGGTGTCCACGTCCACCCCGGGCGCCAACCGGCGCAGCTCGGTCACCCCGTCCAGCACCCGGGCCAGCCGGCTGCGGGTGTACTCGCCGAGGTAGGTCGTGACGTCCACGCCCCGACCGATGCGGCGCAGCGCCGGCCGGGCCGCCGGAAGCGCCGCCCACCCCACCTCGTGGCCGTGGGTCTGCGCCACCACCCGCCGTACGCCCGCCCGGCGACGCAGACCGGCGGCGAGCAACCCCAGCGGGGCCGCCGCGCCGAACCACACCGTGTCGCAGTCGTACGCGCGGGCCAGCCGGGCCGCCCGACGGGCGATCAGCGGGGTGGGCAGCAGCACCCGGGTGCGTTCCCGGATGACCTCGAACGGCTGGTCGGCGTCGAACTTCGCGGCACCGCGCCAGCTCGACGCGTACACGACCACCGAGCCGGCCGGCTGACGCACCGCGAGGTTGTGCACGAAGGACTGGATGCCGCCGGGGCGGGGCGGAAAGTCATTGGTGATCAGCAGCGTGCGGCTCATCGGCCAGCCTCCCGGGCGTACGCGCGGGCGGCGGCCATCCGCTCCACGGTGGACGGATGCGAGGCCGAGTAGAGGTACTCCCACCGCGGCGGGTCGGGGTCGCCCAGGTTGACCGAGCCGAGACGGCGCTGCATCGACTCGAAGGCCACCGGATCACCGGTCAGCGTGAGAGCGTGCGCGTCGGCCCGCGCCTCAACCCGGCGCGACATCAGCGCCTGCACCGGAGTGGCGATCAGGCCGGCCACCGTGACCAGGGCGATGAGGAGCGGAAACGCGCGGGGATGGGCCACCGAGTCGACGCCGGCCCACCGCAGCAGCAGCCCCCACGAGCCGATCAGGTAGAGCGCCACCACCGCGGCGGCCGCGCCCAGCGCCCCGGTCAGCGTGCCGACCGCGACGTCGGAGTCCCTTGCGTGCCCCAGCTCGTGCGCCACCACGGCGGTCACCTCGGCCGGGGTCGCCTCGCTCAGCAGCGTGTCGTAGACGACCACGCGGCGGGTCGGTCCGAGGCCGGAGACGTACGCGTTGACCGCCCTGGTGCGCCGCGAGGCGTCGGCGACCAGCACGTCGCGCACCGGCACCCCGTCGCGGGCGGCCATGCTCATCAGCTCGGTGCGCAGCGGGCCCTGCTCCATCGGGGTGAACTTGTTGAACACCGGCTCCACCAGCACCGGCAGCACGAACGACAGCAGCACCACCAGCAGGGCCGCGCCCGCCGCGCCGAACGCCCACCACCAGCGCGGCGCGAGCCGGATCACCGCGTAGAAGCCGAACAGCGCCACCGCGCCGATCACCGCGCTGACCGCGTACGACTTGAGCAGGTCGACGACCCAGCCGCTCCACCCGTTGGTGCTCATGCCGTAGCGAGTCAGCACGCTCTGCCGCCAGGCGGCGAACGGAAGGGTGAGCAGGTCGGCGACGAGCACCACGGCCAACCCTCCGAGCACCGCCTGCGCGGCCCAGTGCCCACCGAACGGCCGGCCCACCAGCTCGACGAGGCGGCTGCCCAGCGGGGTGAGCCCGAGCGCGAGGGCGACCAGTAGCCCGACCGCGAGCGCCGTGTAGCTGCCGGGACGCAGCGCGGCGCGGAACTCACGCCCCTTGGCCACCTGCTGCGCCGGAAGATCACGCAGCGCGGCGAGCTGGTCGGCACGCGGTGCCGGGGGTCGGTGCCACGGAATGAGCAGCGCGGCGATAACCAGCAGCGCGACGGTCAACCCGGCCAGCGTCAGCAACGCCCACCCGCGCGGGGTCACCGCGTCACCACCGTTGTACCCCGTTCATTGCGCTGCTCCTCCCGCCGTGACCGCTCATCCTATGGCCCGCGAGAAGTGCGCTTCCGAGTGCGGTGTCGCGCTCAGGCGACCCGGCGGGTGGGAGGGCGGTGAGCCGCGCCGGGACGCGCGGGCGCGGCCAGCACCTCCACGTCGAAGCCGGCTCGGGCGAGCACCTCGATGGCCTCGACCTCGGCGGCGACCAACCCGGCCGCCGGGGACGTCTCGTCGAACAGGGCGGTCAGCGGGCAGCCGGAACAGCCGTCGGCCCGCTTCGCGCACCCGTCGCAGTCGATGAGCATCACGCCTCCTGATCGGCTCGCGGCGCCCGGGCGACTCCCGTCGTCGCCGACCGAGCACCGTCGGTGACATCGACACTAACCACCGGGTACGACAGGAACCCCGTCCGACCGCCCGTTTCAGGGCTAGATCCACTCCAGATCAGCGATATCGGGGTATCCCACCCTGGGTCGGGAGCTGGCCCGGCGACTACCGACCAGCTGACTGGCGGCGGCCCGAGCGTCGAACCGGCCCGAGCGCGGGACAGAAGCACCGTCCGACAGGTCGCGTTGGAGCAAGTCGCGGGGACCGCGGGCGCCGCTGAACACCTCCGCGGACGGCGTCAGGAGCGGGCGAGGCGGCGCAGCAGCGAGTCGGCCCCCAACGGGTACGCCCCGTGCCGGCGTACCCCGTCGGCGACCTCGCGGTCGGACGAGACCACGACCACCGGGCGGCCCGCCGGCTCGGCGCGGACCAGCCGCCGGATCAGCTCGTCGGCGGTCTCGCCCTTGCGGGAGAAGAGCACCCGCACGCCGCGTGGGGCGGGCGGCAGCCCGTGCATCCGTTCGGCGCCGTCGAAGACGACGGTGACCTCGTCGCCGGTCTGCGCGGCGATCCCGCCCAGCCCGGTGATGAGGCGCTTGCGCTGCTGCTCCAGGGACATCTCGCCGAAGCCGCGCTTGGTGACGTTGTAGCCGTCCACCACCAGGTGCGCCCGGGGCAGGGCGAGCAGCTGGTCGAGGCGGGCCGGGTCGTCGGTGTCGCGGGCGCGGGCGGCCGGGCCGGCCCCGGCGGTGCCCGGCTGCTCGGCGAACGCGTCGGCGACGAAATCGGCGGGGAGCTTGTCGACCGGGTCGAGCGCCAGCTCGCGGCGCAGCCCGACGGCGGCCTGACCGATGGTTTCCAGCAGCAGCCACAGCCGGGCGTCGTCGACCGAACGGGCCTCCTTGGCGCTGGCCCGGGCCACCCCGGCGGCGGCCTCCGCCTCGGCGAGCCGGGCGCGGGCGCGGCGCAGCTCGGCGTCCACGTCGGCGCTGGCGCGTGCGGCGCGGCCCCGCTCGGTGGCCAGCAGTTCGGTGGCCTTCCGTTCGCGGGACTGGGTCTCCCGCAGGGTGCGGGTCAACTGTCGGGACTCCTCGCGCAGCTGGCCCAGCTCCTCACGGACCCGGGCCAGCTCGTCGCGGAGCTTCTCGGCCTCGACCCGGGCGACCGCCCGGTCGTGCTCGGCGCGGGTGGCCCGCTGCTCGGCCTCGCGGACCAGCTCGGCGACGACCGCGCTGTCCGCCTCGGCGCGGACGGCCGCGCCGCTGGCGTCGATCAGCGCCCGCCAGCCACGGGGCCGGGCCAGGTAGGCCAGCGCGGCCACCTCGACCGGGTCGGCGGCGGCCGGCGCGGTGCCCTCGACGACGGCCGAGCCGAGGTCACCGGCGTCGGCCAGGACCCGGGCGGTGACCCGCTGCCGGAACAGGGGGTCGGCGGTGAGCTGGGCGGCGATCGCCGGCGCGCCCAGTCGGGCCCGCCGGTTGGGGGCGAACTTGGCCACCCGGCGCAGCGGCACCGGGACCTCGTCGGCGGGCAGGGTGGGCAGCACCGCGGCGGTCAACGCCACGATCCGCTGCCGGACCGGCTCGGGCAGGGTGGGTTCCGGCTCGACCGCCGGCTCACCGCCGCCCGATCCGACCGCCGGGGCGGCGGGCGGATCGCCCACGGCACCGTCGCGCGCGACCGGATCCTCCTGCGGGAGGTGGTCGTCGTGCGGCTCGGTGAGGGGCATGTGGCAAGTCTCCCACCGCTGGCGGGCCCACCGCCCGGTGAGTGAGCCGATCTCTCATCCTAGCCCCATGGTTACTGGTAGGGCCGCTGCGACGGGAGTGTCGGACCGAGGCGCTAGCGTGCCGGCGATGGCACAGGCGGAGTACGTCCAGGAGTCCCTCGCTGGTCTCGACCCGGCGGTGGGTGGGGTGGACCCGGCGCTGCCGCTGTACGCGACGACCTTCGTGGTGGTCGACCTGGAGACCGCCGGCGGCGCGCCGGACGGCGGCGGCATCACCGAGATCGGCGCGGTCAAGGTGCGCGGTGGTGAGCAGTTGGGTGTGCTGGCGACCCTGGTCAACCCGGGGCAGCCGATCCCGCCGTTCATCACCGTGCTGACCGGCATCACCCAGGCCATGCTGCTGCCGGCACCGCCGATCGAGCAGGTGCTGCCCAGCTTCCTGGAGTTCATCGCCGACGCGGTGCTGGTGGCCCACAACGCCCCGTACGACGTGGGTTTCCTCAAGGCGGCCTGCGCGAAGCACGGCTACCGCTGGCCCAACCCCCGCGTCCTGGACACGGCCGCGCTCGCCCGCCGGGTGCTGACCCGCGACGAGGTGCCCAACCGCAAGCTGGGCACCCTGGCGGCCTACTTCCGCACCGCCACCCAGCCCACCCACCGCGCGCTGGACGACGCGAAGGCCACCGTCGACGTGCTGCACGGGCTGATCGGCCGGCTGGGCGGGCACCGGGTGGACACGGTCGGTGACGCCATCGAGTTCGCCCGGGCGGTCACCCCGACGCAGCGCCGCAAGCGGCACCTGGCCGAGGGGCTGCCCAAGGTCCCCGGGGTCTACATCTTCCGGGCCGCCGACGAGCGGCCGCTCTACGTGGGCACCTCCGGCGACATCGCCACCCGGGTGCGCAGCTACTTCACGGCCGGTGAGAAACGTGCCCGGATCTCCGAGATGCTGGCCGCGGCCGAACGGGTCGAGGCGGTGGAGTGCGCGCACTCGCTGGAGGCGGAGGTCCGCGAGCTGCGCCTGATCGCCGCGCACGCCCCGCCGTACAACCGGCGGTCGAAATACCCGGAGCGGATGGTCTGGCTCAAGCTCACCGACGGTCCGTACCCTCGGCTGTCGATCGTCCGGGACCTCGCCCCCACCGACACCGCCTACCTCGGGCCGTTCACCTCCCGGCGCGCCGCCGAGCTGGCCGCGGCCGGTTTCCACGACGCGGTGCCGCTGCGCCAGTGCACGCACCGGCTCTCGCTGCGTACCGTCACGCCGGCCTGCGCGCTGGCCGAGCTGGGTCGCTGCCCGGCACCCTGCGAGCACAGGATCACCCCCGAGGAGTACGACGACAGAGCCGCCGCGCCGTTCCGCACCGCCACCACGAGTGACCCGCAGCGGGTGGTGGACGCGCTGCTGGCCCGGATCGACGTGCTCTCGGCCGACCAGCGCTACGAGGAGGCGGCCGTGGTGCGGTACCGGCTGGCCGCGGTGCTGCGGGCGACCGTGCGGATGCAGCGGCTGACCGCGCTGACCGGGATCGTCGAGCTGGCCGCGGCCCGCCCGGCGGCCCGGGGTGGCTGGGAGCTGGCCCTGGTCCGGCACGGCCGGCTGGCCGGCGCGGGGGTGTCCCCGCCGGGGGTCCACCCGCGACCCACGCTGGCCACCATCCGGGCCACCGCCGAGACGGTGTCGGGTGGGCACGGGCCGGTGCCGGCGGCCACGGCGGAGGAGTCCGAGCGCATCCTGTCCTGGTTGGAGCGCCCGGAGACCCGGCTGGTGGAGATGTCGTCCGGTTGGTCGTCGCCGGTGGGTGGCGCGGGGCGGTTCGGTGACCTGCTGGCGAAGGCCGAGAACGCCTCGTCCCACCAACTCTCGACCGAACGCTCATGACCAAGTGACCGATCGGACTACGTCGACTCGCTTAGGCTGTTAGAGAAGTGCAGTCCTGCCCGATTCGAGGGCCTGCTCCCGGCGTCGGGTCTCGGCGTCGTGGAGCCGGGGTGAGGAGGTGTCCCTCGTGGACGTCGACGCCGGACACGGCGCCGCCCTGGGGGGCGCCCTTCCGACCCAGCCAGGTGAGCTGCCGCTCGCCCGCCGGCTGCGGTCACTGCTCACCTGGCCGACCACCGACTCCGACCCGGTCACCCACCTGGTCCGCACCCACCGCGGCATCCACGCCGGCACCGACCCCGCGGTGCTGCGCCGGGCGTACACCATCGCGGAGAACATGCACCGCGGGCAGTTCCGCAAGAGCGGTGAGCCGTACATCACCCACCCTCTCGCGGTGGCGCAGATCTGCGCGGAGCTGGGGATGGACACCACCACCCTGGTCGCGGCGCTGCTGCACGACACCGTGGAGGACACCCGCTACACGCTCCAGGCGCTCTCCGAGGACTTCGGCGGCGAGGTGGCCCACCTGGTCGACGGGGTGACCAAGTTCGACAAGGCGTTCTACGGCAAGGCGGCCGAGGCGGAGACGATCCGCAAGATGATCGTCGCGGCCGCCAAGGACGTCCGGGTGCTGATCATCAAGCTGGCCGACCGGCTGCACAACATGCGCACCCTCGGTGTGCGCTCGGCGTCGTCGCGGGAGCGGATCGCCCGCAAGACGCAGGAGGTGCTGGTCCCGCTCTGCGACCGGCTGGGCATCCAGACCCTCAAGCGGGAGCTGGACGACGTGGTGCTGCTGCACCTGGAGCCCGACGAGCACGCCCGGCTGGCCCGGCACGTGCACGACCGGCCCGGCTGGGATTCGTACCTCGACTCGGTGGTCGCCCGCGCCCGGGTGGCGTTGCGTCGTGGCCGGGTCGACGCCGAGGTGAGCCCTCGTCCCCGGCACCTCTACTCGATCTGGAAGGACACCATCGCCGGCGGCCACACCGCGCCGTACGATCTGCCGCGCATCGTGGTGGTGGTCGACGGCCCGCCCACCGACTGTTACGCCGCCCTGGGCGCGATCCACGGCACGTGGCGTCCCGTCGCCGGCCGTTTCAAGGACTTCATCGCCTCACCGAAGAACAACCTCTACCGGTCGTTGCACACCAGCGTCTGCGGCCCGCAGGACCGCACGGTGGAGGTGCTGATCCGCACCGAGGAGATGCACCGGTCCGCCGAGTACGGCATCGCCGCCGACTTCCGCTTCCCCAGCTCGGGCAGCGGCAGCGCGACGGCCCGCGCCGAGCAGCTGGACTGGCTGCGCCGGGTGCTCGACTGGGAGCCGGACGCCGCCGACCCGGCACAGTTCCTGGAGTCGCTGCGCTGCGACCTCGCCGAGGGTCAGATCCAGGTCTTCGCCGACGGACGGCAGGTCGTGCTGCCGGCCGGCGCCACGCCCGTCGACCTCGCCTACGAGTTGGGCAACGAGCGCGGCGACCACTGTCTCGCCGCGCGGATCAACGGCCGGTTGGCGCCACTGAGCTCGGAGCTGGACGAGGGCGACGTGGTGGAGATCTTCACCGAGAGCGACGGCGACAACGGCTTCGAGGCGGGTGTGGCACCGCGTGGGCCGCGCCGGGAGTGGCTGAGCTTCGTCAAGTCACCGCACGCGCAGATGCAGATCAACCGCTGGTTCGCCGAGCACACCGAGCCGGGCATCACGATCAGCGACAAGGTGCGCCTCGGCCGGGCCACCATCGGGCTCGCCCTGCGTCAACACAACCGGGGCCTCGCCAGTGACCTGCCGCTGCTGCGCCTCTCCGAGGAGTTGGGCTACCCCGACCTGGAGACCCTGCTCGTCGCGGTCTTCGACCGGGTGATCGAACCGGACACCGTGGTACGCCAGCTCATCGACCTGGTCGACCATCGACAGTGACCTGGGCGGCCCCAGCGCGTCCGAGGGACATTCGTGACCACTAGCCTGGAATCATGATCCCCCGCTACCGCGCCACCGGTCGGGCCATCTTCTACCAGGCCTTCTACCGGCTGCCCCTGCCGGTACGCCGGCGTCTGGTCAAGCTGGCCGTGCCCAAGTACATCGTCGGTGCGGTCACCCTGGTCCGCGACTCCGAGGCGACGGGTGCGGGCCGGTTGTTGATGCTGCGCCAGCCGCCCGGCAAGGGGTGGTCGCTGCCCGCCGGCCTGCTCGACCGGGGTGAGGCGCCGGTGGCGGGCGCGGCCCGGGAGCTGTTCGAGGAGTCCGGCATCCGGCTCCCCCCGTCCCGGCTGCGCCCCGCCGTCCCGAACGCGATCGTGCACGCCAAGGGCTGGGTGGACGTGGTCTTCGAGACGGAGGTGCCGGCGTCCGACACCGAGCTGGTGGTGGACGGCGCGGAGGTCTTCGAGGCTGCCTGGCATCCGCTGGACGACCTGCCCAAGCTGACCTGGCCGACCGCCCGGCTGCTCGCCTACTACGACATCGGGCCGCTGGCCGGGCAGTTCCCGCCACCGGTGCCCGACACTCTGCCGTGACCGCGACGGCCGGCGTACCGGCCCGGGTGTGCGCGGTGGTGCTCGCCGCCGGCGAGGGCACCCGACTGCGCCCGCTCACCGAGCGGGTTCCCAAGGCGCTGTGCCCGGTGGGCAACGTGCCGCTGCTGGACCGGGCGCTGGCCCGGCTGGCCGGGCTCGGCCTGGCCGGTCCCGGGCACGTCGCGGTGAACGCGTGCTACCTCGCCGACCAGGTGGTCAACCACGTCGGCGACCGCGCACACCTGTCGGTGGAGCCCGGCGACCCGCTGGGCACCGCGGGCGGGGTGGCCAACCTGCGGGACTGGATCGACGGCCGGCCGGTGCTGGTCGGCAACGCCGACGCGTACCTCGCCGACCCGTCGACTCCCCCCGGCCCCGACGTCGCCGCCCTGCTGGACGGCTGGGACGGGCACACCGTGCGCCTGCTCGGCCAGCCCGCCGAGGACCCGACGGCGCCGGGGACCTTCGACGGGCACTGCTTCACCGGCTTCTCGCTGCTGCCCTGGCGACTGGTCCGTGACCTGCCGGTGGTCTTCTCGGACCTGGTACGCGCCCTCTGGCGGCCCGCCGAGGCTGCCGGCGACCTGGAGGTGGTGCCGTACCCGGGCACTTTCTACGACACCGGCACCCCGGCCGACTACCTGGCGGCCAATCTGCACGCGGCGGCCGGCGGGGCACTGGTCGACCCGTCCGCGACGGTGACCGGCCGCTGCGTGGAGTCGGTGGTCGGCGCCGGTGCGCGGGTCGACGGCGAGATACGCCGCACCGTGGTGTGGCCGGGGGCGGTCGTACGCGCCGGGGAACGTCTGCACGACGTGATCCGGTTCGGGGACGGCTGTACCGTGCCCGCCGCCGCGCACGGTGCAGCCGCGGCGGCTCCCCCTCCGGGTCCGGCCGGAAACATCTAGCATGGGCGACGACGCCGACGAACGGAGAAATGCCCCGTGATCACCGCGATCGTGCTGATCGACTGCGCCACCGACGCGATTCCCGAGGTGGCGGAAACCCTGGCCAACCTCCCCGGCGTCAGCGAGGTCTACTCGGTGGCCGGGCACGTCGATCTCATCGCCATCGTCCGGGTCCGCGAGTTCGACCAGATCGCCCAGGTCATCGCCGGCAGCATCTCCAAGGTCCCCGGCGTCCTGAACACCGAGTCGCACATCGCCTTCCGGGCGTACTCGCAGCTCGACCTGGAGGAGGCGTTCGCGATCGGCCTCGCGAGCGCCGACTGACCCGCCGCCCGGCCTCGGACGCACAGCGGCCGGTCCACCCGCGCGGGTGGACCGGCCGTCTGCTGCCGCTGGGTCAGCTCTCGCTGGGAGCCGGCACCTCGGTGGAGCCACCGCCCGGAGCCGGCGACTCGGTGGTGCCGCCCGGAGCCGGGGACTCGGTGCTGCCGCCCGGAGCCGGCGACTCGGTGCCACCCGGGCTGGGCGTACCGCTGGCGCTGGCCTGCGGGACCGGGATACCGAGCTGGTTGGCGAGCTGCACCAGCTCGTCGTAGTGCGCCTGGAGCGTCGGCAGGGCGGTCTGGGCCAACTGGACCACCGACTGCTCGGAGCCCTGCGAGATCTCCGTCTGGGTGGCCTGGATGGCCTGGACGTGACCGGCCAGCTCACTGGTCACCCAGAGCCGGTCGAACTCCGCGCCGCTGGCGTTGTTCAGCTTGTCGATGACCGCCTGCTGATCGGCGCTGGGCTCGTTCGGCAGTTCCACGTTGAGCTGCGACGCGGTCTGCTGCACCGTCTGGTCCAGCTGGGTGTGGTCGGTCTTGAACATCGCGCCCAGGTCCTTGACCCCCTGGTTCTGACCCTTCTGCTGGGCCAGGTCACCTGCGGTGATCTCGAACAGGTTCACCTGGTGCACCGCCTGCAGATACTGGGTGTCCTGCGTCGACGGCTGTGCCGCGGCCTGCGCGGCCGCGGCCGGCGCAACGCCGACCAGTACCAGCGCGGCCAACAGGCCGAGGCGTTTGATACCCAACATGTTCCCCCCCTTGAGACGTTGGACCGCACGGATACCCGGCTCACCGGGGTTATTCCTGCGATCCCCTCCTCGCGCGGGTCGGCCGGTCCCGCCGTGGCCGTCCGACTCCTGGCCGGATGGGCGGTGGATACGGATACGACGGGGCGCCCGCCGGAAATCCGGCGGGCGCCCCGTAACGGTTGCGATCGGGCGGTCAGCGGCGGCTCTCGCCGCTGCCGATCTCCTCGCGCTCGGGTCGGGCCTCGACGGGCGGGTGCCCCGGCGAGACCGGCGCCTCGACCGGCTTCTCGATCGGGTAGAAGAAGCCCCGGATGGCCGGGCCGAGGGCACCGAGCCGGTTCATCTTCTTGGGCACCACCCAGCCGACGTACTCCAGCTGGCCGTGGCCGTCCGCGTGCCCGTTGGACGCGCTGAGCGGCTGGTGCACCTCGACGAACCGGCCATCCGGCAGGCGCCGGATGATGCCGGTCTCGACGCCGTGCGCGAGCACCTCCCGGTCGTGCTGCTGCAGACCCAGGCAGAGCCGGTAGGTGACGTAGTACGCCAGCGGCGGGACCACCAGCAGGCCGATCCGGCCCGCCCAGGTCATCGCGTTCAGGCTGATCTGGAACTTGTCCGCGATCACGTCGTTGGCGCCGGAGAGCGTCAGAACGACGTAGAACGCGACGGCCATGGCGCCGACGGCGGTCCGGGCCGGAACGTCACGGGGCCGCTGGAGCAGGTTGTGGCTCTTGCGGTCCTTGAGGTGGCGGGCCTCCAGGAACGGGTACATCGTCGACAGGCCGACCAGGATGCCGGGGAGCACGACAGTCGGCCAGAACAGCGGCGGAATGACGTACCCGTCGCCGATCGGGATGTTGATCTGCCAGGCCGGCATGAGTCGGGTCGAGCCGTCGAGGAACATGACGTACCAGTCGGGCTGGCTGGCGGCCGAGACCACCCACGCCTCGTACGGGCCGAACAGCCAGATCGGGTTGATCTGGAACAGACCGCCCAGCAGCGCGATGACGCCGAAGACGACCATGAAGAAGCCGCCCTGCTTCAGCGCGTACCGCGGGAACATCCGCTCGCCGACCACGTTGCCGTTGGTCCGGCCGGGGCCGGGCCACTGGGTGTGCTTCTGCTTGAAGACCAGACCCAGGTGGACGCTGATCAGCGCGACCAGCAGACCCGGGATGAGCAGCACGTGGGCGATGAAGAACCGGCTGATGATGATGGTGCCCGGGAACTCGCCGCCGAAGACCGACGAGGTGACCCAGGAGCCGATCACCGGGATGGACAGCATGATCGCCGAGGCGATCCGCAGGCCGGTGCCGGACAGGCCGTCGTCGGGCAGCGAGTAGCCGGTGAAGCCGGCCAGGAAGCCGACCCAGAACAGCAGCGAGCCGATGATCCAGTTGGTCTCCCGCGGCTTGCGGAACGCGCCGGTGAAGAAGACCCGCAGCATGTGCACGACGATCGCGGCCATGAACAGCAGCGCAGACCAGTGGTGCATCTGCCGCATCACCAGACCGCCGCGGACGTCGAACGACAGGTCCAGGCTGGACGCGTACGCGGCGGACATCGGGGTGCCCTGCAACGGCGCGTAGCTGCCGTCGTAGACCACCTCGGTCATCGCCGGCTCGAAGAAGAAGGTGAGGAACACACCGGTCAGCAGCAGCACGACGAACGAGAACAGCGCGATCTCGCCGAGCAGGAAGGACCAGTGGTCCGGGAAGACCTTGTTCAGCAGCTTGCGCAGCGGCGTGGCCACCTGGAAGCGGTCGTCCACTCCCACCGCGGCCTTGCCCGGCGTCGCCGCAAGGTCAAACTTTCGACGCTTCATGGCCGCTCCCAGAAATCAGGCCCGACGGTCTCGGTGTAGTCGGACTTCGCCACGAAGAAGCCCTCGGAGTCCACCTCGATCGGCAGCTGCGGCAGCCGCCGGCTGGCGGGGCCGAAGACGGGCCGGGCGTTGTCGGTGATCAGGAACTGGGACTGGTGGCACGGGCAGAGCAGCCGGTTGGTCTGCTGCTCGTACAGGCTGGCCGGGCAGCCGGCGTGCGTGCAGATCTTGGAGAACGCCGCATAGTCGCCCCACATGTAGTCGCCGTGGCCGATCCGCTCGTTGGCCCGGCGTGACTGCTCCGCGTCGCTGCTGCGCAGGTGGATCAGGAGCGTCGGCGAGTCGGCGTGCTTGTTGCTCACGCCCTCCTCGATGCCGGGGAAGACGGTGATCTGACCACCGGCGCTGACGTCCGCCGGGCGGATCGGGCGACCGTCCTCGCGGACCAGGCGGATCCGCTCACCACCCTCGGCGGCGCCGAACCCGGTGGTGAACATCTGGTTGTTCTTGTGTGGCTGGGAGATCAGACCGCCGACCAGGGGCGCCGCGGCGACCGCGGCGACCGGCGCGAGGCCGGCCAGCAGCGAGATGCCGAGCAGCGGGCGGCGCTTCACACCGAGTTCGTCGGCCAGGTAGAGCATGGTCTGACCGGTGATGGTGCGCCCCTCGGCGTCCACCACGCCCTCGTGCCGGTCCTGGATCGAGACCTCCTTGGGCAGCAACTTCTTGCCCCAGGTCAGGATGCCGAAGCCGACGGCCAGCAGGGCCACGCCGAGGGTCGCGCCGAGCAGCGGGGTGTAGAACTTGTCGCCGCCACGGCCCGGCTCGTACTGCCACGGCCACCAGATGTAGATCGCCAGGAAGGCGGTCGCCGCCAGGCCGGTGATCAGGAAGAACCCGGCCACGACCCGGGTGAGCCGGCGCTCGGCCTTGGTGCCGGGCAGCACCTGCGGCTCGTAGTGCACGATCTCGATGTCGTCCCGGCGTGCGCCTTCACGGACGATGTCGAACCGGGTCAGCGTGGGGTCGTTCACGTCGAGCGGCTCCCGGCCCTGCGGGGCCTGGTGCTCGGTGTGCGTGCTCATGCCGTCACCTCGCTACGGGTGGCGCCGAGCGGCACCACGGCACTGAAACTGAAGATCCGCTCGGTCACGACTTACCCGCGATCCACAGGCTGGCGAAGACGAGCGCCACGATGCCAACCAGGAAGATCGCCAGGCCCTCGGTGGACGGCCCGTACCGACCGAGGTTGAACCCACCCGGGTCCTGGTCGTGCTTCAGCGTCTCCTGGATGTACGCGATGATGTCGGCCTTCTGCTCCGGCGTGATCTGGTTGTCGCCGAACACCGGCATGTTCTGCGGGCCACTTAGCATCGCCGCGTAGATCTGCCGGTCGGTCGCCGGGTGCAGGCTCGGGGCGAACTTGCCCGAGGAGAGCGCGCCGCCGCCGGCGCCGAAGCCGTGGCATTGCACGCAGTTGACCCGGAACAGCTCACCGCCGGCCGCGACGTTGCCGCCGTCGCGGATTGCGTCACCCTCGGGCACGACCGGGCCGCCGCCGAGTTCTTGGATGTACTCAGCCAGCTGGCGGGTCTGCTCGTCGGTGAAGACGGGGGGCTTGCGGTGCGCCTGGGCCTCCTGGCGGGCCAGCGGCATCCGGCCGGAGCTGACCTGGAACTCGACCGAGGCCGCGCCGACGCCGATCAGGCTCGGTCCGCGACCCTCGACGCCTTGGGCGTTGCGTCCGTGACAGGTCACACAGCTCACGTCGAACAGCGCCTTGCCCTCGGCGGCGGCGCCGGTCAGCGGCGGGTTGTCCTGCGCCTGCGCACCGGGGGCGAAGACGGTGTAGGCACCGCCGGCGAGCATCAGCGCGGCGATCAGCCGGACCGCTGCGCCCAGGCGGCGGCGGCCCCTGCTGCGCACGGCGGGCCGCCCGCGCAACCGCGCGAGCAGACCGCGTCGGCGGTCGTTGTCAGAAGTCATGAGCGGTGTCCTTAACCGGTTGGACCTGTCTCAGGGGACGGAGCAGCAGTGCGGAATGTGACGCGCAAGATCACTGAAGCCAGTAGATCATGGCGTACAGCCCGATCCACACGACGTCGACGAAGTGCCAGTAGTACGACACGACGATCGCCGAGGTCGCCTGCGCCGGAGTGAACCGGCCCATGGTCGTACGGACCATGAAGATGATGAAGGCGATCAGACCGCCGGTCACGTGCAGGCCGTGGAACCCGGTGGTCAGGTAGAACATCGACCCGTAACCGTCTTCGTTGATCTTGACGCCGTCGGCGACCAGGTGCCGGTACTCGTTCAGCTGGCCGAGCACGAAGATCAGGCCCATCACGAAGGTGACGGTGAACCAGCGCCGCAGCGCGTGCACGTCACCCTTCTCCGCCGCGAAGACGCCGAGCTGGCAGGTCACCGAGGACAGCACCAGGATCACCGTGAAGGTGGTCGCGTACGGGATGTTCAGCGCCTCGGTGTGCTTCTCCCACTGCTCCGGCGCAGCCGCGCGGATCGAGAAGTACATCGCGAACAGCGCCGCGAAGAACATGAGTTCGCTGGAGAGCCACACGATCGTCCCGACGCTGACCATGTTCGGTCGGGTCAGAGAGTGGATCCGGCTCTTGTCAATGGCTGGGGCCGCAGTCACGCCGTCATTATTGCCCCTGACCGGGGCCGGCGATCAGCGGGGTGGCAAACCTGCGCCTTCCGTGGCCCGGGCGTCAAGGTCCGGTTCGCCTGGCCTAGCCTGAAAAGCGTGCTGCACGTCGATCCGATCCTCGCCGCCACCTCGGCCCCGCCGCCGTTCACCATCGGCGCGGTGTTGACCGAGACCCGGCTGGACAGCTGGCTGGCCCTCGGGCTGGTGCTCGCCGCCGGCCTCTACCTCTACGGGGTGCACCGGCTGCGCCTGCGCGGCGACCGCTGGCCGGTCGCCCGGACCGTCTTCTTCCTCGGTCCCGGCCTCGGCGGCATCGCGCTCGTCACGCTCAGCGGTCTGCACGCGTACGACACCACGCTGCTGTCGGTGCACATGATCCAGCACATGGTGCTGTCCATGGTGTCGCCGATCTTCCTGGCGCTGGGCGCGCCGATGACGCTGGCCCTGCGCACCCTGCCGGTCGGGCCACGCAAGCGCCTGCTGGCGATCGTGCACAGCCGCGTCGCCCGGGTGTACAGCTTCCCCCTGGTGGCGTTCGCCATCTTCGTGGTCAACCCGTTCGCGCTGTACTTCAGTGACCTGTACCGCTTCACCCTGGAGCACGCCTGGGCACACGAGCTGGTGCACGCGCACTTCATCATGACCGGCTGCGTGTTCTTCTGGCCGCTGCTCGGTCTCGACCCGCTGCCCGGCCGCTGGCCGTACCCGGCGCGGGCGCTGCTGATGCTGCTCTCTGTGCCGTTCCACACCGTGCTCGGGCTCACCATCATGCAGAGCACCACACTCTTCGGCGGCGACTGGTACCCGTCGCTCAACCTCGGCTGGGCCGACCCGAAGGCCGACCAGGTGCTCGCCGGCGGCATCCTGTGGGCCGGCGGCGAGTTCGTCAGCGTCACCATGCTCGCCGTGCTGGTGGTGCAGTGGGTCAAGCAGTCCGAGCGGGAGGCCCGCCGGGTCGACCGCGAACTGGACCGCCAGGAGGCCCGCGAACGCGCCGCCGACGCCGCGCCCGCCTGAGCTGCGCAGACGGTACGCCCCAGGGCCGGTGTCGGGCGGGATGTCGGCTACGTCACGTCGACCGGTACGATCGGCGGGCAGCTACGAGGTGGGAGCCTGTTCAGCCATGAGCGATCGTCTGTGCACCGTCTTGCTCTACAGCGACGACCCGCAGGTCCGTGACCGGATGCGGCTCGCCGTCGGCACCCGGCCCGCGCCCGGCCTGCAGATCGAGTTCGTCGACGCGTCGACGTACGCCGAGACGATCCGCCTGGTCGACGACTACGAGATCGACCTGCTGCTGCTCGACGGTGAGGCCAGCCCCGGTGGGGGCATGGGCATCGCCCGGCAGATCAAGGACGACCGGGACGACGCTCCGCCGACCTGCCTGGTGATCGCCCGCGCCGCCGACCGATGGCTCGCCGCGTACGCCGAGGTCGACGCGACGCTGGTGCACCCGCTCGACCCGGTGACCACCGGAGGCACGGTGGCCGAGCTGCTGCGGACGCACGCACCCGCCTGACGTCCCCCGCTCTCCGGCACCGCCACGGCGTCGGACGAGTCGGCGCCGGTTCCAGCCCACCCGCACTTCGTACGCTCGGGAGGCCCGCCATGGGCGATCGGACCTGGCCGCACCTGCTCAACTCGCTGCTGCGCGGCGAGGAGCTGTCCACCGCCGACACCGCCTGGGCGATGGGCGAGATCATGGCCGGCTCGGCGGGCGCCGCACAGGTCGCCGGCTTCGCCGTGGCGCTGCGCGCCAAGGGTGAGACCTCGGCCGAGCTGGCCGGGCTGGTCGAGACGATGCTCAGCAGGGCCGTCCCGGTCGACCTCCCCGACGAGCTGCGCTCCACCGCCCTGGACGTGGTGGGCACGGGCGGTGACCTCGCCCACACGGTCAACATCTCCACCATGGCCGCGCTGGTCGTGGCGGGCGCCGGCGTCCGGGTCGTCAAGCACGGCAACCGGGCGGCGTCGTCCTCCTGCGGCACCGCCGACCTGCTGGAGTTCCTCGGCGTGCCGCTCGACCTCGACCCGGACGCGATCGTCCGCTGCGTCACCGAGGCCGGCATCGGGTTCTGCTTCGCGGCCCGGTTCCACCCCGGGATGCGCCACACCGGGCCGGTCCGCCGGGAGCTGGGCGTACCCACCGTCTTCAACTTCCTCGGCCCGCTGACCAACCCGGCGCGCCCCCGTGCCGGCGCCGTGGGGTGCTTCGACTCGCGGATGGCACCGGTGATGGCCGGCGTGTTCGCCGCCCGGGGTGACTCGGTGCTGGTGATGCGCGGTGAGGACGGGCTGGACGAGTTCACCACCGCCGCGCCGACCCGGGTCTGGGCGGCTCAGGGCGGCACCGTACGTGCGGCCGTGCTGGACGCGACGGACCTGGGGGTACCCCGCTCCACCCTCGCCGACCTGCGCGGCGGTGACGCCGCCTACAACGCGGGCGTGGCCCGCCGCCTGCTGGCCGGCGAGACGGGTCCGGTCCGGGACGCGGTGCTGGTCAACGCGGCGGCGGCGCTGGCCACCCAGGGCCCGCTGGACGGTGACCTGACCGAGGCGCTGCGCGCCGGCCTGGACCGCGCCGCCGAGTCGCTCGACTCCGGCGCGGCTGCCGCGACCCTCGACCGCTGGATCGAGACCGCCACCACCGCCTGACCGGACCCCGCCGCCGGTCCCGACCCGGCGCTTGGGATCCCGGATCCGCGGTCTCCACCAGCCCCGGACACCCCGAGTTCCAGGATGTCCAGTGGATCACGCACGGAAATTGTCGGACCCGGGTGGGAAAGTACAGCCGAGTAGTTCTCCGTTCCCGTCTGTGCGCGGCTGTCGCATCCTCGGGGGCGGGTCGCCCGTAGTGATGAGGAGACACCCGTGTCGCACCGCGAGCTCCACTGCGACGTCTGTGCGGGCGTGGCGCCGTTCGAGACGCCGCCCTGCGTCGACGGCCACGGCGCCGACTGCCCCGAGCTGATCTGCACCGGCTGCGGCACCGCCGTGGTGATCGCCACGTTCGCCTTCCGGGTCACCCGGCTGGCCGACCACCGACGCCGTCAGCCCACCCGGCGCCGCGCCGCCTGAACGGCCCTCGCGCCGGTCACCCATGACGAAGGCCCGCTCCCCATCGGGAAACGGGCCTTCGCGGCGGTACGGGTCGGTCGCGGCGGCGACCGGGTGGATCAGTGCTCGGCGGTGCGCCGGGTGCCGGTGTAGTACTCGAACAGCAGCCCGCAGGCGGCGAAGACGACCGCCAACAGGCCGGCGCCGATCAGCCAGAACTGCCAGAACACCATGCCCAGCGCGGCGACCGCGGCGGCCAGCGCCAGGCCGAACGGCCAGTAGCTGCCCGGGCTGAAGAAGCCGATCTCACCCGCGCCGTCGGCGATCTCGGCGTCCGGACGATCCTCCGGACGCAGGTCGATCCGGCGGGACACGAACCAGAAGAAGCCACCACACATCGAGCAGAGCAGGAACGACAGCAGCAGGGCGACGGTGCCCACCCACTCGACGTTGCCGGACTCACCGTGCGTCCAGGCGCCGTACAGGATGGTGGCACCGAAGAGGAACCCGGCGATGATCAGGAAGATACGCCACTCGGTCTTCATGCGGCTGCCTCAGCTTCCCGTGCGGGCCGGAACGTCGTCCGGGTTGAAGTTGTCCTGCGTCCGCCGGGTGTCGAACGGCTGCGTGGTCTGCGCGTACGGCTGCTCACCGATCGCGGTCAGCGCGTCCTGGGTGGACTTGCCGCTCTGCTTCGCCGCCAGGAACTGGTCGTACTTCTCCGGCGAGACCACCCGCAGCTCGAAGTTCATGAACGCGTGGTAGCTGCCGCACAGCTCGGCGCACCGCCCGACGTAGGCGCCCTCGGCCTCCAGGCTGGAGACCTCGAACACGTTGCGGATCTTGCCCGGCATGACGTCGCGCTTGAAGAGCAGCTCCGGCACCCAGAAGGAGTGGATGACGTCGCGGCTGGTCTCCTCGAACCGGATCGACCGGTTGGTCGGCAGCACCAGCACCGGGATGACCTCACTGGTGCCGAGCGTCGACGCGGTGGTGCGGGCCTCCGTGCCCTGCCCGTCGCGGTAGTTGAACTGCCAGTTCCACTTGAACGCGACGACCTCGACCGTGACGTCGGGGTTCTTCGACAGCTTGTCGACGTCGGTCTGCACGATCGCGGTGTAGTAGAAGAGCACCGAGACGATCAGGATCGGCGCGATGGTGTAGAGGAACTCCATCGGCATGTTGTAGCGGGTCTGCACCGGCAGCGCGTTGCCACGCTTGCGGTAGCGCACGACGCACCAGAAGATCAGGCCCCACACGAAGACGCCGACCGCGAGGGCGGCGATGCAGGAGGCGATCCACAGGTCGTACATCCGCCGGGACTCCGCCGAGATGCCCCCCTGCGGCCAACCGAAGCCGTCGAACGTCGCGCCGACGTCACAGCCCGTGAGCAGGACCAGCAGCGCCACGCCGCCGAGACCGAGCCCGGCCAGCCGACCAGCACCGCGCCGCCGGCGTCCACCGGCCCCCTGGGAAGCGCTGTGCCGTACGGCCGACGGCCGTACCTCCGAACTCCTTGCGACCACCTGGTCCTGCCTCCCTAGCGCGCCGCGGTGCGTCTTTCCTCGGCACCCACGACAAAGGCGTCACCGACGGTCGCAGATTACTCGACCATGACGGGCTCGGCCGTGGTGGGGTCACTGTCCGCCCCCATCGGGGGGATCCTGGGCATACCGCCGCGATACCGTACTGATCTGTGAGCGCTTCCCCGGTCTATTTCGACGCGGCGACCGCCGCGCCGACACATCCGGTCGCCCGGCAGGCGCTGCTGGCCGCCCTGGAGGACGGCTGGGCCGACCCCGGCAAGCTCTACACCCAGGCCCGCCGCGCCCGGCAACTTCTCGACGCCGCCCGCGAGGCCACCGCGCAGACGCTCGGCGTCCGCGCCGACGAGCTGTCCTTCACCCCCAGTGGTACGACCGCCGCGCACGGCGCGGTGCTCGGTGGCCTGGCCGGGCGGCACCGGATCGGGTCGACGCTGGTGCACTCGGCGATCGAGCACTCCGCCGTCCTGCACGCCGCGCAGCGGCACGTCGGGGCTGGCGGCGTCGCGCACGCGGTGCCGGTGGACCGGCTGGGCCGGCTGGACCTGACCGCCTGGTCGGACGCGGTACGCGCCCCCGGGGTCGGGTTGGCGGCGCTGATCAGCGCCAGCCACGAGGTGGGCACCGTGCAACCGGTCGCCGAGGCGGCCGCGGCCTGCGCCGACGCCGGGGTGCCGCTGTACGTCGACGCGGCGCAGTCGGTCGGCCGGGTGCCGCTGCCCGCCGGGTGGTCGGTGCTCACCGCCAGCGCGCA
>NZ_WBKR01000042.1 GCF_008868155.1 Micromonospora sp. ALFpr18c
CGGGGTCGGGGCGTCGTGCCGGCCGGCGTCCGCCTGGTCGGGGAGCCCGCGCCGCCGGTGCGAGCGGTGCCGGCGGTGGCCGCCCGGCCCGGGGTGGCTGTATCGGCGGCCAGTTCCGGCACGGCGGAGCCCAACCGCCGGCGCAGGGTGGAAAGCGCCCGGGACGCCTGGCTCTTCACCGTGCCCGGCGAAATGTCCAACATCGCGGCGGTTTGCGCCTCGGACATGTCCTCGTAGTAGCGCAGCACCAGCACCGCCCGCTGCCGGGTGGGCAGCTCCCGCAGATGCCGCCAGAGCAGGTCGCGGTCGAGTTGTTGCTCGATCTCGTCGACACCGGCCCGCTCGGGCAGCACCTCCGTGGGGCGCTCACCGTGCCAGCGTCGCCGCCACCAACTCGTCGACGTGTTGACCATCACCCGTCGGGCGTACGGTTCGACCGCCTCGATCCCACCGAGCCGCTTCCACGCCAGGTACGTCTTGGTGAGCGCCGTCTGGAGCAGGTCCTCGGCCGTGGCCCAGTCACCCGCGAGCAGGTACGCGGTGCGCAGCAGCGCGGGTGAACGAGCCGCGACGAACTCGCGAAACTCCTCCTCCAACGAGTCCCTGCTCGCCACCGCTCACCTCCCCCGCCACCCTGCCGTTCTGGCAGAGTGCCACGTCAGGGGCCGCCTGGTCCATGACGAAAGGTGCGCACTTGCTCCGATGTTCGGACGAAAACTTTCACGCCCCGTCGTCGGCCTTGGCCTCGTCGGCCTCCTTGCCCAGCCGGGCCTCCACCGCCTGCGGCTCGTACATCTCTTCCACCACACGCAGGTAGAGCTCGTTCGGGTTGGGCAGGTTCTTGATCTCCCGCAGGGCCTGCTCCTGGCCGGCGGACTCCAACACGAACGTGCCGTAGTTGAGCGCCCGACCGGTCGGCGTCTGCTCGTACTTCATGTCGGTGACCCGGACCAGCGGCATCATGGCGACCTTGCGGGTGACGATGCCGTTGACCACCATGACCCGCTTGTTCGTCAGGATGAAACGGTCATACCACCAGTCGGCGACCTTCCAGGCCACCCAGCCCATCACCGCGAACCACAGCAGCACGGCGATGGTCGTCAACGCACCCACGTCGTTACCGGCGAGAAAGCCGGACAGGTAGCCGAGCACGAACGTCGCCCCGATGCCGATCAGCAGCGGGTTGGTGAGGTGGATCCAGTGCCGCTTCCACTCGCCCCGGTAGCGCTCGGTGGGGAAGAGGTAACGGGCGACCAGCGAGCTGGGCTCGTCTTCCAGGGGCAACACCCGCCGAGGGGTTGCCCCGGTCGCGTCGGCGCGCAACCCGGCCAGCTCGTCCTCGGAGATCTGTGGAGGCTGGTAGCTGGCCTCCGGATCACGGATCCAGGCCCGACCGGAGCGACCCTCACCGGCATAGCCGGGCCCGTCGCCGTAGCCGACGTCGTCCGATAGGGACGGACCGTCGGACAGGCCGGGGCCGGCACCGTAGCCCGGGCCGTCATCGGGCCCGATCCGCGGTATCGGCTCGGTGTCACGCTCGCGACGTTCCCGGTCGGGGTCGTCCGGGTCGAAGGGTGGACCGGAGGGGCTACCCATCGACGGCTAGGCGACGAGGCTGGTGAAGAAGTCGCCGAATCCCTGGGCGATATCCACGATGCCACCGCCGAGCGACTTGAACACATCCGCCGCAGAGTTTGGCCGGTAGGCAACGAAGAAGATCAAGAATGCGATTCCGGCCCAGGTGAGGACCTTCTTGACCATGGCGGGCCATCCTCTCGCGCGGCGCCGGGTCCCATTACCGCAGCGGCACCCAGAGTATCAGTGTGGTGTCGTACAGTGAAGATCTGCGTCCGTTCTCCGTCAATCCGGGAGGGTTGTCAAGCCCTACCTGATAGGTACGGAGATGGTGCGCCGTACACGAGCTCGGGTGGAGTCCACTCGGTCAGGTCGTGAAGCACGACATCTTCCGCGAGCAGGTGTCCCGCACTCGCCGGCCAGGCTATCGCATGCAGCCACATTCCCCGAGCCTCGCCGGCGTACGCGCTTCGATCCGTGGGTGAATTCACCACCCACAGTGGAGTCGGATGCCCGCCGACCTTGATCCTGGCCTGCCCGACGTGCTCCGGATGACCCGGTCCGGGGTCGGTCAGCGCGTCGACCAGTTGCGGTCCCGGGTCCGGGCCGGACAGGCCGGCGAGTCGCGTACCGAGGCCCACGCCCGGCTCCTCGGCCACGAAGACCAGGTCGGCCGGACCACCGCCGAGCGGCGCCGGGCCCGCGCAGGCCACGGCGGTCGCCCGCACACCGGTCCGCTCGTCCCCCGCGTACGCCACGCCGGCGAGAGTCCAGCCGGGCGGCAGCGGCCACGGGCACCAGAGCGGCGTCACCGGCGGATCCGTGGTCGCGGTGATGCGATCGACCACACTCGCCACGATCTCCGCTCCGATGTGCTCGGGCACATGCAGCGGCGGGACGGGCCCGCAGCCCAGGCATCTCGACTCGGTGTGCATCAGATCCGGCGCCCGTACCGGGCCCCCGCATCTCGGACAACTCACCGCGACACTCACATCCCCACCGTCACCCCGATCCGCCGACACGTCAAGCCGGACCGTCCGATTCGGCGCCCGGAAGGGTCAGTCCGGCGGCGGCCCGGCATGCGTACGGATCCACGCGTGCATGGCGATCCCGCTGGCCACACCCGCATTGATCGACCTCGTGGAGCCGTACTGCGCGATGGAGTAGAGCTGGTCGCACGCGACGCGCGCCGGTTCGGACAGACCCGGCCCCTCCTGACCGAACAGCAGCACGCAGTCCCGCGGCAGGGTGCCGGTCTCCAGCGGAACCGAACCGGGCAGGTTGTCGATGCCGAACACCGGCAGCCGCCGCCCGGCCGCCCAGGCGACGAACTCCTCGATCGTCTCGTGGTGACGGACGTGCTGGTAGCGATCGGTCACCATGGCGCCGCGCCGGTTCCACCGTCGACGTCCGACGATGTGCACCTCGGCGGCGTTGAACGCGTTGGCGTTACGGACCACCGTGCCGATGTTGAAGTCGTGCTGCCAGTTCTCGATGGCGACGTGGAAGCCGTGCCGGTGCCGGTCCAGGTCGGCGACGATCGCCTCGTGCCGCCAGTAGCGGTAGCGGTCGACCACGTTGCGCCGGTCGCCCTCGGCGAGCAACTGCGGGTCGTAGCGCGGGTCGTCCGGCGGGTCGCCCGGCCAGGGGCCCACACCCACCTCAAGCTGGTCGTCGGTCACGGTCATCAGAGGGTACGGACCAGCTCGGCGCCCGCCGCGACACCCCGCCGATCTCAGCCCAACCCGAGCGCGCCGCCGAGCCGGTCGAGGAAACGGCGGTCGGCCGGGCTGGCCGGTTGTCCCGGCGGGCCGGGCGCCGACCGGCAGACCCGGGCCGCGACCGACTGCACCCACTGGCGGTACGCGGCCGAGTCGGCGGGATCGGCGCGCCGGCGCATGACCCGGACCGCCGCGCGGCAGGCGGCCAGCAGGTCCACCAGATCGGTGAGCCGCTCGGCGGGCTGCGGGGTGCCGTCGTGGCGGGCGTAGATCGCGGCGACGACGGCACGGACGAGGTCGCTGTCGGACGCCCGGCCGGCGGCCACCGCGTCCAGGCCGGCGAGGTTCGCCAGGACACCCCGCTCGGGACGACCCGGGCCGGGCGCGGCGGCGGCCACGAGGACCCGACCGGGCAGGCTGGTGAGCAGGTCCCACTCGGCGGCGGAGTAGACGGCGGTGGTCAAGGGTGCGGCTCGGCGGCCGGCAGAGGGCGGCTCTCCGGCGACGGAGTGGCTCATCGGAACCTCCGGCGCCAGCATATGCCTCGAAACGGAAATAGGACCCCTACCCGAGGGAAGGAGCCCTGATCCTGCGGCGTCGACACGCCGCGCGTTCAGCGGGGCGTGGGGAAGCTGGGCCGTTCCGGGTCCACGCCGTCGGGGACGGCGCTGGCCGCGTACTCCCGCTTGGGGACCATGACCTTGCGGCGGAAGACGCAGACCATGGTGCCGTCCTGGTTGTAGCCGCGGGTCTCCACCGACACCACGCCCCGGTCGGGCTTGGAGCCGGACTCCCGCTTGTCCAGCACGGTGGTCTCGCCGTAGATGGTGTCGCCGTGGAAGGTGGGCGCCACGTGCCGCAGCGACTCGACCTCCAGGTTGGCGATCGCCTTGCCGCTGACGTCCGGCACGGACATGCCGAGCAGCAGCGAGTAGATGTAGTTGCCGACCACGACGTTGCGCTTGAACTGGCTGGCCGTCTCGGCGTAGTGCGCGTCCATGTGCAGCGGGTGGTGGTTCATGGTGAGCAGGCAGAAGAGGTGGTCGTCGTACTCGGTGACGGTCTTGCCCGGCCAGTGCCGGTAGACCGCGCCGACCTCGAACTCCTCGTAGTAGCGGCCGAACTGCATCCTGGTCCCCTTCGACGGGCGGCGATGGAGTTCGGCACAGCATGCCTTACCGGTGGTTAAGGCGACCGGCGGGGCGCGAGCCCGGCGGAAATGTCACACCGGTCACTCGAAAGAGGGGAGACGCAATGAGCGGCGGGGCCCTCCCCGGCACCCGCCGCCCACGCTCTGATGTGAGGAATTCTGCCCTACGGGTGCGTAGGTTCAACAGAGATCGAGGTCACATTTATCTTTTTGTAACACTACTATCAGTGACGAATCATGAGTTGATCAGCGATCTCCGCAGGCCGGATACGTCCTTGTCAGGGGTCAAGTTACCGATTCGTAGCGCTCGATCGGGTGGATCTCCCTGGAAACGCTCCCATCACGGCAGGTCACGCAAGTGCGTCGTGCATTTGCGTTCCGCAGGTCGGGACGGACAGACGCGGATCGATGACGCTCGGCAGCCCTGAGCAGCCCGCAGCACGTTTCGGGCCCCACCGCCCGGGAATTCGATACGGTCAGCCCTGGTTCTACGGGACGTAGGCAAACCGCGGTGATCGGAGAGTGCAATGGCAACCGTTGAGCTGACCTCGGCGAACTTCGACGAGGTGACCGGCAACGACGGCATCGTCCTGGTCGACTTCTGGGCCGACTGGTGTGGTCCGTGCAAGCGGTTCGCCCCGGTCTACGAGCGCTCCTCGGAGAAGCACCAGAACATCGTCTTCGGCAAGGTCGACACCGAGGCCCAGCAGGAGCTGGGTGCCAAGTTCGACATCCGGTCGATCCCGACGATCATGGCGATCCGCGACGGCGTCATCGTCTTCGCCCAGCCGGGCGCCCTTCCCGAGTCCGCCCTGGAGAACCTGATCGAGCAGGTCGAGGCGCTGGACATGGACGACGTCCGCAAGCAGCTGGCCGAGCACAACCACTGAGTCGTCGTACGACGGCACGCGAGGCCGGGCCCGATCGGGCCCGGCCTTCGTCGTACCCACCCGACGCCCGCTTGATCACCGACCTGGGCAGGCGGAACTGGCCGTCGGTGGGACCCGGCACGGCCGGTACATCCCGTATCGTCACGACCCGATGGAGACCCTGACCACCCGCGGGCGTGCGACCCGGCTGGGCGCGACCGCACTCGGTCTCGTCCTCCTACTGGCCGGCACCCTGTGGGGCAGCGACGACGACTTCCCGTTCGGCCCCTTCCGGATGTACGCCACCTCGAACCCGCCGAACGCGCCCGCACCGGACACCCGCGTGGAGGGGGTGGACTCGGCCGGCGTCGTGATCGACCTCGACCAGAACGCCACCGGTATCCGCCGCGCCGAGATCGAGGGCCAGCAGGCCCGGTACGCCGCCGACCCGACGCTGCTCACCGAGGTCGCCGACGCGTACGCCGAACGCCACCCCGGCGCCGCCGTGCTGGTCGAGGTCCGCATCGTCATCCGGTGGCACGGCATCCGCGCCGGCCGGCCGACCGGCCAGCACACCGACGAGACCGTGGTCAGCTGGCAGGCCCCCCGATGAGCCGCTGGCTGACCGAGGCGGTGCCGCGAGGCCGCATCGCCGCGTTCCGGACGGTGATCTACCTCTTCGTCGCCGCCGACCTGGTGATCTTCACTCCCTGGGTACGCACCCGGGCCAGTGTCCTGGGCGAGCTGTACCAACCGCTGCTGATCGGCCGTGTGCTCCCCCTGCCGACACCGACGCCGGCGCTGGTGGCCGTGATCTTCTGGGCGCTGCTGCTGCTCGCCCTGCTCGCCGCGACCGGTCGGGCGCCCCGGCTGCTCGGCTGGGCGGTCTGCGCGCTGTACCTGGAATGGATGATCATCGCGATGAGCTACGGAAAGGTCGACCACGACCGTTTCGGGCTGCTCGTCGCCCTGGCCGTCCTACCCACCGCTGGTCGGGCCCGGCACGGCGACACCACCCGCACCGAGGCCGGCGGCTGGGCGCTGCGCGTCACCCAGATCGCGGTGATCTGCACGTACTTCCTCGCCGCCTGGGCCAAGCTCCGCTTCGGCGGGCTGGACTGGCTGACCGGCTCGGTGCTGGCCAGAGCGATCATCCGGCGCGGCACCGACCTGGCGGACCTCATCGCCCAGGTGCCGTACCTGCTGATCGTCGCCCAGTTCGGCATCGTCGCCTTCGAGCTGCTCAGCCCGGTGGTCTTCCTGCTGCCGGCCCGGTGGCGGCTGGCCATGGTCGGCTTCTTCTACTCGTTCCACGCGGTCACCATCGCGACCATCACCATCTCGTTCGCGCCGCACCTGGCCGCGATGGCCAGCTTCCTGCCGCTGGAGCGGATCCGCCCGCTGCTCTGGGCCCGCTGGCTGATCGGCCGCCGCGAGCCCGCGACCACCGTGGTCCATGAGCCGTCCGGCCCCGGCACCGAGCCGACGTCGCGCGAGGATCAGGCCCCGGCGCTCGGGCGGCCAGCCGGGCCATAGAGCCGTTCCCGGGCCTCCTGCGGCAGGGAACACGCGGCCGTGCCGCCCGGCAACCGGTGCCGGTTGCGGGCCACCCAGCGGTACGCCGGCCAGGCGACGGCCCGCGCCGGTGGGAACCGCAGGCCCGCCCCGGCCACCCGCCAGAGTCGCCCACTCGCGGCGAGCAGCTTCGCGATGGCGTCCGGCCCGGCCGCGCGCGAGCCGTCCGCGCCGACCCACTGCACGGCCTCCTCGCACTCGGCGACGGTGAGGCCGAGCGCGTCGAGGTCGGCGAACTGCCAGGGCACCACCCGCGCGGTGGTGGGGATCCGGCGTTCGATGAACTCCGCACACGTCGTGCAGAACGCGCAGTCCCCGTCGTAGACGAAGGTCGACGTCTCCATGCCGTCCATCCTGCCCCGCCGGGGCGTCGATCAGTCACGGGTGTCCGGCGAGTCACTTGCGCCGACCTCGTACACGTGTTCGAATAGTGGCCATGCCTGGGACAACCTCACCGCTCCCCCGGTCGAGGGAGACCCCGAGCGGGCAGCGCCAGCGACGCCACCCCTGCCGCTGGCGCTGCCCGGCGCCGTCGCCCGCACCTTCGACACCCCCGAGTTCGCGGGGATGACCTTCTACGAGGTGCAGGCCAAGTCCATCCTCAACCGGGCGCCCGGGCAGTCCCGCGTCCCGTTCGAATGGACGATCAACCCGTACCGTGGATGCACTCATGCGTGCCGCTACTGCTTCGCGAGAAATACTCACACATATCTGGACCTCGACGCGGGCGCGGACTTCGACCGGCAGGTGATTGTCAAGGTCAACGCCGGCGAGCTGGTGCGGCGGGAACTGGCCGCGCCGAAGTGGCGGGGCGCGCACGTAGCGATGGGCACCAACGTGGACTGCTACCAGCGAGCCGAGGGCCGCTACCGCTTGATGCCACAGATCATCGCGGCCCTGCGAGACTTCACCAACCCGTTCTCGATCCTCACCAAGGGCACGCTGATCCTGCGCGACCTGCCCCTGCTGCGCCAGGCGGCCGAGGTGACCAGCGTCGGCATCTCCTTCTCGGTGGGCTTCGTCGACGACCAGCTCTGGCGTGGCGTCGAGCCGGGCACACCGCACCCGAGCCGCCGGCTCGACGCGGTCCGCCGGCTCACCGACGCCGGCTTCTCCGTCGGAGTCCTGATGGCGCCGATCCTGCCCGGCCTCAGCGACAGCGAGGAGTCGATCGACGCCACGGTCTCGGCAATCGCCGCTGCCGGAGCGACCGACGTGACTCCGTTGGCGCTGCACCTGCGGCCCGGCGCCCGGGAGTGGTACGCGCAGTGGCTCGCGCGTGAGCACCCGCACCTCGTCCCCCGCTACCGCGAGCTGTACCGCTCCGGCGCGTACGCCCCGCAGGCGTACCAGCGGGAGCTGACCGCGCGGGTGCGGATCGCGGCCCGCCGCCACGGGCTGCTCCGGGGCGAGCCGGGCGACAACCGACGCCTGCCCGCGCCGCCGCCCGCGCCGCCCGCCGAGCAGCTGACCCTGCTCTAGTCTTCCTGCCAGGCGGAAAGCTCCGACCTGCGGCGACACCTCCCCCATCCACCGCGACACGTGGCGCCGACGAACTGCCAGCGTGACCCGGTGACGCCCGCAGCTGTGCTGTCCGAGAAGGCGGGAACGGCGGACTACTCCGCAGAGCTGTGGGTGGACTCGACCTCGTTCCTGCCGTACAAGCCCCGGCCCGACGACCGACTGACCGCCGTGGGCCGCCGTCCCTGGGTTCCGGGGTACGACAACCCACGGAGTTACCGGTCTGCTTCGCTCCGCGCAAAGCGCCAGTCGGGCCCGTGGGCGTCGCGTGTTCCTCGCCCGCCTTCGGCGGGGCCGGCGGAGCTACAGTCGGCGGGTGCGCACCGCTCAGCAGATCCTCGCCGACTCCGCCGTGATCGCCGTCGTGGGCGCGTCCCGCGACCCGTTCAAGGCCGCGCACGGCGTGCCGTTGCAGATGCAGCAGTACGGCTGGCGCATCATCCCGGTCAACCCGACGGTCGACGAACTGTTCGGGGAACGGGCCTACAAGACCCTTGCCGACATCCCACACCCCGTCGACCTGGTCGACGTGTTCCGCCCGGCGGCGGACGCCGTGCAGGTGGTCCGGGACGCGGCGGCGATCGGCGCCCCGGCGGTCTGGCTGCAACTCGGCATCGTCTCGGCCGAAGCGCGACAGATCGCCGAAGAGGCGGGCATGGACTACGTGGAAGACCGCTGCCTGATCGTCGAACGCGCCGCCGCCAACCTGACCCGCCTAACCTGACCCGCCCCACCCCAGCCGCGGGACCTGGCCAGAGAGCCGGCGGGTACCAGAGACGAGGCGTGTGTCGGCGCGGACGACCTCGGTGGGAAGCGTGATGCCTGTGAGTCATATTGATGCCTCACAGTCATCACGCCCTTGAGCGACGACGCGGCCGGACCGACCGGCGACCGGCGACCGAATCAGCAGGCGCGGTTCAGAGCTTGTACTCCTTGAGCAGGCCACGGGAGATGATGGTCTTCTGGATCTCCGAGGTGCCCTCGCCGATGAGCAGGAACGGGGCCTCCCGCATCAGCCGCTCGATCTCGTACTCCTTGGAGTAGCCGTAGCCGCCGTGGATGCGGAACGCCTCCTGGACGACCTCGGCGCAGTATTCCGAGGCGAGCAGCTTGGCCATCCCGGCCTCGACGTCGTTGCGCTGGCCGGCGTCCTTGAGGCGGGCCGCGTTCACCATGAGGGCGTGCGCGGCCTCGATCTTGGTGCCCATCTCGGCGAGCTTGAAGGCGATGGCCTGATGCTTGGCGAGCGGCTGGCCGAAGGTCCTGCGCTGCTGGGCGTAGCCGACCGCCAGCTCGAAGGCGCGGATGGAGATGCCGCAGGCACGAGCGGCCACGTTGACGCGGCCCACCTCGATGCCGTCCATCATCTGGTAGAAGCCGCGACCCACCTTGTCGGCGCCGCCGAGGATCGCGGAGTCGGGCACGGTGACGCCGTCGAGCACCATCTCGGTGGTCTCGACGCCCTTGTAACCCATCTTGTCGATCTTGCCGGGGATGGTGAGGCCGGGCGCGGTCTCGCCGAAGCCCGGCTCCTTCTCGAGCAGGAAGGTGCTCATGTTGCCGTACACCGAGTCGGCGCCGGTGTCGGTCTTGACCAGAGTGGCCACCACCGAGGAGTACGCCCCGTTGGTGAGCCACATCTTCTGCCCGTTGAGCACGTAGCGGTCGCCGTCGCGGACGGCGCGGGACGTGATCGCCGAGACGTCGGAGCCGGTCTCCGGCTCGGACATCGAGAACGCGCCACGCACCTCACCGGTGACCATCTTCGGCAGCAGCCGGGCCTTCTGCTCGGCGGAGCCGTGCTGGGAGATCAGGTACGCCACGATGAAGTGGGTGTTGACGATGCCGGAGATCGACATCCAGCCCCGGGACAGCTCCTCGACCACGAGCGCGTAGGTGAGCAGCGACTCGCCCAGCCCGCCGTACTCCTCGTCGATGGTGAGGCCGAACAGTCCCATCTCGCGCATCCCGTCGAGGATGTCGGTGGGGTACTCGTCGGCGTGCTCCAGTCGCTGGGCGTGCGGGATGATCTCCTTGTCGGCGAACTCCCGGACCGTCTCCAGGATCGACCGCTGCACATCGGTCAGGCCGGGCGTCTGGGCTAGTCGGGCCATCTCAGCCTCCGGGGATCAGCGCACTACTCATGGGTAACTGAACGCTGGCTCAGTATCGGTCTACGGGGCCGACGAGGCCAAGGTGACCAGTCCACACAACCGCTGTGAAAAGGTTCACCGCTGCGGGTAGCGTCCGGCAAGAGGGACTTTTCCGGCACCGGCAGGAGGAGCACAACTGTGAGCTACCCGCCGCCGTCGGGACCCCCGGGAGACGAGCCGCCGCCGTCACCCTACGAGCCACCCCGGGACCAGCCGCCGTACGCGCCTCCGCCGGCGGACCAACCGGCGCCGTACGGGCAGCCGGGGCCGCACCAGGCCGGACACTGGGGCCAGCAACCGCCGTACGCCCCGCAGGGCCCCTACGGCCAGTACGGTCCACCGTCGCCCGGCCAGGGTCGGGGCACCAACGTACTGGCGATCCTGTCGCTGGTGTTCGCCTTCGTGTTCCCACCGGCCGGCGCCGTCCTCGGCCACGTTGCCAAACGGCAGATCCGCACCAGCGACGAGGAGGGCGACCAGCTCGCCACGTGGGGGCTGATCCTCGGGTACGTGTTCACCGGGCTCACCCTGCTGGCCTGCTGCGGTTGGCTGGCCCTGGTGCTGTTCGGCAACACCGGCGACAGCGGCGGATACTGACCCGCCGCGCGGTCAGCGGAAGCGGGCCTCCCGGACGCTGTTGCCGCCGTCCACCACCAGCATCTGCCCGGTGATGTACGAGGCGGCCGGCGAGCACAGGAAGCTGATCGCCGCGGCGACCTCGTCCGGAGTGCCCGGTCGACCCACCGGCGTACCCAGTCCCTGCTTGATCTCGGCCATCGTGGACGCCGCGGTGTAGATGGTGCCGGGCGCCACCGCGTTGACGGTCACCCCGTCGGCGATCATCTCCATGGCCAGCGCCCGGGTCAGCCCGACCACCCCGGCCTTCGCCGCCGCGTACGCGGCCTCGGTGGGCAGCGCGTTGAGCGGGCCGGCCGTGGCCGACAGGTTGACGATCCGACCCCAGCCCCGCTCGGCCATCCCGCCGATGAACGCCCGGCTGCACAGGAAGGCGGTGGTCAGGTTGCGGTCGATCTCGCCGCGCCACTCGTCGTAGGACAACTGGGCGACCGGCCGCAGCACCTCCGGGCTGGCCCGGCTCGCCAGGCCCGCGTTGTTGACCAGCACCTCCACGTCGCCCAACTGCTCGGCGACGGCATCCGCCAGAGCGCCGACCTCGGACTCGTCGGTCAGGTCGGCGACGAAACCGGTCACACCCAGCTCGCCGGCCCGATCGTGGATGCGCCGCGTGGTGGAGACGATGGCGACCCGGGCACCCAGGTCGGTCAGTCGGCGGGCCGTCGCGTACCCGATGCCGTCCGCGCTGCCCGCCCCCGTCACCAGGGCGACCCGCCCGTCGAGCCGCATGGTCACCGGGTCGGCGAGCGCGACCGGTTCGTCCGGACCGGGACTGCCGGGCGGTGTGGCCGCACGGGTGCGTCGCGCCATGCCGGGGCGGCTGGCGTCCCGTCTCGGTCGGCTGCCGGAGCGGTCCGCGGCGCGCGCGTCTATTGCCATGCCAGGGATCCTGCCCCTTGCGAGGGGCCCGAGCAACGCGGCACCCGGTAGCGGGGGCGTCGTGTTTACCCGACGCTGGCTACCCTGACGGCGCACCCGACCTGACGGAGAGTTCGCATGACCAATCCCCCACCGCCCGGCGGCTGGACCGACCCCACCTGGTCGGCCCAACCGTCGAGCGCGCCACCGGACCCGACCCTCGTGGCCGGTCAGCCGGTGCCCGCCCAAGCCGGCCCCGCGGACCCGTACGCGCCGGTCGACCCCTACGCCGGCGGGCAGCCGGTGCCGGGGCAGCCGGTGCCCGGCTACGCCCCGCCCGGGTACCCCTCGCCGGGGTACGCCCCGCCGGGCTACCCGCCGCAGTACTCCGGCTACGGCTACCCGCCGCCACCGAAGACCAACGGGCTGGCCATCGCGGCGCTGGTACTGGCCCTGGTCGGCTTCGCGTCCTGCATCACCGCGCCGGTCGGCGCGATCCTCGGGCACGTGGCGCAGAAGCAGATCCGGCTCAGCGGCGAGGGCGGTGAGGGGATGGCGAAGGCGGCCATCATCATCGGCTGGATCCTCACCGCGCTGCTGGTGCTGCTCATCATCTTCTACATCGTGGTGATCGTTCTGGCCATCACCACGGGTGCCAGCAGCGACAGCGGCTACTGAGCAGCGAATACCCGAGGCCGGGGTGACCACCGGCGGTGGCCACCCCGGGCCGGTCACTCCGGCGGGGTGAACGACGAGGTACGGCTCATCCCGGCGGCCCGGCCCTTGGCGGCGATGACGAGCGCCATCTTGCGGGACGCCTCGTCGATCATCTCGTCGCCGAGCATCACCGCGCCCAGCCTGCCGCCAGCCTCCGACGTGTAGTGCTCGTACGCGTCGAGGATCAGCTCGGCGTGGTCGTAGTCGGCCTGCGCCGGCTGGTACACCTCGTTGGCGGCGTCGATCTGACCCGGGTGCAGCACCCACTTGCCGTCGAAGCCCAGCGCCGCCGAGCGCTTGGCCACCTCGCGGAACGCGTCGACGTCGCGGATCTGCAGGAACGGGCCGTCGATGGCCTGCTTGTCGTGCATCCGGGCGGCCATCAGGATCCGCATCAGGATGTAGTGGTACGGGTCGCCCGGGTAGTCGGGGATCAGCGCGCCGACCACCAACGACCTCATGTTGATCGAGGCCATGAAGTCGGCGGGGCCGAAGATGATGGTCTCCACCCGGGGCGACGCCGCGGCGATGGCGTCCACGTTGACCAGACCGGCGGCGTTCTCGATCTGCGCCTCGATGCCGATCCGGCCGACCTCGAGACCGAGCGTCTTCTCGATCTGGGTGAGCGTCAGGTCCAGCCACTGCACCTGGGCGGCGGTCTGCACCTTCGGCAGCATGATGCAGTCCAGGTTCGCGCCGGCACCCTCGACGACCTCGATGACGTCCCGGTAGGTCCACGGGGTGGTCAGGTCGTTGACCCGGACCACGCGGGTCTTGCCGGCCCAGTCCCCCTCGTTGAGCGCGGCCACGATGTTCTTGCGCGCATCCGGCTTGGCCAGCGGGGCGACGGCGTCCTCCAGGTCGAGGAAGACCTGGTCGGCCGGGAGGCCCTGCGCCTTGCCGAGCATCTTGACGCTGGAACCGGGTACGGCGAGGCAGGATCGGCGGGGACGACCGACTGCGGCCATGGATGCGCTCCTTCCAGCGTCCGGCGGGGCACGCCGACGCCACCTGACGACAGATCCAGAAACTTAACGATCCCAAAGGGCGTGGTGACGCCACGGTAACCTCGCGCCATGACCGGGGTGAATGGACCTGTGGAAGATCTCACTGGGCGTCGACTGGTGGTGGTGACCGGGGCCAGCTCCGGCATCGGGCTGGCCGCCGCCATCAAACTGGCGTGCCGAGGCGACCAGGTGGTGCTGGTCGGACGTGACCCGGCACGCCTGCAGTCCGCCGCGGAACGCGTACGGGAGACCTCGGGTGAGCGTCCCGAGCTGTTCCGGGCCGACTTCGCGGTGCTCGACGACGTACGCCGGCTCGCCGACCGGCTGCGCGACGCGTACGACCGGATCGACGTGCTCGCCAACAACGCCGGCGCCATCGCGCTGCAACCACTCACCACCGTCGACGGCTTCGAGCTGTCGATCCAGGCCAACCACCTGGCCCCGTTCCTGCTGACCAACCTGCTCGCCGACCGGATCGGCCGGATCGTGGTGACCGCCTCCGGCGCGCACCGCTTCGGGGCGCTCGACCCGGACGACCTGAACGGGCCGCTGCGCAGCTACCGACCGATGGGCGCGTACGGCACGAGCAAGCAGGCGAACATCCTGTTCACCGCCGAGGCGGCCCGCCGCTGGCCGGGCATCCCCGCGTACAGCTTCCACCCCGGGGTGGTGCGCACCCGGTTCGCCAACGACAGCAGGCTGGTCGCCTTCGGCATGCGCGTCCTGCCGTTCCGCAGCCCGGAAAAGGGCGCCGAGACGCTGCTCTGGTTGACCAACCAGGATCCGGCCCGCCTCGTCGACGGCGGCTACTACTACAACCGCCGGCTGCGCAGGCCGTACCGCAAGGCGGCCGACCCGCGGCTCGCCGCCCGGCTCTGGACGGCCAGCGCCGCGGCCGTCGGCATCGATGGGTAGCGTGGCCGCCACCCTGCCCCTCGTCGCGGTCGTCGGCGAGCGCGGGGTCGGCGGCGTACGCGATCAACGGCGCGGACGACGACACGGCGACCACGGCCAAGCTGATCGCGCCGGTGGTCAGCGGATCCAGGGTGGGGCGGGCGGAGAGTGGTGCCGCGAGAGGCAATCCTCACACGCATGACCATCGCCACCTACCGTCAGCACTCCGTTACGATCACGCGGGTTCCCGTCGGCGACCCCCGACCGCCCGGAGGCGCTTTCCATGCCCAGCTACCAGGCGGTGCTGTTCGACTTCTTCGGCACGCTGACCCGTTCGGTGCAACGCGGCGTCGCGCACCTCGGCACCGCCGAACTGCTCGGATGCCCCACCGACACGTTGACCGAGGTGCTGGACCGCACCTACTACGAGCGGGCCACCGGCCAGCTCGGCGACGCGGAGGCGACACTGCGCTGGGTGTGCGCCCAGGCCGGCGTACACCCCAGTGACCATGCGCTGCGCGCGGCCGTCGCGTCCCGGCACCAGGCCGTCCGCGCGGACACCCGGCTGCGCGCCGACGCGGTGCCGGTGCTCGCGGCCCTGCGCGAGCGCGGCCTGCGCACCGGCGTGATCAGCGACTGTACGCACGAGCTGCCGGCGTTCCTCCCGCAGCTCGCCATCGCCCCGCTCCTCGACGTGCGGGTCTTCTCCGTGCAGGTCGGACAGTGCAAGCCGGCCCCGGCGCTCTACCTGACCGCCTGTCACCGGCTCGGGCTGGCACCGGGCGACTGCCTCTACGTCGGCGACGGCGGCAGCCAGGAGTTGACCGGCGCCGAGCGGGCCGGGATGACCGCCGTCCGGCTCGCCGCACCCGACCTGAGCGACCACATGGTGTTCAACGCCGACCGGGAATGGCACGGCCCGATGCTCGGCACGCTGCGCGACGTGCTCGACCTCATCGACATCGACGCCGAGGTGGTGGGTGCGGTCTGACGACCGGCGTCAGCGGCGGCGGCGCACCCGGTGCAGGCGGAACGGTTTGCGGGTGACACGGACCGCGGGTGTGGGCCGGGGCGGCTCGGACTGCGCGTCGGACGGCAGGTCGGCGCCGGCCAGCGGCACACCGGCCGGGGCGAGGCGGTTCACGGCGCAGTCCTCGGCGGCCCATCGGGCCACCAGATCCGCGGTCGGACCGGGCGCGTTCAGGCGCTTGCCCGCCACCAGCGGCGCGGTGGTGTCCCATGCTTCGGTGCCCGGGCGTACCCGGGTCACCCGCGCCGACCAGGTGACGATCCGGCCACCGTGGTCGCCGCGCAGGGTGACCTGCGCCTCGGTCGCGTCGGCCAGGCCCGGCGCGGCCTGTTCACCGGGGCCGCTGACCACGAAGAGCGCCCCCTCCAGCGGGGCGCACCAGAGCGCGAGCGCCGGCCCGCCGGCCACGCTGACCCAGGCCACCGCCGCTTTCTTCATCGCCTCGTCGACCAGCGGCGTGCCGCCGGGGGCGTCCTCGTCCGTCACACCCGCATTCTCCCGCATGGACGCGTGCGCGCCGGTCAGCCCACGAAGGGCGGTACGCCGATCTCGCCCCGGGCCACCGCCATCACCTGGCCGGAGACGGTAGCGCCGACCACCACGCCACCTGCCGCGGTGACCGTGCAGGCCAGCTCGGACGGACGGTTCACCTCCACACCCTGGCGGACCACGTACTCCGACGTCCCCTCGCCGGGCAGCAGGCCACTCGCCACCAGCCAGACACCGAGGCCGAGCGCCGCCGAGCCGGTCGCCGGGTCCTCCGGTACGCCGAGCCCCGGCACGAAGACCCGGGCGTGCGCGGTTTGCGTGGCGGCGTCCCAGGAGAAGACGCTGACGTGCGCCACCCCGTACCGCTCCGCCACCGCCGGGTTCAGCCGTGCCCGGGCGACCGCCTCCGGCCGCACCGGCAGGTAGGGGAACTCGAGCCCACATCCGGCCACCCGGGGTGCGGGGCCGGCGTGGTCGTCCGCGCCCAGCCCGGCGATCTCCAGCAACGGCTCCGCGTCCAACTCGGGGCCGAGGGTGGGGGTGCCGCCGGTCAGCGTCGCGCCGGACGCCGTCACCTCGATCGGCAGCACCCCGGCACCACACTCCTGGGTGATCTGCCCCACACCGAACAATCCGCGCCGGCTCGCGGTCACCGCCGCGCCGACGCTGGGGTGCCCGGCGAACGGCAACTCCTCCACCGGAGTGAAGATCCGCGCCCGGTAGGTGGCGCCGACCTGCGTCGGAGGCAGCACGAACACCGTCTCGGAGAGGTTGAACTCCAGCGCGAGCGTCTGCATCTGCTCGGTCGCCAGCGCCTCCGCGCCGAACACCACGGCCAGCGGGTTGCCGGCGAACGGGCGGTCGGTGAAGACGTCCACGATCTCGTACGCCAAGGTCGACATGTTGATAAACACTAGGCGCTTAGGCTGGTGCCCGTGAGCACGCCGACCCGGGTCTACATCGCCCGCCTCGCCGGAGTCGCCGTCTTCGATCCGAACGGCGACCAGGTGGGCCGTGTTCGGGACGCCGTGGCCCGGCTCCGGGCCACCAAGCGTCCACCGGAAGTGGTGGGCCTCGTCGCCGAGATGCCGATGCGTCGACGGATCTTCCTGTCCATCAACCGGATCACGTCCATCGACCCGGACGCCGTGGTGCTCGGCTCCGGCACCCTCAACCTGCGCCGGTTCGAGAAGCGTCCCAACGAGCTGCTCGTGCTCCAGGAGCTGCTGGACCGGCGGGTGCAGCTCGAACCGGGCGGCCAGCCCGGCGCGGTGGTGGACGTCGCGATGGAGTGCAGCCGGGGCGGTGAGTGGGCACTCAGCCGGGTCGCGGTCCGCGAGCAGACCGGCCGGCTCAGCCGCCGCGGCCACCTGCACCAGGTCGAATGGGACCGGGTGCGCGGGCTCAGCGGCATCGCCGACAACCGGGGTACGGCGAACCTGCTCGCCGTGCTCGAGGACATGCGCCCGGCCGACCTTGCCAACGCCCTGCAGGACCTGCCGGACGCACGACGCAACGAGGTCGCCGCGGCACTGAACGACGAACGGTTGGCCGACGTGCTCAGCGAGCTGCCGGAACACGACCAGGTGGAGATCCTCGCCGCCCTGGACCGGGAGCGGGCCGCCGACGTCCTCGAGGAGATGGACCCGGACGACGCCGCCGACCTGCTCAACGAGCTGCCCCCGCCCGAGCAGGACGTCCTGCTGGACCTGATGGAGCCGGACGAGGCGGACCCGGTGCGTCAGCTGCTCAAGTACACGCCGGGCACGGCGGGCAGCGTGATGACCTCGGAGCCGGTCATCCTGCCGCCGGACGCCACCGTCGCCGAGGCGCTCGCCCGGATCCGGGAGCCGCAACTGTCCCCCGCCGTCGCCGCCCAGGTCTTCGTGACCCGCGCCCCGCAGAACACCCCGACGGGCCGCTACCTGGGCATGGTGCACTTCCAGGCGCTGCTGCGCGAACCACCGGCCGACCTGCTGGGCAAGGTGGTGGTCAACGACATCGACCCGCTGCGCCCCACCACTCCACTGCCGGAGATCACCCGCCGGATGGCCACGTACGACCTGGTCGCCATGCCGGTGATCGACCGGAACAACCGGCTGGTCGGCGCCGTGACGGTGGACGACGTGCTGGACCACTCGCTGCCCCGGGACTGGCGGGACCGGGACACCCTGACCGCCGCGGGTGCCTCCGACGCGGCGCTGGACGGCACGGATGGCTGACCAGCGGCGGGCCGAGCGGCTGGACCAGCCGCGTGAGCCCCGAGGCGTCAAGCTGCCCCGGTTCGACGCGGAGGCGTTCGGCCGGTGGTCGGAGGGCATCGCCCGGGGCATGGGCACCGCGAACTTCATCGTGGTCATGACGGTGGTCATCACGATCTGGTTCGTCTGGAACACTCTCGCACCGGCGAATCTGCGCTTCGACCCGTACACCTTCACGTTCCTCACGTTGGTGCTGTCGTTGCAGGCCAGCTACGCGGCGCCGCTGATCCTGCTGGCACAGAACCGGCAGGCCGACCGGGACCGGGTCGCGTTGGAGGAGGACCGGCGGCGGGCCACCGCGCAGAAGGCGGACACCGAGTACCTGGCCCGGGAGATCGCCGCGCTGCGGATCGCGCTGGGCGAGGTCGCCACCCGCGACTTCCTCCGCTCCGAGCTGACCCGGCTGGCCGAGGAGCTGGACGAGGCGGGGCAGCGCCGGCAGCGGCTGGAGCGCCGCCAGGTGGAGAAGGAGGGCCGGCAGGAGCGGCGCGCCCAGCGGGCGACCGACGGTGTGGGGCTGGACGAGCCGCGCGACGACCTGGACGGCGACCTCACCCACGACGCCCGGCCGGACGGCACCGGCCCGCGCCGGTCGGAGGGTTGACCACGGGGTCATCGATTGGCTCACACCGCCGCGGGCAGCGGCGGCAGCGGATGCCTCGCGACGTAGCATTGCGGGCATGTCAGCACCCGTCAGCACCGTCGAGGACGCGATCCAGGCCGCCCTGGCCACCGTCAACGACCCGGAGATCCGCCGGCCCATCACCGAGCTGGGCATGGTCCGCTCGGCCACGATCGCCGACAACGGGGTCGTACGGGTCGAGCTGCTGCTCACCGTCGCCGGCTGCCCGCTGAAGGACAAGCTGCGGACGGACATCACCGTCGCGGTCGCCGCGGTGCCCGGGGTGACCGGAGTGGAGATCGACTTCGGTGTGATGACGCCGGAGCAGCGGCAGTCGTTGCAGTCGCAGCTGCGCGGTGGCGGCGGCGAGGAGCCGGTCATCCCGTTCGCCCAGCCCGGCTCCCGGACCCGGGTGTACGCGGTGGCCAGCGGCAAGGGTGGCGTCGGCAAGTCCAGCGTGACGGTCAACCTGGCGGCGGCGCTCGCCGCCCGTGGGCTGTCCGTGGGTGTGGTCGACGCGGACATCTACGGCCACTCGGTGCCCCGGATGCTCGGTGCGGACGCCCGCCCCACCCGCGTCGAGGACATGATCATGCCGCCGCAGTCGCACGGCGTGAAGGTGATCTCGATCGGCATGTTCACCTCCGGCAACGCCGCCGTGGTGTGGCGTGGCCCGATGCTGCACCGGGCGTTGCAGCAGTTCCTCGCCGACGTCTACTGGGGCGACCTGGACGTGCTCCTGCTGGACCTGCCGCCGGGCACCGGCGACGTGGCCATCTCGCTGGCCCAGCTGCTGCCCAACTCGGAGATCCTGGTGGTCACCACCCCGCAGGCCGCCGCCGCCGAGGTGGCCGAGCGGGCCGGCGCGATCGCCCTGCAGACCCACCAGCGGGTCGTCGGTGTCATCGAGAACATGTCCTGGCTGGAACTGCCGGACGGCTCCCGGATGGAGATCTTCGGTGCCGGCGGTGGCGCGGCGGTCGCCGAGTCGCTGACCCGGACCATCGGCGCGCAGGTGCCGCTGCTCGGGCAGATCCCCCTGGACACCCGCGTCCGGGAAGCCGGGGACGCCGGCAACCCGATCGTGCTGGCCGAGCCGGAGTCGCCGGCCGCACAGGCGCTCGGCACGATCGCCGACCGGCTGGCGCTGCGCCGCGAGTCGCTGCTCGGCAAGCCGCTCGGCCTCAAGCCCGCCGGGCGCTGAGCACCACGATCGACGACGCCCCGCCGGCCACTCGGGCCTGCGGGGCGCGATCGTCTCCGTGCCGGGTCGCTCAGGTGGCGTCGTCGTAGCTGGCCCGGGGGGCCGGTGCCGAGGGGGCACCGGTGGCCGTGCCGGACCGGGTGCCGTTCGACCGCGGGTCCACGGCGTTGGCCACGTCCTTCAGCTCGTTGTGTACGCCACTGACGTCGGCGCGCAGATTGTCGTAGACGCCCTGCATCGGCTTGCGGATCGCCGCCTCGTCCTCCTCGCTGAGGAGGTGCTTGCGGATGAACGCCTTCGGGTGCAGGTCTTCGAGCTGAATGTCGGTGCCCAGCTCGCGGCTCAGGTCGCCGGTGGCGTTGCGGGCCATGTTGCGCAGGTTGCGCACCATCCGCAAACCGTCATTGATCACGGCGGGCAACCGGTCACCAAAGATCAACAGCGCCAGGAGCAGCAGCGCCCCGACTTCCCACATGTTCAGATTCTCGAACATCCCGCGGGCCTCCTCTCGGCGTCAGCAGCAAGACTACGCACGTGAGACGGCTTTCGGGCAGGGGGTGGGCCGCTGTTCACTTCGCATCCGCGGCGAGGGTGACCGACGTGTTCTGCCGGTCGGCGCCGCGCCGGAACTCGACGGTCACCACCGAGCCGGGCGCGAACTTGCGGACCAGGGCGATCAGGTCGGTCGGTTCGGTCATCGGCCGGCCGTTGAGCTTGAGGATCACGTCGCCGACCCGCAGCCCGGCACCGGCCGCCGGCCCGGACGGCTCGACGGCCGCCAGCCGTACGCCGCCGCCGGCACCCGCCCCCGGCCCGCCCACCTGGGCGCCGATCACCGTACGCCGGGCCTTGCCGGTGCCGATGATGTCCTGGGTCACCCGCTTGGCCTGGTTGATCGGGATGGCGAACGCGAGGCCGATGTTGCCGGCCTCCTGGCCCTCGGCGACCAGCGACTTGATCGTGGAGTTCACCCCGACCACCCGCCCGGCGCCGTCGACCAGCGGGCCACCCGAGTTGCCGTGGTTGACCGCCGCGTCGGTCTGGATCGCCGCGTAGTAGCGCACCGGCCCACCCGGCTCGCCGGCCTGCATCGTCCGGTCGAGGGCGCTCACGATGCCGGCGGTGACCGTGTTGGCCAGCGAGAGCGGCGAGCCCACGGCGAGCACCGGGTCACCGACGGCCAGCGCGTCGGAGTTGCCGAACTCCACCGGCCGCAGACCCGTCCGGCTCACCTTGATCACCGCGATGTCCGACTCCGGGTCCTGACCGACCACGGTCGCGGGCGCGGTGCTGCCGTCGTTGAAGATCACCGAAGCCTTGCCACTGCCGCCGGCCAGCACGTGGTCGTTGGTGATCACGTGGCCGTCGGCGCTGGCGATGAAACCGGAACCCTCACTGGTGCCGCCGAGACTGCTCACCCGCACCGTGACCACGCTGGGCAGGACACGTTCGGCGACCCCGGCCAGTGACTCCGGTTTGCGCTGGGCCAGTGCGGGCGGCTGGGCCGGCTCAGCTCCGAGGACCGTCGCGGCAGCCCCAGCACGCACCGCGAACGCGTAACCGAGCGCACCGCCGAGGGCACCCGCCAGCAGGGCGGTGATCACCGGGATGAGCAGCAGGTGACGCAACATCGGACGACCAGGTGCGTCCGGGTCGCTGACCGGCTCCGGCTCGGTGCCGGCCGCCACCGTCGCGGGCACCACCACCGCGACCGGGGCAGCCGGATCCCGCCAGGGGTCGGCGAGCGCGTCCGACCACCAGGGCGACGGGCCGGCGGTCGACCCGGCCGGTGCCGGTGACCCGGCGTACGGGGCGGCCGCCACCGGTGGCGGGCCCCCTGCCGCCGGTACGCCGTCCGGCGACGCCACGGGCGCGCTGCCGGCCCCCGGCGTGCCTGGTGGCCCCGCAGGCGGTACCCCTGCCCCGGGCGGTCGCGCCGGTGCCGGAGTCTCACCGCCCCGGCGCCAGTCCCAGCCGTCGGTCACGTCGGTGCCTCCCAGTCCGTCCCCGGATCCCGCGCCGCGTCGCCCGGCCACGGTCCGGTGTGGGCGCGGCTGACGGGATACCGCCTCCAGGATTGCACGGATGCGCGCGGTGGAGTCAGCGGTTGCCCCCGGTGATCGCGTACGACGGAAGCCGCGGCTGCGCCGCGCGACGGTCGCCTCTACGCTCACAGTGCCAACCCGCCCCCGCACCACGCACCGCCCCCGGAGGTGCCCCATCGCCACGGTCGCCGGTTCCGGCAATTCGACGACCCAGGCTCAGCAGTTCGCCGAGTCGTACGTCACCGAGGATCTCGTCCTGCGTACCGCCCGCAGCCTGGCCCACGAGGTGGGCCTCGACGCGGTCACCCCCGGCGCTGGCGCGGCGCTGCGTCTGCTGGCCGCGGCCGGCAACGCCCGGGCGGTGGTGGAGATCGGCACCGGCACCGGCGTGAGCGGTGTGTGGCTGCTGCGCGGCATGCGCGCCGACGGGGTGCTCACCACCATCGACGTGGAGGTGGAGCACCAGCGGATCGCCCGGCGGATCTTCGCCGAGGCGGGCTTCGCCGCGGGCCGCACCCGGATCATCACCGGACGCGCCCTGGACGTGCTCCCCCGGCTCGCCGACGGCGCGTACGACCTCGTCTTCGTGGACGCCGAGGCGACCGGCTTCCACGCCTGCGTGGAGGCCGCGCTGCGACTGCTGCGCCCGGGAGGCGTGCTCGCGCTCAACGGCATGCTGGCCGGTGGCCGGATCGCCGACCCGGCCGCCCGGGACGCCGAGACGGTGACCGTCCGCGAGACGATCAAGGCGATCCGGGAGTCGGAGCACTGGATCCCGGCGCTGCTCCCGGTCGGGCACGGGGTGCTCGCCGCGGTGAAGTGCTGACCGGCGTCAGTCGACGCTGGCCAGCCAGCGCAGCAGCCAGCGCACGCCCCAGCCGGTCGCGCCGCGGCTGACCTCGGCCTGGTCGCCGTCCGCCCAGGACGGGGCCGACATGTCCAGGTGCAGCCAGCGGTCCCGTAGTTCGCCGGTGAACTCACGCAGGTAGAGCGCCGCCAGCACCGACCCGGCACCCTGGGCGGGCGCGCTGTACAGGTCGGCGACCTCGCTGCCCAGGTATTCCACGTAGTCGGTGTGCAGCGGCATCCGCCACGCCGACTCGCCGGCCGCCTCGGCCGCCGCCAACACGCCGGCGGCCAGGTCGTCGTTCTCGGTGTAGAGGGCGGCGGTGCGCTTGCCCAGGGCCACGGCGTTGGCGCCGGTGAGCGTGGCCAGATCGAGCAGGAGGTCCGGCTTGAGCTGCTGCACCGCGTACGCCAGCGCGTCGGCGAGGACCAGCCGGCCCTCGGCGTCGGAGTTGGTCGTCTCGCTGGTCGTGCCGCCGTAGTGCCGCACGACGTCGCCGGGGCGGAACGCCGAGCCGCTGACCATGTTCTCGGCGAGCGGGGCCAGCGTGGTGACCCGGACCGGCAGCCGCAGCGTGGCGGCGCCGAGGGTGGCCGCGACGACCGCCGCCGCGCCGGCCATGTCCTTGCGCATCAGCTTCATCGCCGGGACCGGCTTGATCGAGATGCCGCCGGTGTCGAAGGTGATGCCCTTGCCGATCAGCACCACGTGGGCACGTGCGTCGGCCGGGTGCCAGTCCAGTTCGACCAGGCGGGGGCCGCTCGCCGAGCCGCCGCCCACGGCGAGGATCCCGCCGAAGCCCTCGGCGGCTAGTTCGGCCGGGCCACGGACCCGCAGGCGCAGGTCGGGGAGGTCGGCCGCGGCGGTCGCCACCTGCTCGGCGAACCACTGCGGGTTCTTCACCGAGGAGGGCATGTTGGTCAGGTCGCGGGCGAGGTGGGTCATCGCCGCGGTCGTCCGGGCCGTGGCGAGGGTCGCCTCGTACCCGGCCGGGTCGGTGAGCAGCAGGTCGATGCCGTCGAGTGCGGGGAGCGTGTCGCCTGCCTCGGTGAGCCGGAACCGGTACGAGGCGAGCAGCAGCCCCTCGGCCAGCCCACGGACGGTCACCGGGGTCGCCTCGGCCGGAAGCGCGATAGTGATGTGCGTCTCATCGGAGGCGGAGCGGGCCAGAGCCGCGCCGGCGGCCCGCCAGGCCGCCTCGTCGCCGTCGCCGATGCCGAGCAGCAGCAGACGCCCGGGGGTGCGCCCGGGGCGGAGCTGGGTGCGGATCTCGCCGGCCCGACCGGTCAGCCGGGCCACCGGCGTCAGCGCGGCGGCCTCGTCGGCGGTGCCGTCCGGGGGTGCCACGGCGGTCGGCACCGGCTCGGCCGACTCCGCACCCCCGGGGGCCTGGCCGGCCGGGCGGACGGGCAGGACGAGCACGTCGAGCTGGTCGGATTCGGTGACGAGTCGGATGTCGAGCACGCGGAACCGCACCTCCAGGAAAGTGTCGCGGAGCGGCGCGGACCGGGCCGCCCGGTCCGCGCCGATGAAGACCCTGAGCCACCGGCGATACCGGTGGCTCAGGGTCTGGGGAACGTTCCGGGCGGAGTACACCGCCCGGAGCACTCCTCACTCAGCCGGCGGCTGCCTTCAACGCGTCACCGAGCGCGTTGGCCTCGTCGGGAGTCATCTCGACGACGAGCCGGCCACCGCCCTCCAGCGGGACCCGCATGACGATGCCCCGACCCTCCTTGGTGACTTCCAGCGGACCGTCGCCCGTCCGCGGCTTCATCGCCGCCATGTTGTCTCCCCTCAGACCTACACCAGGGTCGGTGGGTTGCCCCACAGCCACTTCGTCACGACCACCCGCAACCGTCGCGGGGGTGTCGACCAACGATTTTCCCTGATGAACACCGCCGGACCCAAACCGGAGCAGCATTGATGTAACAGCATCTAGCTTATCTTGAGAAGGCCTGTCACAATGTGCGGTCATGCAGGCACGGTCGGCACTCTTCGACCTGTACGGCGACCACCTCCGACCGAGAGGTGGCCGGGCACCGGTCGCCGCCCTGGTCAAGCTACTGGCGCCGTTGGGAATTGCACCGCCGGCCGTTCGCACCGCCGTGTCCCGGATGGTGCGTCAGGGCTGGCTCGACCCGCTCCGCCTGGCCTCCGGACCGGGATATTCGATCACGCCAAAAGCTGCCCGACGACTGGACGAGGCCGCGGCCCGAATCTACCGAACCGGCCGGGTCACCTGGGACGGCCGGTTCGATCTGCTCGTCCTGGAGGCGCCGGGCTCCCGGCGGGACCGGCAGCGGCTCGCCGCCACCCTGAGCTTCCTCGGCTACGGCACCCTCGACGAACAGACCTGGGTGGCCACCCGGCCCGCCGAGGACGTCGACCTGCTGCTCGCCGAGGCCGGCATCCGGTTCGAGCGGTTCACCGCCTCGCACTACTCCGGCACACCCGGGGCGATGGGCGTGGTCCGGCGGGCCTGGAACCTCACCGAGATCGGCCGCGCCTACGAACGCTTCGTCGCCGACCAGCGTCCACTGCTCGCCGCGGTCACCGTGCGCAGCAGCGACGAGGAGGCGTACGCGGCCCGGTTCCGGCTGGTGCACGCGTGGCGTACCTTCCTGTTCCGGGACCCGCAGCTGCCCCCGGCGCTGCTGCCCGAGCGCTGGCCCGGCACCGCCGCCGCCAGCTTCTTCGACCGGCACGCGGCCCGCCTGCGTCCGGCCGCCGACCGGTATGTCGAGCAGTGCCTCGACGCCGGCAACCGCATCGTCCGACAGAAGGGTCGTTAGACACGTGACCGAGCCGTTGCTCGTCGACCGGACCGACGCCGTCGTCACCCTCACGCTGAACCGGCCGAACGCGATGAACGCGCTCGACGTGGCGCTGAAGGAGGCGCTGCGGGACGCCCTGGCGGAGCTGGAGACCGACCGGTCCTGCCGGGCGGTCGTCCTCGCCGGCGCGGGCGGGTCGTTCAGCGCCGGTCAGGATCTGCGCGAGCACGTGTCGACGCTGGAGAACAGCTCCGCCGACCCGCTGGGCACCGTGCGGGCGCACTACAACCCGATCGCCGCCCGGCTGGCCAACCTGCCCAAGCCGGTCGTCGCCGCCGTCCGCGGCATGGCCGCCGGAGCGGGCGCCTCCCTGGCGTTCCTCGCCGACATCCGCATCGGCGGTCCGAGCACCAGCTTCCTGATGGCCTTCGCCAAGGTGGGCCTCGCCGCCGACACCGGCGCCTCCTGGACACTGCCCCGGCTCGTCGGCCACGCCAAGGCGGTGGAGCTGCTGATGCTCGCCGAGCCGGTCCGCGCGGAGGAGGCCTGCCGGCTGGGCCTGCTCAACCGGCTGATGGACGACGACGAGAAGGTGCTGCCGGCCGCGCAGGAGCTGGCCGCCCGCCTCGCCGCCGGCCCCACCGTCGCGTACGGGGCGATCAAGCGGCAGCTCTCCATCGCCAATGCCGGCACCCTCGCCGACGCCCTGGCGGCCGAGGCGCAGGCACAGTCGATCTGCGGCGCCACCGATGACCACCGGGCGGCCACCCTCGCCTTCGTCGCCAAGCAGAAACCGGTCTTCGAGGGACACTGAACGCGATTCGCACCTCGGCCTTACCGTCCTCGAACACGCCCCGCCTAGCGTCGGTCCCATGAGCGATCGTGAAGCGGTGGCGCACCTGCTGCGCCGGGCCACCTTCGGGCCGACCGCCGACGAGGTGGACGCGGCCGAGCGGGCCGGGGCGGCGGCAACGCTGGACCGGCTGCTGGCCCCGGGCCGGGCCGACCGGGGTGCGGCCGCCACCCCGCCGCCGGCGCTGCCCGCCGACCCGTACGCCGCGCTGACCAAGGAGTCCACCCGCGAACAGCGGCAGAAGGCCAACGCGGAGCGCCGCAAGCAGCTCCAGCAGGTCACCGAGTGGTGGCTGGACCGGATGGTGGCCGCCGAGGACGGGCTGACCGAGAAGTTGGTCTTCTTCTGGCACGGGCACTGGGCCACCAGCGCCCAGAAGGTCAAGTCGGCACGGGTGATGCAGGGCCAGTTGGAGACGCTGCGCCGGCACGGTCGCGGGCCGTTCGGTCCGCTGGTCGCCGCGATGGTGCGCGACCCGGCCCTGATCATCTGGTTGGACGGGCAGAAGAACACCCGCAAGGCGCCGAACGAGAACCTGGCCCGCGAGCTGATGGAGCTGTTCACGCTCGGCATCGGCGCCTACACCGAGGCCGACGTGAAGGCCGGCGCGCGGGCGTTGACCGGCTGGACGGTGGACCGCGGCACCGGCACCGCCCGTTTCGAGGCACGCCGGCACGACCCCGGGGAGAAGACGATCCTCGGGCACAGCGGCCGGTTCGACGCCGAGGCGTACGCCGGGCTGCTGGCCGCCGAGCCGGCGACCGCGACGTTCGTGGCCGGGCGGCTCTGGTTCCGGTACGCCGGCACCGACGTTCCGGCGCCGGACGGCCTGGCCGGCACGGACACCACCACGACGCTCCGGGCGATCTTCTCCGCGCCGGCCTTCGCCCAGACCCGGGGCACCCTGGTCAAGCAGCCGGTCGAGTGGATGGTCGGCGCGCTGCGGCAACTCGGCATCCGCCCCTCCGCCCTCCCCGAGCAGCAGCGCAAGCAACTGCTGGGCGGCCTGAACGCGCTGGACCAGGTGCCGCTGCGCCCACCCAGCGTGGGCGGCTGGCCGGCCGGGGCCGCCTGGCTGACCACCTCGTCGTTGCAGGCCCGGCTCCGGCTGGCCGGGATGCTCGCCGCCGCCACCGCGCCGGCGGTGCTGGCCCGGCTGACCGCCGCGCCCGCCGCCGGCCGGCCGGACGCGCTGGCCCGGCTGCTGGTCGTCGACGGGTGGGGTGCCCGCACCCGGGCCGCGCTCACCCCGCTGGCCGGCGAGCCCCGCAAGCTGCTGGCCGCCGGCCTGATCAGTCCCGAATACACCGTCAGCTGAGCGGAGGAGTCGAGAAATGGACACCCTGACCCGACGGAGGTTCCTGCTCACCAGCGGAGTGGTCGGCGCGGGCGCGCTGGCCGCCGGAGCCGGCGCGTACAGCCTGCGGGACCTGCTGGACACCGCCGGCGACCGCGACCCGCAGTCGCACACCCTGGTGCTGGTCACCCTGTACGGCGGCAACGACGGCCTGAACACCGTCATCCCGTACGGCGACCCGGCCTACCGGGCGGCCCGTCCCGAGCTGGCGTACCCGGACAACGAGGTACGACGGCTGGACGACGACTTCGGGCTCAACCCGGCCCTGGAGGGCCTGCACCAGCGGTGGTCCCAGGGCGGGCTGGCGATCGTGCGCGGCGTCGGCTACCCGAAGCCGGACCGCAGCCACTTCCGGTCGATGGACATCTGGCACACCGCGCAGCCGGACCGGCCGGGCACCACCGGCTGGCTGGGTCGCTGGCTGGACGGGGCGGGCGGCGACCCCCGGCTGGCGGTCTCCTTCGAACCGGCCCTGCCGCCACTCCTGGCCGGGGCGCGAAGCGCGGGCGCCGCGGTGCCGGTGGCCGACCGCAAGGCCGCCAAGGGGCTGTCGGCGGAGACGCTGAAGGCGTTCGAAGCGGCCGAGCCGGGTGAATCCGCCGCGCGGGCCCGGGCCGCCGCCTGCTTCGCCGACCTGCGGTCGGTGGACGACATGATCCGCCAGGTGCGGGACTCCGCCGAGCAGGACACGGCGGACCCGGACGGCGAGCAGGCGCCCGCGACGGCCACCGGCGGGGCGCGGACACCACTGGACGCGCAGCTGGACCTGGTCGCCCAGTGTGTCGAGGCCGGAGTGTCCACCCGGGTCTTCTCGGTGTCGCTGGGCGGCTTCGACACACACGCCGACGAGAAGCAGTTGCAGGCCGTCCTGCTGGGGCAGCTGGACCGGGCGTTGACCGGGTTCGCCGACCGGATGGGTCGCACCGACGCCGGTCGCAAGGTGGTGGTTGCGGTCTACTCCGAGTTCGGCCGACGCGTCCGGGCCAACGCCTCGGACGGCACCGACCACGGCACCGCGTCGGACGTGCTGCTGCTCGGCGCGGGCGTGCACGGCGGCTGGCACGGCGAGGCGCCCAGCCTCACCGACCTCGACGACGGCGACCTGAAATACACCACCGACTTCCGGGACGTCTACGCCACGCTGCTGGAACGGGTGCTGGACACCGACCCGGGCCCGGTGCTCGCCGACTGGCGGGGACGCGTCGACAAGCTGTTCTAGTCGTCCTCTTCCGGGTCCTGGTTGGCCTGCTCGCCCAGCACGAACGCCTGCATGGCCAGCTCGTCGCCGGACGGTGACACGAACGCGGGCAGCTCGCGAGGGCCCAACTCCTGCACGTACGACCAGAACAGGCGCACCGCCTCGGCCGGCGTGCCGGCCTCGATCGGCAGGTCGAGGCTGACCAGCCAGGTGCGCCGCGCCGGGGGCGGGCCGAGCCGGTCGGCCAACGCCCGGAAGGCCGCCGGGTCCAGTGCGGTGACCGGCCCGTCGAGGGTGAGCAGGTCGGCCGGCACCGGCTCGTCGAAGGCCCGCCGGGTGTACGCGACGACGAGCGTCCCCGGCTCGACCGGGGACTGCGGATCGTCCGGGTCCTCGGAGTGCCGCTGGGCCGGCGCCGTGACCCGGCCGAGCGCCACCAGCCTGGTCGGCGCGTCGGCGAGCACCGCCACCCGGTCACCCGACGTCGGCCGGCCGACGTCGGTCAGCCCGGTCAACTCCAGCGTGTCGTGGTGCACGAGCCGCTCGGCCTCGTACCGCTCGGCGGGCAACAGCACCGCCCAGGTGCCCGCTCCGTCGGCGTTGCCGGCCGGGCCGGCCCGGTACGCGGTCTCGGTCGTCATGCCTGCCATCCCATCATGTCGGCGGTCAGAGGGTGACGTGACAGCCGACGATGTGATCGTCGACCATCCCGGTGGCCTGCATGAGCGCGTACGCGGTGGTGGGACCGACGAACCGGAAGCCCCGTTTCTTGAGGGCCTTGGCCATCGCCGTCGACTCCGGGGTGATCGGGGCCAGCTCGGCGAACGAGGCGGGGCGGGCCGGCCGCTGCTCCGGCGCGAAGGACCAGAGCAGCGTGGACAGGCCCTCGGGCAGCTCCAGTGCCGCGCGGGCGTTGGCGATCGCCGCCTCGATCTTGGCCCGGTTGCGGACGATGCCGGCGTCGGCGAGCAGGCGGGTCACGTCGGTGTCGTCGTATCCGGCGACGGTCGGGATGTGGAACTCGTCGAAGGCCAGCCGGAACGCCGGGCGCTTACGCAGGATGGTCAGCCAGGACAGGCCGGACTGGAACGCCTCCAGGGTCATCCGCTCGTAGAGCGCGTCGTCGCCACGCAGCGGCCGCCCCCACTCGGTGTCGTGGTAGACGGCGTAGTCCGGGGTGCTCGCCCCCCAGGCGCAGCGGGCCAGCCCGTCGGCGCCGATCACCAGGTCAGTCACCTCGCACACGCTAGGCCATCGCACCGACAGCCCATTGCCACCGGAGTACGCGTCGGCCGCCCGGGACCTGCGGTCCGCGGTCAGCTGGCGGCACCGCGCCGGGCACCTGTTCCGGGCGCCGGGCTGGCAGCCGGCACCGGGCGTGGTCAGGGCAACCGGCCCTGCTCGACCAGACGGGCGAACCTCTTCAGCGCCTGGGTGAGGCTGACCTTGGACCCGGGCCACAGCACCGGCCACGCCAACCGGCCGGCCCGACCGCCGGGCAGGTGGAACCACTCGTGCCAGACCACCTGTGTGCGGTTGCGGTCCAGTTGGGTGCAGCGCAGCACACCCGGCCCGCGCAGCAGTTGACCGCAGTGCACCACACCGATCTCGTACGGCTCGTCGACCCGGACCACGCGCATCTCGTCGCGCAGCACCGCCGGGCCGAGCGACGTCACGGCCTCGATCCGGCTGCCCTCCCGCCCGTCGCCCTCGACGACCCGTACCCGGGTGAAGGGGATCCAGTCGGACTGCCGCTCCCAGGCGAGCAGCGCCGCGAAGACCCGCTCGGCCGGGGCGTCGACGATCACGGTGGCGGTCACCTCGCCGGCACCGGGTTGGGCCGCCTCGCGGAGATCGTCGGTGCCGTCCGGGCCGGTCACGCCGACTCCGACCGGACAGCCGCCCCGTTCCTGCTGGTGTCGTCGTCGGCCGGGGCCACGCCGTCGGCGTCCGCCGCCGAGGAGGTGGCGTCGGCCGGGCCGGTCACGCCGGACGAACCCGGCGGCGCCGACACGGGCTCGGCGTCGTCGACCGGTGCCACGCCGTCGGCGTCCGCCGGCGACGAGGTGGCGTCGGGCTGCTCGACAGCGCCGGCCGAGCCGACCGCCGCCGCGCCGTCGGCCCGTGGCGCGTCCGTCGCCACGCCGGTCGGCTGCTCGGCCACGTCGGTCGACCGCTCGGCGGCGCTGGCCGACCGCTCGCGGGCCTGGCGCAGCGCGTCGGCATCGGCGGTACGGCCCGCACGCAACGCGATGACCTCCGCCTCCAGCACCCCGATCAGCTCCGACTTGTAGCCGATGTCGTACGCCGCACGACGCATCGCCTGGTCGACCTGGGCCATCCGGTACCCGCGCAATCCGGTGTCGAAACGGACCGCGCCCACATCGGATTCGCGCAGTGGCCGGGTGCCTGGCAACGGCACGGCCTGCGAATCGGGCTCGACCGGCACCAGGCCGGGATCACGGCCGCTGACCAGCACCGTCACGCCGAACACCACCGCCGCGACGGTCAACGCCACGACCAGGAGGAGCAGAAGCTGACCCATGTACTGATCGTGGCACGGCGGCCGGCCGGTAGCGACCCCACCACCCCGATCACGAGTCGTGGTCGACGGCGCGCTGCGCTGCGGTCGACCGACCGGCTAGCGTCGGGACCGGCCGACGCGGGCGGCGACGGTGCGGACTCTCAGGAGGCGGGCATGGCCGGGGCGCTGCGGCTGGGTGGGCGGACGTTCGCCCCGGACGAGCTGGTGGTGATGGCGATCGTCAACCGCACACCGGACTCGTTCTTCGACCGGGGTGCCACCTTCGCCGCCGACAGCGCGCTGCGCGCGGTTGAGCGGGCGGTGGACGAGGGCGCGGCGATCATCGACATCGGCGGGGTGAAGGCCGGCCCGGGCGCCGAGGTGGACGTCGCGGAGGAGATCCGGCGCACGGTGGACACCATCGCCGCCGTCCGGGCCGCGTTCCCGGAGGTGGTGATCTCGATCGACACCTGGCGCGCCGAGGTGGCGACGGAGGCCGTGGCCGCCGGCGCGGACCTGCTCAACGACACCTGGTCGGGTGCCGACCCGGCGCTGGCTCGGGTGGCCGCGCAGACCGGCGCGGGCCTGGTCTGCTCGCACGCCGGCGGGCTGGTCCCGCGGACCCGCCCGCACCGGGCCGCGTTCGACGACGTGGTGGCCGACGTGGTCGCGACGGTGACCGGGCTCGCCGAGGGCGCGGTGGCGGCGGGGGTACGCCCCGACGGCATCCTCATCGACCCGGCGCACGACTTCGGCAAGAACACCCGGCACTCGCTGGAGATCACCCGTCGGCTGGACGAGCTGACCGGGACCGGCTGGCCGGTGCTGGTGGCGCTCTCCAACAAGGACTTCATCGGCGAGACGCTCGACCTGCCGGTGACCGAACGGTTGGAGGGGACGCTCGCCGCCACGGCGGTCTCCGCCTGGCTGGGAGCCCGGGTGTTCCGCGCCCACCAGGTCGGGCCCACCCGGCGGGTGCTGGACATGGTCGCCTCGATCCGCGGCGACCGCCCACCCGCGGCGACCCGGCGGGGTCTCGCCTGACCGGTCGTCGGCGTGACCGACCGCGAACGGCCGGACGGTCCGGCACGATCGCCGGAGGGCGCGGCGGTCAGGTCCAGCGCAGGATGTTCCTACGCCAGGCGTAGAGGATGCCGAGCGCGAGCACCGCCACGAACACCGCCATCTCCACCACCGTGACCAGGCCGAAGCCCGGGCGGTCGAAGACCACCGCCCACGGAAAGAGGAACACCGCCTCGACCGCGAACAGCACGTACAGATAGGCGTAGACGTAGTAGCGGATCTGCATCTGCGCCCAGTCCGCGCCGACGGGATCGAGCCCGCACTCGTAGCTGGTCCGTTTGCCGGGCGGGTCGGCCGGACGCGCGGGACGTAACACCCGGTTGGCCGAGAACGCCACAACAAAGAACAGGACGCTGGCGAGCAGCAGGAGCCCGAGCGTCGCGTACGAGCCCAGGTAACCGGTCACGTCCGGGAGCCTACCGCCCGCCCGGAGCGACCGTCCCAAACACGTTACGTATTTGTTTCCGGATGGGACTAGTGCACTGGGGCAACTGTTACCGAACATTGGACTCCCACCCATGTCACCGGAGGACAGATGGCCCGCGTGAAGGTTTCGCCCGATCGCCGGGCTGCGGGGCGACGTCCCACGCCCCTGCTGGCGACCTCGCTGGCGCTCGGCCTGCTGGCCGCGCTCGCCGTGGCACCGGCATGGGCCAGCGCGGCGGTCCCGCACGCGTACCCGGCTGCGGTGGCGACCGACCCGGTGAGCGAACCCGAGACGGATCCGGATCCCGAGACCACACCCGCCGAGGAGCCCACCCCGACCGAGGAGCCGGGCGACGGCACCCCGCCGACCGAGCCGGCCCCGGAGACCACCGCGCCACTGATGTCGAAGGTCACCTCGTCGGCGGCGAGTACGCCCTGCGAGCCGGTCGGTGCGGGCGGCGACACC
>NZ_WBKR01000043.1 GCF_008868155.1 Micromonospora sp. ALFpr18c
TGCCTGGTCGGTGGGGGGTTCGGCGTGGTGGTGCAGGAGTTCGGTGATCCATCTTGTGGCTTCGCGATGGGCGTTGAGCAGGTGGTGCCGGGCGTCGGCCACGTCCTGGTCGTCGGCGTCGTCGCTCAGGATGGCCATCCATCGTCGACTCAGCTCCTCGGCGTACCGGGCTTTGCGTAGCTGCTCGTCGAACTGGTACTCCAGCTTGACCATCCGGTCGACGTGCGGCTGAAGTGCCGGCATGATCCGTTCGTCGAGGCGGACGGCGGCGTCGGGTCGGCAGGTGATGACGACCTCGCCCCGCTCGTAGGACCACTCCGGTTCGTCGGCGAGCGCCTGCTGTAACGCCACCTCCAGATCGCCCGCCCGGTGCGGCGGCAGGTCCCGGGCGGCGTCGGCGGCGAGCCGGGTCAGCCGTTGGATCGCGTTGGGCTGGAAGTACTGCACGTACCAGCTCAGCACCTCGGACCGCAGGCTCGCCGGTGACGACCAGGCGAACGTGGCGCGGATGTGGAACGAGTACACGTAGCCCCGGGCGGGGACCGTGATCAGTCGGGGCGCGTCGCGCTGTTCGACGAGCGGGCCGGAGGGCGTCGGGCCGGCCGCGGAGCCGACGGGTGCCTCGTCCTGGAGTGCGGCGACCAGCCGGTCCCAGCTTCGCGCCCACCACCGCCAACCGCGGACGCTCACGTCGCGGGCGACGGTCATCCCGCGGATGCCCCGACGTCGCCACTGGTCCGCGGGTCTCGGCCTCCCATCGGGGGCGTCCGTCATGGCACCCCTCCACGGTCACGGATCCGCACGTCACGCTAACAACCGGTGACCGATATGCCCGTCGCCACGCCGGCACGGCACGGGCCGACCCGGAGGACACCGCGCCGTCGCCTGAAGATCGTCGAGCGGTCGTGTGCCGGTCAGTCGGGGGCGACATCCTGCCCGGGTGCGCACACTGCCGACCGTCGTCGCGTACCGGCTGCTCGGGGGAGCCGGTGCCACCCTGGTGGCGTCCGCGGGCCTGGCGGCCGGCGCGCTGCCGGTCGGCGCGCACGCCGCCTGGTGGGGCGCGCTGCGGCAGCTCGCCGGGCCGGGGCTGCTGTGCGGGTACGCCGGACTGACCCTGCTCACCGCCGCCTGGTGGTGGGCCGGCCGACAGCCGCACCCGCCGGAGGTCGGGCGGCACCCGCACCCACCCGAGCAGGGGGTCGGCCGGCGTTCTGCGGCGGTGACGCTGGCGTGCTGGGCGGGGCCGTTGCTGGTGGCGCCGCCGTTGTTCAGCCGCGACGCGTACAGCTATCTCGCGCAGGGCGCCATGGTGCTCGCCGACGTCGACGTGTACCGCCACGGTGTCGCGTACCTCGGCGGGGCTCTGGCCGCCGAGGTGCCGCAGATGTGGCAGCAGACGCCCGCGCCGTACGGACCGGTGTTCCTCGCGTTGGCGGCGGTGGTGACCGGTGCGAGCGGCGGCACGCTGGTGCTGGGCGTGCTGGGGTTGCGGGTGGTGGCGCTCGCCGGGGTGGCGCTGCTGCTGGTGTACCTGCCCCGGCTGGCCCGGCACTGCGGCGTCGACCCGGCCGCCGCGCTCTGGTTGGGGGTGCTCAACCCGCTCGTCCCCCTGCATCTCGTCGCCGGCGCGCACAATGAGGCGGTGATGCTGGGGCTGCTGGTGGCGGGGCTCAGTCTCGCCTTCGAGCACCGTTACGGCGCGGCCACGGTGCTGGTGACCCTTGCCGCGCTGGTCAAGGTGCCGGCGGTGGTCGGGCTGCTGGTCGTCGTGTCGCTCGCCGCGCGGCACCGGGCGCTGCCGGCCTCGGTGGCGCGCACCGCCGGCGTCGCGGTGGGCACCGCCGCCGTGGTCACCTGGGCCACCGGCATCGGGTACGGGTGGATCGGCGCCCTCGGCACACCGATGTACCGGCACAGTTGGTCGGTCTCCAGCGCGCTGGGCAGAGTGGCGTCGCGCACGACCGGACGGTTGGGCCTGCACCTGGGCGACGCCCCGATGCGGCTGTGCCTCGCGCTGGGCGTCGCCGCCGCACTGGCCGTGGCGGTCGCCGCGTGGTGGCATCGGCGGCGGCTCGGTCCGGCGTACGCGCTGGGTCTGGTGCTGGTGGCGGCGGCGCTGCTGGGCCCGGCGACCCGGCCGTGGTACGCGCTGTGGGGCCTGGTGGTGATCGCGGCGTCGGCGCCGCACGGGTGGGCGCGGCCGGCGGCGGCGTCCGGCGCGGTGGTGCTCGCGTTCGTGGCGCTGCCCAGCGGTTTCGGCCCGGACGCGGCGCAGGCGGCGCTGGCCGTCGGCGGGGTGCTGCTCGGGCTGCTGGTGGTCGGCTCGCTGCGCCTGCTGAGGCCGATCGCCCCGGTGGAGGTGGCGCGATGAGCGCGACCCGGCTGCGGGTGGCGACGGTGGTCGGGCTGGTGACCGTGCTCGCGGTGGTGATCGCGATGGTGCCCGGGCATCGGGGCTGGTTCGACGTCGGGGTCTACCACGGCGCGGTCGGGCACTGGGCGCGCGGCGGTGACCTGTACGGGTGGACCACCCACAACGGGTACGGCTTCACCTATCCGCCGTTCGCCGCGCTCAGCATGCTGCCGATGGCGGCGCTGGCCTGGTATCCGACGATCGTGGCGCACCTGCTGCTCACCGCGCTGGCCGTGGCGTTCCTGCTGCACCTGCTGGTGGACCCGCTGGCGCGGCGGTACGGGTGGAGCCGCTGGTACGCGCTCGCGCTGACGTGCTGCCTGCTGGCCGGGCTGAACCCGGTACGGGACACGGTGAGCTTCGGGCAGGTCAACCTGCTGCTGGTGGCGCTGGTCTACCTGGATCTGTGGTTGTTGGAGCGGGGCAGTCGACTGGCCGGCATCGGGACCGGGCTGGCCGCCGCGGTCAAGCTCACCCCGGCGGTCTTCATCGGGTATCTGCTGGTCACCGGGCGGTGGCGGGCCGCGGGCACGGCCGTCGGCACGGCGGTCGGCGCGACCGTGCTCGCGGGCGTGCTCGCCCCCCAGGCGACCCGGACCTTCTTCACCGAGGCGCTCTGGGACACCGAGCGCGTCGGACGGTTGGAGTATGTGGCGAACCAGTCGCTGCTCGGCCTGGTCGCCCGGCTCGATCCGGCGCACCCGGACCGGCGACTGTGGCTGGTGCTGGTCGTCGCCGTGCTGGCGGTGTGGGTGGTGCGGGTCCGCCGGGCGGTGCGGCGGGGCGACGAGCGGGCCGGCTTCGCGGTGACCGGTGTCGCCGCGTGCCTGCTCAGCCCGGTCACCTGGGTGCACCACCTGGTGTGGCTGGTGCCGGGCCTGGTGGTGCTCGTCGCGTCGACGCTGCCGTGGCCGCCCTCGGATCGGGTGGCGCGGCGACGGTTGTACGCCGCCGGCGTCGCGTACGTGGTGCTCTGCAGTGGGCTGGTCTGGGTGTTCAGCAACGGCTGGGCCGGGCCGGTGGGGTTCGTCGGCGTGAACGCGTACCTGTGGGTGAGCATCGGCATGCTGGTGCTCCTTCCGGTCGGGCGGGCCGGGGGAGCGGATCATCCGGGGTTCACCGAGCATTGTGGAGCAGTTGGGCCGCCGAGGGGTGTCGGAGCCGACCGGTAGCGGTGAGACTGGGTCCGATCCGACAGTGAAGCGGATCGATGGATCGAATGGTCTGGAGGCAGCCTGTGTCCACCCTCGTGTCCCCGCTGGCCACGCTCGGCGCGATCCGCCGGCGTACCACCACTCTCGCCCTGCTGCTCACCATGGTCGCCGCCGCGCTGGTCGGCCCGTCCGTGGTGGCCCCCCGGTTGACCGACTCCGCCTCGGCTGCGGTCTACAGCTCCTGCACGATCAGCCGCTGCGCCGACGCACGCGCCGCCCGCTCCGGATGGTCCGCGAAGGGCTTCCCGACCAGCCGCGGCTGGTACTCGTGGAGCGGCGGACTGTCCAACTTCGCCGGCGGCCGGTTCTACAACTACGAGGGACAACTGCCCACCAACGCCACCTACTACGAGTACGACGTCTACCCGCGTACCCAGGGCGCGGCCCGTGACGCGTACCGGATCGTGGTGAACCGCAGCACCGGCGCGACCTGGTTCTCGCCCAACCACTACACCGACTTCTACCGGCTCTGAGCGACCGGGGCCGGCCGGTGGCGGCCGGCCCCGCGCGGTCACCCCGGGTCAGAACAGGAGGTACGCGATGGTCGACGGGGACGATGGTCGGAGGGGCGCTTGGCTGATCGTCGGCCGCGACGGCGACCTCGACGAGCCGGGTGCGGTGGTGCTGCCCGCAGCGGCGACCCGGACCCGGGCCGGTCTGTTCGCCACGCTGACCGCCGCGCTGGCCCTGCCGGCGTACCTGGGGGACACCTGGGATGCCCTCTCCGACGTGCTGCGGGACCGGCTCGACGCCGGCCCGCTCACCCTGCTGATCACCGACGCCGGCCACCTGCTGGTCGACGAGCCGGCCGATCAGTACGCGCTGCTGCTCGCCGTGCTCGGCGACGTGGCCGCCACCGCCCCGCACCCGATGCGCGTCGTCCTCGACGAGGCCGCGCCCTGCTGACGAACGACACGCCTGCCGCGTCGACTCGCGCCCGCCCCGGCGGCGGCCGATGGCTGTGTCGGTGCTCAGTTCCCGACAGTCGGAGCCTCGTGCGGGCACGGTGACGGTGGCGGTGACGCTCGGGTGACGGCTCCTTCGCGATCCTCGTGCCGAGCCGGGCGGAACGCACCGGCGCGGGCAGCGAGGAGGCCGGTGCGGTGGACTTCGTCGACGGGGTGCTGGTGCGGTTGGCCGATCCGGGCACCCGCGCCGCCGTGTTCGACGACGCGTCGCTGGCCCACCTGGTCGAGGCCGCGTACGACACCGAGGCGATGCCGGTCGCGCCACCGTACGCGGCGGTGTTCGACGAGCTGACCCTCGGCTTCGCCGCCGCGCCGGTGACCGTGGCGGAGGGGGAGTGGCTGGGCTCCGGCGGCACCACCCGCACCGAGCTGCGCGTACGCCTGCACGGTCTCGGCGGCTCGGCGCTGCGCATCGACGCCCTGTGGCGGGGCAGCCTGGTGGTGCGGACCAGCACGGCCCGGGACCGGGTCGAGGACGTCGACGTGGCGGTACCCGCGTTCGACGTCGACCCGCAGATCATCGCCGAGCTGGGCGCGTTGCCGGCCGACCCGGCGGCCCTGGAGACCGAGCGCCGGACCCGGCTGGTGGCCCGGCTACGCGCCGGACTGCACCAGCCGGCCGCGTTCACCGACTCGCACCTGGACCGGCTGCTCGCCGGCGTCGGCGCCGCGAACGCCGGTGACCTGGTGGCGCGGATGCGCGGGCAGGCCGCCGGGGCCACCGTGAAGCTGCGATACGCCGCCGCGCCGGCGGCCCCGCCGACCCCGCGTCCGCTGCCGTTCGCCGCCGCCGTACTGGTCCGCGACAAGGGTTTCTCCCTGGCCGACCTGCTCGTCGAGACCCGTCTGGTACGGGCCCGCGCCGAGGAGTTGGGCCTGGACGTGCCGTCGCCGGACGACGTCCGGCGACGACATCGGGTGATCGCCGTCTGGGTGGTGCCCATCGAGACGTTCGACGACGACGGCTGGCCCGGCGGCGACACCGGCACCGACGCGCAGAAACGGGCCGCCCGCTTCGCGCGGGCCGGCCAGTGGCTAGCCGGCAGCGGCATCGGGCTCGCCGCCCTGCCGACCTGAGACGCCCGGCCGCCGGCACGAGCAACGGCCGGCAGCCGCCCCAACCACCGCAACGGCCGGCAGCCGCCCATCGACCGAGCAGCAACCTTCGTCCGGGAGGACCCGTGGCACCGACAGCAGCATTCCCGTTCATCGAGGTCCGGATCGTGCCGCCACCGGCGCCGCTGGCCCAGCGCTCGCCGGGCGTCGTCGCCGTGGTGGGCAAGGCGCCGTCCACGGCCGACGGCGGTTCGGCGCCGGCGAACACGCCGGTCCGGATCGAGACCCTGGACGACGCGGTCACCAACTTCGCCCGCCGGCAGGCCGGCAGCGTGGTCCGCAACGCCCTCTACAACTCCCTCGAACTGGCGTTCCTGCAGGACCCGCGCCCGGCCAAGGTGTACGGGGTGAAGGTGGCCGGCGACGACTACGCCGCCGCGCTGAGCGGCCTGGAGGCCGCCGACGACGTGACCATGGTGTCGCTGGCCAACGAGTCGACCGTCGGCAACCCGGCCGGCGCCGGCGCGCCCACCGGGCTGCACGCGCTCAAGGCGCACGTGGAGACGATGTCCGCGGCCGGCCAGCGGCGGATCGGTTTCGCCATGGTCAATCCGGCCACCGAGAAGGGCCCGACCTACGTCACCGACATCACCACCGCGGCGAACCCGCTCAAGAGCAGCACCAGCCGGATGGTGATGATCGCCGCCCGGGGGGCGGACGGCGACGCGGCCACCGCCGCGATGGCGGCCGTGGCCGGGCTGCCGGTGCACCACAGCATCGTGCTGAAGAAGATCCGCGGGGTGGCCATCCCGGTGGCCAAGCAGTACAGCCCGGCGGAGATCAAGGGCCTCTCCGAGGCCAACCTCACGCCGATCATCGATCCCACGCTGATCACCGGGGAGAGCCTGCACTTCGCCGACGGTCGGCTGTTCACCTCCGACGCGAGCCTGCTGCACGTCGACCTGGTGCGCACCCTCGACCAGATCGAGTTCATGCTGCGCGCCGGCCTGATCGGCCTGGTCGGCGACGCGCGGATCACCAAGCCGGGGATGACCCTGCTGAAGACCCAGGTGGACGGCATCCTCGGTCCGCTCAAGCGGCAGGCGGTGATCGACGACTACCAGATCGAGATCCCGGTGCTGGACATCCTCGGCATCCCCGAGGTCGCCCGTACCGCCACCGACACCTCGATCGTCACCGCCGCCCGGGCCGACCGCACCGTCGACCTGGTCGTCACCGTCACGTACGGCCCGGCCGTGAGCCGCCTGCTGGTCACGCTCGTGGCCAAGTTCTGACCCGGAGGAACCAGACCATGGAGTGGAAGACCCGCCTCGCGGTGCAGTACACCAAGGGCACCGAGACCGTGCTGATCAGCCCGATCGACTCGTTCAGCCCGTCCTTCTCGCTCAACGTCGAGGCCCTGCACTCGTGCGAGGTGACCCACCTGGGCGCCATCCACGCGCCGGTGTCGATGAACTTCACGATGACCGTCAAGGCCATCGGGGACGTCGCCGGCCGGCTCACCAAGCTGGCGCTCGACGGCGAGCTGTTCGACATCGCGCTGCTGGAGCACACCGGCGACGACTGGTCGTTCTCGTCGTTCGTGCTGCGGGACTGCCTGATCACCAGCGCGACACCGACGACGGCCACCATCTCGGGCGCACCGGCGGCGACCTTCAGCGGCTTCAGCCTGGCCGCGTCGGTCGACCCGAAGACCGGCGACCCGTCCGTCCTGCCGTGACCCCACCCACGACTGACCGGAGGTAGCAGATGGCGACCGGTGCTGGCCGTGCCGCCCGGGTCACCCGTACCGGGCTGGCCCTGGTGCACGCGGGTGAGCTGGTGCTGCCGGCGGCCGGCAGCGAGGCGGAGGCCGAGCAGGTGGCCGAGGACGACCGCGCGGTCATCGCGTACCACTTCCCGGTGGAGATCGAGGTGGTCGCGGCCGGCGGCGCCCTCGACGCCGACGCGCTCGCCGACCTCGCGCTGGCCCGGCTCGCCGCGCACCTGGACGGGCGGTCCTGACAATGGCCATCTCGGTGCACGTGCCGGTGCGGATCCGGCTGGACGCCCGGTCGGTGACCGCGCGACCGGAGGTGGTGACCGAGGCGCTCGCCGCGGCCCTGACGCGCGCCCTGGAACGCTCCCGGCGCGAGGTGGTCGCGCCCCGTGGCGGCTACCTGGAGGTACGCACCGAAGCACCGGAGTTCCGCTGGACCGGCGCGGCGGTGGCGGGGGTGTCCCCGGACGAGCGGCGGGCGTTCGAGGCCCGGCTGCGCCGGCGCGTCGACGAGGTGGTGACCGCGGCGCGGCTCGATCCGGGGCTGCCCGCCGGTGTGGCCGTGCCGCTGAGCCGGCCGCCGAGCGAGGTGTTCGACGCGTCTCGGATGCGTCACCTGCTGGCCGTCTACCGGGTGCCGTCCTACGACGACGGTGGTGACGCCGCCGAGGTGCCGGTGGACGGCGACGATCCGCCGCCGGTGACCTACCAGTGGTTCCTGCGGCCGGCCACGTATCTGGTCGGTCACTTCGCCGAGCTGGCCCGCGAGGCGGTACGCCAGCACGGTGGTCTGCCCTCGGGCGCCCCCCAGGGGATCATCGCCCGGGTGGTCGGCTCCGACGGACGCCAGGTCTGGGCGATCATGGTGACCACGACTCCACTGTCGGTGCTGACGTTCGACACGTTCGGCGAGACGGTGTTCCGGGCCACCCCGCAGCCGCATTTCGAGGTGGAGGCGCGGGTGCCCAGCCCGCAGCCCGGGACTGTGCAGCGCCGGCCGGTCGCCGACCGGGTCGCCCTGGTGGCGGTGGTGGACGACGAGCTCAGCGCCGACATCCGGCAGCGCCTACGGACCGCCCAGCCGCGCGGTGAGACCACCAGCGTGGCGGAGTACGAGGCACAGCTCGAGCGCGCCGTCGACGCGGAGGTGAACCGGCGGGTCGACGCGATCCTCGCCTCGGTGGGCGGGTCCACACCGAGCAGCCTGGTGGTCGTCCGCGTCGGCGGGGTGTCCCTGCTGCTGGTGAGCACCGCGGAAACCGAGGAGAACCTGCACTGGACCGGCACGGCGAACCTGCTGCCGATCAGCGTGGAGCAGCACCCGACCACCGCGGCGGACCCGAACGCGCCCGCGGGCGGGGGCATCGGCGACGGCACCGGCACGGGCTCGGGCAGCGGTGGCGGGTCCGGCTCGGGCACCGGCAGTGGACCGGGCGGCGCCGGCGTCGGCACGGGCACCGGCCCGGGTGGTGGCGCCGGCGGCACCGGCGACGGCACCGGTGGGGGACGCCGGGGCGGATTCGTGTTCGACCCGAGCAGCCCGAGCGCGCCGGCCGGCGTCGAGGGCAGCCGGTTCCCCGTCGTGGCCGGTGGACACTCCGCGATGCCCGCGTGCGCCCCGCTCAACGGCGAGCCGGAGTTGGACGCGCTCGGCCCGGACGGCGACGAGCTGCGCCGGCTCATGGACGACATCGCGTTCCGGCTGCAGATGGGCGAGCCGTGCCGCTACCCGGCGAACTTCTGCCTCCAGGCCGCCGCCGTGCTGCGCGGTCGAGCGGCGGCGATCAGCCTGCTGGTCGGATCGGCCGAGCGGGAGGCGTTCACCCGGCCCGTGCCGGAGGGCACCGGCCGGCTCGGGCCGCTGGACTTTCGGCCGGTCGCCTCGCCCGCCGTGCAGGTCCTGCGCCACCTGGCCGGGGTCGTGCCCCGCCTGGACCATCTCGCCCGACTGGTCATGGCTCGCTACCGCCAGCCCGAGCACTTCGCCCGGATCCGCGGCGGCTGGATCGACTCGTCGGCGTCCTGGAACCTGCACTTCGTCCAGGCGCTCAGCCCGGCCGTCAAGGGCGCCGTCGGGCAGCTGTTCATCGTCGGCAGCCAGGCCATGCTGGTGCAACTGCTGCTCAGCTCCCGCAGCGGCATCAACGCCCGGATCGCCAACTTCGAGCGGTACGCGCCGATCTTCGAGCGGCTGATCGTCTCCCAGCTCACCGACTACGCCGAACTGCAGGGCCTGCGTGAACGGCTACGCCGCCACGAGGCCGCCCGGTGGACCCAGGAGCACACCGACGTCGGCGGCGGCGCCCTCGCCACCGTCAGCATGGCCAACCCGTCGACCGCCTGGTACGGGGCCGCCCGTGCCATCTCCACCGCGTTCCTCGCCGCCGAGGCCACGCTGACCAGCCCCGGCGCGGCCGGTGAGATCGTCGAGCGGGACGGCACCACGCGGATCCGCGACTCGCACGCGGTGCTCTGGACCCTCGCCGAGATCGAACAGGCGCTGGTCATCCAGCGCGGCGAGGCCGAGGGCGTGGACCCGTTGGTCAAGCAGATCACCGACGTGCCCGACGTGCTGGCCCGCTTCGCCGGCGACCGCTCGGCCATCCGCGACGAGCTGTGGCGGGTGCTGCACGACATGCAGCGCAACAACACCGAGATGCTCGGCCGCGCCCGCGCCGACGCCCGCTTCGCCTTCCGGTCCAGCCGGATCAGCGAGCACATCCCGTCGGCCACCATCCCCGGTGGACAGTTCGCCCTGCAGGGCATCCACCTCGTCACCCACCAGCAGATCGGCGAGTTCTTCGGCGGCAACCTGTACTACGCCACCGGCACCGACAGCCTGTTCAACACCGAACTGGGCCGGGAGGCGCTGACCGGGATCGGCATCATGGTCGGGATCATCGCGCTGTCGGTGCTCTGCCCACCGCTGGGCTTCGTCGTCGGGGTCGCCGTCGCCGCCGTCGACGTGGCACACGCCCACCAGCGGGCCCGCCTCTACGAATCCCTGCTCGACCCGGAGCTGGTGCTCACCCGCACCGAGGTCGAGGTCGAGCTGTTCGCCGCGTACCTCGGGCTGGCCATGTCCTTGATCCCCGAGGCCGGCACGATCGGCGGCGCGGCCGTGCGCGGCGGCCGGGTCGCCCTGCGCTTCGGCGTCCGCGCGGGGCTGCGCGCCGCCCGGGGGTACGTGGTCCGCCGGGTCACCCGCCAGATCATCGAGGCGGCCTCCCGTGACCTGCTCCAGGCGTTCCTCACCGAGATCCTGCTCAACGAGGTGCTGGAACGGGTGGTGCAGAAGCTGATGGAGCCGGTGCTGGCGTACGTGGAGCGCGAGGCGATGCTCAGCGGCGCGGTCGGTGGCCCCGAGGGTGCCCGGTTCATCCTCATGGTGCTGGACTCGCAGCACGCCGGTGCCGCCACCGGTGGGCCGCGCGTCCCGGTGGTGCGGCCGTGACCGGGCCGCGCCGGTTCCGTGCCGGCCGGTTCCTCGACGCCGCCGCCGTGCACGCCGCCGCCGACGCGAACCCCCGGCTGCGCCGGTTCATGCGGACCATCGCGGAGCACAGCGAGGCCGGCGAGGTCCGCTCGCGTCGGCTGCTGGAGCACCTCATCCGCCGCATCGTCGACGACGTCGGTGACCTGCACCTGGGCAACGCGCTCAACCGGCTGGAACGCATCGCCGTGCTGCGGGACAACATCGCCGCCATCCTCGATCACGTGCTGGAGGGCGGCACCCTGCCCGAGGGCGTGCGGGTGGCCACCCTCGGCGAGTACTTCGACCAGCTCAGCACCGAGATGCGGGAGCTGAGCCGACCCCGCGAGGGCATCGTCGGCGACGCGCCGCTGCGACTGGCCGACGGCGCCGCCGCGTACGCCGACTCGCTGCTGCGCGACTTCGACGCCGGCGGCGGCGCGGCCGGCCGGCACGTCGAGCCCACCGCGATCGTCGGCGACGCGTTCCGGGCCATGCCGGCGGACCGGCAGGCCGCGCTGCGCCGTGCCGCCGAGCTGGAACCGGCCGCGCTGTGGCACGCGGTGGCCGCCGAGTCCGAGGCCGGCAAGCGGGCGGCCGTCGCGGACCTGGAGACCCGCCTCGGCGGTCGGCTCACCCCCGACGAACTGGCCCGGCTGCGCACCGCCGTGGACGATCTCGGGCGGGCCCGCTCGCGCGGCCTGCAGATGGGCGACGCCCGCCTCGCCCAGGCCCTCGCCCGCATCGCCGACCCGGATCTGCGCGCGCTGGTGGCCGGCACCGGTGACGTCTGGCTCACCCAGCAGCTCGCCGTGCACAACCCGGAGGCCCTGGCGACCCTGTGGCGGCGCTTCCGCGAGCGGGGCGGACGCGCCGACGACAGCGCCGGCTTCCGCGCCTACCTGCGCCACGACATGGTCACCTACGGCCGGGGCGTACTCGGCGAGTACAGCGCCGCCTTCTCGCTGAGCAGCATCGAGCTGTTCCTCAAGGGACCGGACGCCAACGTCAAGGTCGCCGGCACCGACCTCGTCGGCATCGGCCACGACGGCTGGGTCTGGCTCATCGACGACAAGTCGCACCGCGCGTCCAGCGTCGGCGGGGTCAGCGCGCTCACCGACAACCTGGTGACCAACCTGCGCCGCGACGCGGCCGACTTCCGCGACGCCATCGCCCGACTGCACCGCGACGACCCCGGCTTCACTCCCGACCCGCGCATCCTGGACGCGATCTCCCGGATGGAGGACGCCGCCGCCGAGATCGACCGGATCAACCGGCGCGGCTCCGCGTCCACCCGGCCCGCCCGGATCAGCGCGGCACTTCAGGAGCGCCGGCTGCGACTGCGGGTGACCAGCGCCGCCGGCGAGGTCCGCGAGATCACCCAGGCGCTGCGCGACCTGGGCCTGGCCGTCGAAGCCACCGGTACGCCGGTGCCGCTGCCACCCACCGGAGGGCGCTGATCATGGCCATCACCAGCAGCTTCATGCGCTACGGCACGGTGCCGTCGGCGATCATCAGCGACGGGGTGCTGCCGATCCCGCTCTGGGCCGTCACCGCCATCTCGCTCGCCCAGACCTACCACCTGCCGCCGATCGGCTCCACCGCGCACAAGGCCATCGTGGCCACCCACGACGACACCATCACGCTGACCGGGGTGCTCGTCGGCGCGGAACGCTACGCCTGGAAGTTCGCCCTGGAGACGATGGCCGAGGCGAGCAAACGCGGCACCGCCCTCGCCGCGTACTCCGGCGGACGGTTCGGCGGGCTGATCCTCGTCACGTCGATGACCATCCGCACCGACATGCAGGTGCAGTCACTGACCTTCAGCGCCTCCGCCGCCCGCCGGGACGTCCTGGACACCACCATCACCCTCGTCCACGTGCCCCGTCCCAGCCTGCTCGGCAAGCTGCTCGACGTGGCCAGCATCGGAGTCGGCGCGCTCGCCGACGGGTTGGGCAACTGATGCCACCGTTCCCGATCGACCGCTACCTGCTACCGGAGACACCCGTCGAGGTGCCCGACGGGTTCACCGAGGTGCGACAGAGCCTCACCGCCGGCCTGCCGCACCGCGTCGAGCTGGGCGCCGGCGTGCACGCCGTGCTGATCCTGCCCACCGGGCTGGCCCGGCAGTGGCTCGCCACCGACCCCCTGGCGGTGGTCAGCACCTCCGCCGACGACCTGGCCCCGCGACCCGCACCGGCGGCCACGCCCCGGCCACCCGCGCTGGTCGGTCGGGTGCCGCTGCGCCTGGTCGTCCGCCAGGGCACCCGGATCCTCGGCTCGGTGCCCCTCGCCGCAGGCCTGCGCCGGGTGTGCCCCGACGCCGGCCCGTCGAGCGTCACGCCGTCCGCACCGGTGGCCGTCGAGGTGGTGGTGCTCGCCTGGCTGCTGCACGCCGGGACGGTCCGCGGCTCCGGCGACTACGGCTCGTCGCTGACCCTGGCCTGGCGGCCCGCCGACCGCGCGGCGGACCACTTCGGTCCGCCACCGATCAACGAGTTCGTCTGGCGTCGACGCCCACCCGCGCAGCGCGTCGAGTCCGAGCTGGGCCCCGGCAAGCTGCGCTACCGCTACCTGCTCGACAAGAAGATGCGGAGGGTGCTGCGATGACGCTCACGCCGTTCCAGAGCGGCCAGGTACGCCAGGGCGCGGTCGGCAACGACGCCGGCTGGACGCTGACGCTGCACCGGGAGACCAGCACCGGGATCAGCCCCGACGCGGCGCTCACCCTGTCCAGCGCCGACTACTACGCGGCCATCGACGCGGCACTGCCCGACGGGCTCGGCCCCGGCGCGTACACGATCACCGTGCAGGGGCTGATCGACGAACACTTCGCCGCGCTGCGCACCGCCGAGGGGCAACCGCCGCTGGTGGCGAAACTGCACCTGTACTGGCGGGACGCCAACACCTCGGTCGGCGCGTTCTTCACCAACCTGGTCGGCGTCAACGCCGGCCCGACGCCGGCCGAACTGACCCAGGCGCTGGTCGCCGTACTGCGGGTGACCAAGGTGCGCCGGCTCACCGGCGAACGGACGTACGACACCGAGCTGACCCTCGTCGAGCAGGCGTACGCGCGCCTCGGGCAGCGGGTGGCCGAGCGGTTCGAGGCGGCGAACTTCAGCGCCGCGGTCCGCGCCATCGCCCAACGGACCAGGGTGGACATCGCCACCTGGGGCGCCAACCCGGACGGCACGATGACCTCCGGCGCCACCGAGGCGGCCGGCGACGAACGGGTCGCCTTCGGCACCGGGCTGCTCTACCGCGCCGCCCTGGAGCGCATCGGTGGCGCGCTGCAACAGTCCCTCAACGCGTACGGGCGGGGGATGCTGCTGATCCGCGACGGCACCGTGCACGTCGGCAAACGCCCGATCCCGTACCCGCAGGGGGAGCCGAAGCCGCTCACCCTCGCCACCGGCCTGCTGGAGTGCACCGAGAACGGCGGCCAGGACACCGACCCGTACGCGGCCACCGAGGCCGGCGGCACCGCCGCGCCACGCCGCCGGGCGTGGACGTTGACCCTCAAGGGCCGCCCCGACCTGAAGCCCGGCGACCTGGTGCGTTTCGACCCACCGGCGACCGACGAGGCCACCACGCTGGGCAGCATCGGCGCGGCGCTGCTCGGCTCGTTCGCGGCGCCGTTCGCCCCGTCGACCGGGGAGCTGGGCGCGGGGGCGACGCTGCTCTACCTCAGCGCCGCACGGCACACCCTGTCGCGTACCGCCGGGTTCGTCACGGTGGTGCAGGGCGTCGAGGTCACCTCCGGCGCGCAGGCGTGGGACAGCTGGAGCGACGCCTCCGGCGTGGGCACCGCCGAGCCGGCCGGCCCGGCGTCGTCGCCCGGGGTGGCCGCCGCCGAGGCGGTGCGCCGCGCGGCCCGGGCCGCCCGGGGCGAGACGCGTGGCCTGGAGATCGGCGAGGTACGCGCGGCGGCCACCAACGCCAGCGGCGCCGTCGAGCCGCCCGCCCAGACCGAGACGGTGTGGGAGGGGCTCGCTCGGCCGGACGGCCGGCCCAACGGCGCCCGCCGCCTGCCGGTACGCCGGGAGCAGCCCGCGCCGCTGCCCGGCGTGACCTACCTGACCCCGTTCGCCTGGGGCGGCTGCGGGCTGATCCTGCCCCGCTACCCGGGCACCAGGGTGGCGTTGGCCTACCGCAACGGCGCGCCGGACGACCCGGTGGAGGTGGGCGCGCTCTGGCCCACCGGGCACGCCCCGGTCTCCGAACCGGGGGACTGGTGGTTGTCGCTGCCGGTCGGGGTGGCCAGCAGCAGCCGCTCGTCGATCGGTGACACGGTGGTGCCCGCCGACCACGACGGCAAGGTGACCCACGACCTCACCGACGCCGACGGCAACCGGGTCATCGAGCTGGGTGAGCTGACCGTGCGGGTGGGCCGGGCGCAGCTGCACGGCCGGGGTCAACGCCCGGAACGCGCCGACGAGGCCGACAGCATCACCATCGAGCACGCCGCCGGCGGTTCGTCGATCGTCATGAAGCAGGACGGCTCGATCACCATCACCGCCACCCGGATCGACCTGGACGCCGGCAACGGCGCGGTGAACATCAGCGGCGGCACGGTCAGCATCGCCGCCGACGACGTCGACGTCCAGGTCAGCAACGCGATGAACGTCCACTGAGGAGAGCGACATGGCATTCGTGCTCACCACGTCGAGCAACGTGCACTGCCCCAGCCAGGGCACGGTCACGCCGGCCGGGCAGTCGAAGCTGACGGTGGCCGGCACCCCGGTGGTCCGCCCCGACGGCATCACCGGCAAGTCGGTGACCGGGTGCACGATCACCGACAGCAGCTCCACCGTGCAGTGCAAGAACGTCATGTCGGCGTCTGGTGCCGCGCAGAAGCTGCACGTCGCCGGCGTCGGGGTGGCGCTGGACACGCTCAGCGGCGCCACCAACGGCAGCACCTCCGGCCTGGCCGCCACCGCCGGGCAGAGCACGCTGAGGGCGGTCTGAGATGGATCGCACCGAACGGGAACGGCAGGCCGCCCAGCGCCGCTACCTCGGCTGGGGACTCGCCTTCGAACCCACCATGCCGGGGGTCGACCTGGCCCGCGACGTCGTCTTCGACGACGGCCCGAACGGCCGGGTGCTGGCCCTCGTCTCCGGCACCGGCAACGTGGCGCAGAGCCTCGCGGTGGCGCTGACCACGTTGCGCGGCTCGAACGTCTTCGACGCCACCTTCGGCTTCGACGGGCTCAACGCCCTGGCCGAGCAGACCGAACCCAACCTCGTCCGCGAGCAGGTCCGCATCGGCATCATCACGCTGCTCGACCGCGACCCCCGCGTCCGCAAGATCGTCGACGTGAACCTCGACGACGGCCGGCTCGGCGCGGGCCGTGCCGACGACGCGGCGGCAGCCGCACTGCGGTCCTCTCGCACCCTGCAGGTGCAGGTCCAGTTCGAAACCATCACCGACGACCGGCTCTCGGTGCATCTCGGGGAGCTGCCCAGTGTCTGATCCCACCCTCCCGGCCGAGCTGGCCGACGTCCTCGCCGTCGACGCCGCCGCGCTGCGGGCCACCGGCTCGACCGGCTTCGGCATCGTCGAGAGCGGTTTCGTGCCGAAGTCCTTCGCCCGGCTGCTCGCCGAGAAGCTGGCCACCGCCCGGCTGCTCTTCGGCGACGACATCGACCTGACCAGCGGCGCGGTCCTGCGCAAGGTCCTCGAACTGGCCGCCCTGGAGGACGCCCGACTGTGGGCGGCACTCGGCGCCGTCTACGACAACTCGTACGTGGTGTCGGCGACCGCCGACGCGCTGACCCGCCTCGGCGAGGAACTCGGCATCCCCCGGCCGTACCTGCCGGCGCGGGGCACCGTGAAGCTGACGCTGACGGCCGCGCTGCCCACCGGCCGAACCCAGCTCACGCTGCCCCGGGGCGCCCGGCTCTCCACGCCCGGCGGGCACCACGTGGCCCTGGACGAGACGGTGGTGCTCTCCGCCGCCGTGGGCGAACGGGTACCGGCGGTCGCCGCGTTCTACCCCGGCCCGGCGCACAACCTCGACCCGACCCAGGCCAGCCAGAAGATCGACAGGTGGAACCGGGCCGACACCCTGCTGGCCGACCTGGACGACGCCGAGCAGGCCGCCGGCGCGGAGCTGGTGGAGATCACCCACACCGTCGCGCTGACCGGTGGGGAGCAGCAGGTCTCCGACGCCCGCTACCGGCAACTGCTGCTCGCCGCGCCCCGCTCCATCTGGACGGCCGAGGCGATCGGCCTGGCCGTGGCGACCGTGCCGGGCGTACGCCAGGTGCAGGTCTTCGACGGCCGGGGCGGGCTGGACCTCAACCAGTCCATCTTCGGCAACTTCACCTTCATCGAGCGGGTGTTCAGCACCGAACGCGACCTGGGCAATCCGTACTACGTCACGGTCCTCGTCGCGCCGACCGCCGCCGCCATCTGGGACGGCCCCGACGGGCTGCACGCCGCCGTCGAGTCGGTCATCGAGGACCTGCGCCCGGTGGGCATCTTCGCCTCGGTGGACCGGGCCGACGAGGTCGGCATCGGCGTCGAGGCCGACCTGGTCGTCCGGGGCCTGCCGCTGCCCACCGGCTCGACGGAGACGGTGAACGCCTCCACCGCCGCCACCGAACTGCGCGCCCGGCTGCACGCCCGGCTGCGCCGCTACGTCGACGAACTGCCCTTCGGCGAGCCGGTCCGGGCCGCCGAGGTGATCTGGACGCTGATGAACGAGCCGGGCGTCGCCGACGTACGGGAGCTGCGGCTGGTCCGCTTCCCGGCCGACTCGGCCGTGGTGGTGACCGGCAGCGCGCCCACCGGCGACGGGGTGCAACGGCTGCCGGTCGGCGACAACGCGGTGCTCGCCGCCAACCAGGTGCCCGTCTACGTCGACCGGGACGATCCCCGGCCGTTCCGGATCGTCTGAGCGGAGGCGCGATGACCGACATCCGGGTGCCGGTGGACGGCGCCGACCCGTCCGTTGAACGCAACCTCGTCGACCAGCTGGAGGGCCCGTACCCGGGCACCGTCCGGCGGGTCGTGGTGCCGCTGGCCGGCACCGGCGCCGCCGCGGTGGACTGGACCAGTCGGCACCCGCTGCTCACCGTCGTGCTGCGCCGTGACCTGGTCGAGGAGACCGTCCGGGTGACCGTCACCGTGGACCCCGGCGGCACCGGTGAGCGGGTGCTGCCACCGGTGGTCTTCGCGCCCTGGTCGGCCGCCGGGGCGTCGGTGCCCGCGTACGCGCCGGACACCGCCGACGAGCCGCTGGTCGCGCCGTTCACCGTCGCCGTGACCGCCGAGCGGACCGTCGACGCCGCCGCCACGACGGTCACCGGGACGGCGCTCACCGCCCTGGCCGAGCTGGCCGTGGTCGAGGGCAACCTGGGCCGGCTGCTCTACCTGATGTCGTACGAGAAGCACCGGCTGCGTCGCGCGGCGCGGGAGGTGCACGCGTACCGGACCCTGGCGCACGCCCGGCGCGACGCGCTGGACCGGATCGGCGCGGACGTCGGGGTGGCCCGCTTCGTCGACGAGCTGGTGCACGAGCCGGCCAGCGGCGAGGTGTACGCCCGGCGGCTGGCCGCCCCGGCCCACGAGCCGGACGCCGCGTACGCGCACCGGCTCGGCCTGTACCGGCGGTTCCTGCTGCCCACCCCGGGGGCGGTGCGCCGCCTGCTCAACGGCCCCGGCGCGGACACCGACCCGAACGCCGGACTCTTCGCCGACCTGCCCGGCGGCGCCCGCTTCACCCTGCGCGAGGACGACGACCGGTTCGCGGTGGCGATCCGGCTGGTCGCCGTCGGCGATCCGCAGCACCGCACCAACTTCCTCGCCCACCTGCGCCGCGATCGCCTCGTGCTGCCGGCGAACACCCCGCCGAACAACACCGTGCACGCCGGGCGGGCGCTGCCGGCCAGCCGGTTGGCCGAGGTCACCGCGCTGCGGGCCAGCCTGCGCCAGTCGTACGCCTTCGACAGCGCGCACGCGGTGGCGCCGCCGCTGGCCGCCGCGCTGGACCGTGCCGGGCGGGTCTGCCGGGCGCTCGGGTCGTCCATCGTGTGGCAGGTGACCCGCGCCCAGGACGACACCGGTGGCAGCCGCTACGAGCTGGGCCTCGGCGTCGACGTCAGCTGGCCGACCCCCGCGCAGGCCACCGACCTGCGCAACCGGGTGCTGGACACCGCTCGTACGGTCACCGCCGACCGGACCGCCGAGGCGTTGATCGCCGCCGCGCGCGCCGCCGGTGTGCCCACGGTGGCCGCCGACGGTGAGCTGGCCTGGCTGTGGCGGGTGTGCGGGGTGCAGACGGCGCACCGGATCAGCACCACCAGGATGTACCTGTCGCACCTGCCCACCCGGGGGTTGGCGGTGACCGCGCCGCTGAGCGCGGCGGTCGGCGCCGACACGCCGGTCGAGGCGCAGTTCCACGCTCCCGGTGACCCGGGTGGCAACGCGCTGCTGCTGGCCGGGTTGACCGCCGCCGCGCGGGCCTGGACCGACGCCGGGGAGCCGGCCTGGACGCCGTTGACCGACGCGGCGGCCCGGACCCGGTGGGCGGCCGTGCCGACCCGGCCCGCCGGGCAGCCCGTCGATGCGGCCCTGGCCGCCGCCGGTCTGCCCGCGGTACGGGATCCGGCGCCGGTGGTGGCCGCGCTCAACCGGCTCCCCGACGAGCTGGTGGAGACCATCGAGCTGCCGGCCGCGCTGGCTGCCGCGTTGATCGCCGGTCAACCGGCGGCGGCGGACCGGTTGGCCCGGCTGGTCGGCCTGCTGCGCGACCAGCACCTCGCCGCCGCGCTGCCGCTGGTCGACACCGGCAACCGGGTGCTGCTGGTGTGCGGTGTGATCGGGCTGCCGCAGGCCGGGCTGAACCTGGCCGAGCGGCGGGCCACCGGGTTCCGCTGGTACACCGTGGGGCTCGGCGGCGGCACCGCGGAGATCAAGGCGGTCGGCGCGCGGACCACGCTGCGGCCCACCCACGCCGGCCTGGTCGCCGTGGTGGCGCTGTCCTACGTGCGGACCGGCCGGACCGACCCGTACGAGTTCCGGGTGGAGCTGCCCGATTCGGTGGCGTTGACCCTGGCCCAGTACGAGCGGCTGATGAACGCGCTGATGCGGGTCTGCCCGCTCGGCGTGGAGATCAACACGTTCGGCATCCGGCGCGACCACGTCGACCTCGACGCCGACGGCACCGCCGAGCCCCTGCGCCCGGCGGTGGCCCGCACCTTCCGCACCTTCCAGCAGCGCCGGCACCGCGGCGTGTACGACCAGCTCTGAGAGGGACACCACCATGGCGAGCGAGATCAACTACGACGGGATGACCGTCACCGAGCTGTACGAGACGTTCACGCGGCACGGCATCCCGGCCTCGGACGCCAGCGTGCTGGTCTCCTCCTGGATCTACGAGAACGTGGGCACCGCGAAGCGGGTGTTCAGCTACGCGGAGCCGTTCCCGGCGGTGGAGCCGGGCTGCGCGCCGCCGCCGTTCGCCCGGACCTTCGCGCACACCGACTGGGTCGACGGCGAGGACGTCGTCCAGGCCGGGCAGACGCCGGGGGAACAGGGCTTCAACGAGCGGTTCCACCGCATCGAGCACGACCTCGACCACCTCGGCACCGACCTGGCCAAGGCGTTCACCTGCATGGCCGCGATGCGGGTGAGCCTGCGCCGACTGCTCGACGAAATCCGCGCCGAGATCAACCGCCTGCACTCGACGGTGCACGAGAACAAGGTCGTTCCCGGCCCGTACACCATCGAGCAGATCCCGAACTACATCGGCGCTCTGGACTTCGGCAAGTACATGGGCACCACGATGTTCCTGGACAAGAAGGTCAGCATCTGGCAGACCAAGGCCGGCACCATCGTGCTGCCCGCCGTGGAGACCCTCGGTGTGGATGTGGTCGCCGGGCCGAAGGTCCGCGGCGCCGCCTATCTGGACCGGTACGCCGTCGAGACCCCGGACGTCCGGCAGCGCTTCCCGCGCGAGGTGAAGCTCGTCGAGTTCGTCCGCTTCTTCGGCGAGGACGAGGTGGCCGACGGCCGGACGGTCCGCGACGTGCTCAAGGTGCTGCCGGCGGACAGCAGCTACCCCAGCCTCGACGCGATGTTCGCCGAGGTGAGCGAGCGGGAGGCGGCGATCGTCCGGACCACCGTCGGCGCCCAGTCGGCGGTGGCCGCCGCCCTCGGCATCGAGTCGGAGCTGGAGAACGTCGGCGACGCCGACATCGCCATGCTCGCCGGGGTGCCGACCAGGGCCCGCGCGGCGCTGACCCGCGCCGGGATCGGCACCCTCGGCAAGCTGGCCGAGGCGCCCGCCGAGCGGGTGCTCTCCATCATGAAGGAGGCAGGGGTACGCGCCGAGGTCGGCGACGCCGCCGAGTGGACCTCGTACGCCCGGACGCTGAGCAAGCTTCGCTGAACGGTCGGCGGCGACTCCGGCGAACGGCTGATCCACACCGCTCGCCGGGTCGGTGTGACGACACTGCGCTGGTGCGCGAACCGTCCACACCCGAGCGTGGAACTGCCACGGGGCGATCGGGTGCGAGAGGCGCATGCATGCATGTTCACGAGGTGACGCACGACCTGCACTCCGGGGTGAACGAGGCCGCCGCGGGGCAGCCGCCCCGGTACGCGTTGCGGCTGCTGGGCGGGTTCGGGCTGGAACGCGACGGGCGGGCGGTGGCGGTGCCGCAGGGCGCCCGCCGACTGCTGGCCTACCTCGGGGTACGGCCGCGCTGTGCCCGGTCGGAGGCCGCCGGCACGCTCTGGCCCGGCTCGCACGAGGACCGCGCCCGAGCGAACCTGCGCACCATGCTGTGGCGGCTGCACCGGGTCACCCCCGAGCCGCTCGTCGAGGAGCAGGACCGGCTGACCCTGGCCGCCGGGGTGACCAGCGACGTGGCCACCCTGACCGCGGCGGCGGCGGCCCTGCTGACCGGCGTCACGCCGGTGGACGCCGCGCCGGACGTGTCGGCGCTCGGGACCGGTGAGCTGCTGCCCGGCTGGTACGACGACTGGGTGCTGACCGAGCGGGAGCGGCTCCGGCAGACGCGGCTGTACGCGCTGGAGGCGCTCGCGGAGCGGCTCACCGCGCAGGGCCGCTACAGCGAGGCGGTGCAGGTGGCGTTGACCGCCGTGCAGTTGGAGCCGCTGCGGGAGAGCGCCACCCGGGCACTGATCGCCGTGCACCTGGCCGAACGCAACATCAACGAGGCGGTACGGCGCTTCGAGCTGTTCCGCGCCGACCTGGGCCGTGAGCTGGGTGTGGGGCCGACACCCTGGCTGGAGCACCTGGTGCGGGCCGGCACGGCCGGTGCCACGGTGCCGCATCCCTGATCGACACGGTGGACGGGGCCGGCGGTGCGGGTGGTGCCACCCGCACCGCCGGTCACCCTGGTCAGTGTGTCGCGGGCGGGACGCTCTGTTCGTACTGGAAGACGTTGTGCGGGTCGTACTTCGCCTTGATCTTGCGCAGCCGCTCGACGTTGCGCCCCCAGTAGGCGGTCTCCCACTCGGCCATGCCGATGTTCGGCACGTTGACGTAGGCGCCGTCCACAAAGGGGCGCAGCGCCTGGCTGAACTCGGCGATCCAGGTCTGGGCGATCGGGGTGATGGCGTCGCCGCTGTCGGGCTCCCCGCGGGTGCCCCAGCCGGTGCCCGGCTCGGAGTAGAAGAGCGCGTCGCGGTGCGGGAACGCCGCCCCGCCGAAGGGTTCCTGGCGTTGGGCGCCCGTGCCGAACGCCTGGGTGAAGAAGTTGCTGTCCGGCGACGGCGAGTTCTCCAGGAACTCGCGGATGATGCTGATCGCCTCGGCCGGGAACGGCTCCCTGGTGAACTGGGAGAAGAACTTCCACTTCGCCGGCTCGTCCTCGTTCGGGATCTGGAAGCCGGCGTACGTGTCGCCCCAGCCGCCGATCTGCACGGTCACCTCGGGGTCGCCGATGGAGAGGATCGGCGCCAGCAGCCGCCGCACCTCCGCCTCCGATCCCTCGGCGAGCACCCCGAACATCAGGATCTCGTCCGGGTGGGCCTCGAGTTGGCTGCCGAGGCGGGGGTCGGCGAACGGTGTGGTGCGCTGCCAGGCGTCGAAGACCCGGTGCAGGTCGTCGAGGCCCGGCCAGGTCGCCTGAAGGTAGGCGACGCTCTTCAGCGGGGCCACTTTGTAGGTCAGCGAGGTGACGATCCCGAAGTTGCCGTTGCCGGCGCCGCGCAGCGCCCAGAGCAGATCCGAGTGGTTCCATGGGTCCACCTGGAGCACCTTCGCGCCGTTGGCCCCCGCCGCGACGACGATCTCCGCCCCGATCAGGTTGTCGCAGGCCATGCCGAGGTAACGGGTGAGGAACCCGAAGCCACCGCCGAGGGTCGCACCGGACAGGCCGACGGTCCCCTCCGTGCCGGTCGTCGCCGCGAGGTCGTACTCACCGAGCGTCGTCACCGCCTCCAGCTGGTTGAGGCCCGCGCCGACCTTCGCCGTGCGGGTGGCGGTGTCGATGTGCACGTCCTTCAGCTCGCTGACGTCGATGACGAGGCCGTTGTCGACGTTCGACCAGCCTTCGAGGCTGTGCCGGCCGCTGCGGACCCGCAGCGCGACGTCGTGCTGCCGCGCCCAGGTGAGGGCGTTGACCACGTCCTGGGTCTCCTGGGCGAAGACGATGACCAGCGGATAGCGCACGAACAGCTCGTCCCACCCGAGGCTCGCCTCCGCGTAGTCGGGGCTCTGGGGGCGAACGATGCGCCCGGTCAGCTTCGCCGGTGGGTACGTCGCGTCGGACGGGCCGGGGCCGTCGGCCGCGATCGCCGAGCTGCCTCCGACCATCATGCCCGGCAGAGCGACCGCCCCGGCACCAACGGCGGTCGCCTTGAGCAGATCGCGACGAGAAAGGTCGCGCATGGTCAAATCCTCTCGATCGGGTCACGCCAGGCATTTCGACCAAGAGGGCTCTTGGCTCGCATCTGGCGCAAACCAACCGTAAGGCCGGGGTACGTCCCGGAGATCTGAGAACTTGTCGCGGAACCCGGTCGGGTGATGGGTTCGACCTGGTCAGTGAGGTGCGACCGGCTGGTCCAGGATCGCGCTGAACCGCTCCTCGGCCAGGTCGAGCTGGCCGAAGATGTGCCGCTTCACCGCCGGGGTCAGCGGGGTGTCCGGCCGGCCGATCAGGTCGCGGAACAGCGGCACGAGCGGCCGGTACTTCCGGGCCGAGGACACCACCTTCGGCCCGACCGTGTGGATCACCCCGACGCCGTTGTCGGTGAAGTCCGACACCTTGATCACCCGCGCCCAGGGCTCCCGCTCCAGGCTGACGGCCAGGTGCTCCCGGTACTGCGTGTTCCGGTCGCGCCGCGGGTCGTACACCGGATTGGTGACGGCACCGACGAGCCGGGCCACCCGCGGCCCGAACCGCGCGGCGAGCGCGGCCAACGCGGCTGCGGTCGGGTCGGCGACCTGCTCGCCGCCGGCCAGCTCGGCCGGGTGGTCCTCGACCGAGTCGTGCAGCAGACCGGCGACGATCACGTCCACCTCGCGCACCTGGTAGTGGTGCATCAACCGGATGGACACCCGCAGCAGGTGGTTGAGGTACGGCTCGCGGACGCGCCGGTCGTCGCGGTGCAGGTCGGCGGCCAGGTCCAGTGCGGCGGACAGCCGCGCGCGGGCGTCGACGTCGAACTGCTCGACCTCCAGCCGGAAGCGCTCCAGCAGCCCGGGCTCACCGTGGATCTCGGTGATCGCGTGCATCGGCATGCTGCCCAGGTGCGGCGGGAAGTCCATGCGTCACTTATAGCCGATCTTCTCCACATCGATGGTCCCGCGCGCCGCCGAGGCGTCCGGCAACCGCAGAGTTGATCAACGGGTGGGCGGGCGCTCAGATCGGCAGCCGGTCCGCGCCGGCGAGCGGTCCCACCACGAGGGGGACCAGCGGGGCCGGCAGGACCGGGTCGCGCCGCAGGGTGGGCGTCCAGCCCGCGTCGGCGCCCAGATCGGGGCGCCGCCACTACGCCAGATCCGCGCGGTACGCCGGCGCGGCCCACGACACGCCCTGCTCGCTGGGCAGCGCGCCCTGCTCGGCCGCTCGACGCAGCACGTCGACCACGCCACGGATCCGCACCACCCGCTCGGCACCGTCGCCCACCGCGTCGACAACGTCGCCGTCGAGCAGCCGCGGCTCCGGTGCGGCGCGCAGCGCGTCCAGCAGCGCGGTGAACGGCGCGGTACGGGCCAGCGGCGCGATCAGCGGCACACCGAGCGGATCGGCCCGGTGCGCGAGCAGGTTCTCCAGCAGGCCCTGCCGACCGGGGACCCGGCGGGTCACCACGTCGCCGGGCAGCCACAGCCGGTCGGTCGGGTACTCCAGCACCGCACGACCCGCCGAACCGGTCACCTCCACCTCACCGGCCACGAACTCCTCGGCCGCCAGGGTGACCGCGGCCAGCACCGGCGGGCCGGCACGGAAGCGGATCCGCAGCACCGCGGTGTCCTCCACCTCGATCGGCCGGACCCGGTAGCGCTCCACCTCGATCGCGACCGGCCAGGGCGGCGCCCCGCCGAGCGACTCGGCGACGGCCAGGCACTGCATCACCGCGTGCGCGAGCGGGTTGGCCAGCGCGCCATCCAGCACCGGCCGCCCGTTGAGCGTCCGCCGACCGGCCCACGCGGAGCGGGCGTAGTAGGCGTCCGGGCGCTGCCAGGCGGCGACGGTGGCGATGCCGGTGACCGTGCCGAGGCGTCCGGCGGCCAGCGCGTCGGTCAACGCGGTCAGCGCCGCCGAGCCGAGCGCCTGGAAACCGACCTGGGCGACCCGACCAGCGGTGGTCAACGCCCAGGTCAGCTCGTCGTGCTCGGCCAGCGACAACACCGGCGGCTTCGCCAGCAGAAGGTCGGCGCCGGCGGTGAGGGCGTCGCGGGCGATCGGCAGATGCGTGTGCGGCGGCGTGCAGATGACCACCACCTCCGGCCGGGTGGCGGCGAGCATCGCTCGGTGGTCGGTGAACACCTGCACCCCCGACGGCAGCGGCGCCACCGGATCGTCCCGCACCGGCTGGACGTCGACGAGCGCGACCAGCCGCACCCGGCCGTCGGCGTGCAACGGCGCGATCGCCCGGCGGTGCCAGCGGCCGTGCCCGTTCGCACCGATCACCGCCACCCGCGTCGGCGGCGCCGCCCCGGTCACCGCGCACCGGCCGGCGGTAGGCGCCCGCTCACCGGACACCGGCCAGGGTGGCCTCGACGCCGTGGCGTTCCAGGGCGGTCAGCCAGGCGATCACGTCGGCGCGTACCTCGTCGTCGCCGGCCACCTCGGCCGGAATGACCTCGCGCAGGGCGAAGACCGCGTCCACCGCGCCGGCCGGGCTCTGCGCGCCGGCGTCCAGCACGGCCCGGATCGGCCCGGCCAGCGGATCCTGGAACGGCAACGGCCGGCCGTCGTCGGCGTAGCCCAGCGCGAAGCGCAGCCAGGACGCCACGACCAGCGCGCCCCAGCGCGCGGGCCGGCCGGCCGCGCGCAGGTCGGCGATGGTGTGCAGGATCCGCTGCGGCAGCTTCTGCGAGCCGTCCATCGCCACCTGTAGGGTGCGGTGCCGGATCGCCGGGTTGCCGAACCGGGCGAGGACCTGCTCGCCGTAGTCGACCACCCGCACCCCGTCGGGCGGTGTGAAGCTGGCCGCGACGTCCTCGGCGATCAGCCGGCGCAGCACGTCGGCCAGGTGCGGGATCTCCAGCGCGTCGGCGATCGTCTCCCGGCCGGCGAGCGCCCCCAGGTACGCGACGGCCGAGTGCACGCCGTTGAGGCTGCGCAACTTCAACCGCTCCCACGGGCCGGCGTCGTCGGTGAGCACCGCCCCGGCGTGCTCCCAACCCGGCCGCCCACCCGGGAAGTCGTCCTCGATCACCCACTGCGCGTACGGCTCGGCGGCGACCGCCGCCAGATCGGTCACGCCGAGCGCCCGACGGGCCGCCTCGATGGTGTCGGGAGTGCTGGCCGGCACGATCCGGTCCACCATGGTGCCCGGGCAGGTGACATTGCCGGCGACCCACTCGACGAGCCCGGTGGGCACCCCGGCGGCCCGGGCGACCGCCTGGTCGACCAGACCCCGCAGACGTCGGCCGTTGGCGGGCAGGTTGTCGCAGCTCACCAGGGCCACCGGCCCGGCGTCCGCGGCAGCCCGGGCGGCCAGCCCACGCAGCAGCAGCCCCGGCACCGTGGTCGGCGCACGACCGCCGGCCAGATCGGCGGCGAGCGCCGGGTCCGGGCACAGGTCGCCGGTCACCGGGTCGAGGTGGTACGCCTTCTCCGTGACGGTCAGCGTCACCACCCGCACCGCCGGGTCGGCGAGCAGCGCCACCACGGCGTCCGGGTCGCCGGGAGCGTGTCGTACCCCGCTCAGCGCGCCCACCACCCGGGTCGTGCTGCCGGCCGCCGAGAGGGTGCTGACGCTGAACAGGTTGTCCTGCGCGGCGAGGGCCTCGACCAGCGCGGTGCTGCGCGGCGCGACGGCCACGATGCCCCAGTCGCCGCCGGCCGCGCCGACCGCCGCCTCGGTGTAGACGGCCTGGTGCGCGCGGTGGAACGCGCCCAACCCCAGGTGTACGACGCCGGTCGGCACCGTGCCCGGCCGGACGAGCGGACGGGACTCCATGGGTAGCTGGCGCATTACACCCAGGCCGAGCCGGGTGGCGCCGACGGTCACCGCCACGCCGGACCGTCCGGGAAGCGGAACTCGGCCACCGACGCGGGCCGCATGGTGGCGCTGTAGCCGGGCCGCTCCGGCAGCAGGTACCGGCCACCGCGGGTGCGTACCGGGTCGACGAAGTGCTCGTGCAGGTGGTCCACGTACTCGACCATCCGCCCGTCCAGGCTGGTGCCCACCCGCAGGTAGTCGAAGATCGCCAGGTGCTGGACGTACTCGCAGAGGCCCACACCGCCGGCGTGCGGGCAGACCGGCACCCCGAACTTCGCCGCCAGCAGCAGCTCCGCCAGGACCTCGTTGACGCCGCCGACCCGGCACGCGTCGATCTGCATCACGCCGATCGCCTCGGCCTGCAGCAGCTGCTTGAAGATCACCCGGTTGGCGGCGACCTCGCCGGTGGCCACCCGGCACCGCCCGCCGGTCAGCTCGGTGACGGCGCGGGCGATCCGGGCGTGCCCGAGGATGTCGTCGGCGTGCGTCGGCTCCTCGATCCAGTACGGGTCGACCTCGGCCAGAGTGGCCATCGCGGTGATCGCCTCGTCGACGTCCCAGACCTGGTTGGCGTCCATCATCAGCAGCGCGTCCGGGCCGATCTCGGCCCGGATGATCCGGGCCCGGCGCAGGTCGTCGGCGAGCGGGCCGCCCACCTTCATCTTCATCGCCCGCCAGCCGTCGTCGTACGCCTGCCGGGTCAGCGCCCGCACCTTGTCGTCGGGGTAGCCGAGCCAGCCGACCGAGGTGGTGTACGAGGGGAAGCCGTCACGGTCGAGCGTGGCCAGCCGGTCGGTGAGCCCGTCGCGTCCCTTGTCGAGGATCGCGGCGGCGTCGTCCGGGGTGAGCGCGTCGCTGATGTGCCGGAAGTCGACGCTGGCCACGAGGTCGTCGGTGGGCAGTTCGGCGAGGAACCGCCACATCGGTTTGCCCGCGAGGGTGGCCCGCAGGTCCCACACCGCGTTGACCAGCGCGCCGGCCGCCATGTGGATGACGCCCTTCTCCGGACCCAGCCAGCGCAACTGCACGTCGGCGCTGAGCGAGCGCCAGAACGCGACCGGCTCGGCCGTGATCTCCTCGATTGTGCGCCCCCGTACGTGGTGCGCCAGCGCCTGCACCGCCGCGCAGGTGATCTCGTTGCCCCGGCCGTTGGTGAAGGTGAACCCCGCGCCGATCGGGCCGGCGTCGGTGCCCAGCTCCACGTACGTCGCCGAGTAGTCACCCCGGTTGATCGCGTCGGAGCCGTCGCCCCGGGCAGCGGTCGGGAACCGCACGTCGTGCACGTCGACGGACGTGATGGTGACACTCACTGGTCGTCGCCTCCGAAGTTGAAGACCCGCTTGGGCAGCCGGTACGCCAGGTCGACGATCGTCTCGGCCGCCTCGTCCATCGGCAGCCGGTGCTCGGCGACCAGCCGGGCCAGGAAACCGGCGTCCACCCGGCGGGCGACGTCGTGGCGGACCGGGATGGAGCAGAACGCCCGGGTGTCGTCGACGAACCCGGTGGTGTTGTAGAAGCCGGCGTTCTCGGTGACGGTCTCCCGGAACCGGCGCAGCACCTCGGGGGAGTCCAGGAACCACCAGGGCGCGCCGAGCAGCAGTGCGGCGTAGCCGCCGGCCAGGGGCGCCAGCTCGCGGGTGAAGGTGTCCTCGTCGAGGGTGTAGAGCACGACCCGCAGCCGGGCATCGTTGCCGTAGCGCTCCAGCAGCGGGGCGAGCGCGTGCACGTATTCGGTGACCTGCGGGACGTCACCGCCGACGTCGCGGCCGTGCCGGGCGTGCAGCCAGCGGTTGTGGTTGCGCACGGCGCCGGGGTGCAGCTGCAGGACCAGGCCGTCGTCGAGCGACATGCGGGCGAACTCCATCAGCATGTGCGCCCGGAACGCCTCCGCGTCGGCCGCGTCGGCCTCGCCTCGCCGGCCCCGGTCGTACAGCCGCGCCGCCTCGGCCGGTGACAGGTCCAGGGTGCGCGCGGTGGGATGGCCGTGGTCCGACGAGGTCGCCCCGGCGGCGATGAACGCGGCCCGCCGGGCCCGCAGCGCGGCCAGATAACCGGTGTACGTGCCGGTGTCCGCACCGGTCAGCGTCCCGAGCCGGTCCACGTTGGTCGACCAGCCGTCGAACTCCATGTCCACCACGTCGTCCGGGCGGAACGTGGTGACCACGCGCCCGCCCGGCCCACCCCAGCCGTCGGCCGCGAGCTTGGCGTGCTGACCCAGGTCGTCCAGCGGCGACTCGGTGGTCGCGAGGACCTCGATGCCGAAGCGCTCGAACAGCGCCCGGGGGCGGAAGTCCGGCTCGGCGAGCCGGGCCGCGATCTCGTCGTACAGGGTGTCGGCGGTGGCCGGGCCGAGCGGGGTGTTCACCCCGAACACGGTGCGGAAGGTCTGCTCCAGCCACAGCCGCGACGGGGTGCCCCGGAACAGGTGCCAGTGCGCGGCGAATCGCCGCCAGATCACCCGGCCGTCGGTCTCCACCGGGCTGCCGTCGCGGGTGGGCACACCCAGCTGCGCCGGGGGCACGCCCTGACTGAGCAGCATCCTGGTCAGGTAGTGGTCGGGCACGATGAGCAGCTGCGCAGGATCGGGGAAGGGCCGATCATCGGCGAGCAGGGCCGGGTCGACGTGCCCGTGCGGCGAGATGATCGGCTGCTCCGCCGCGAGGGCGTACAACTCCCGGGCCAACGCGCGCTGGCCGGGCTCGGAGGGCAGGAGCAGATCGGTGTGGTCGGACGTCGGCACGGGGCTGGGCTCCTCGTCGGTGGTCAGCGGAGGGTGAGCAGGTCGGCGACCCGGACCGGTTGCCCGGTCTCGAAGGACCGGTTGGCGGCCAGGCCGGTGAGCAGGGCCAACGCGCCGTCGTCGGCGGTCGCGGCACGGTCCAGCGGGTCCGGCTGGCCGCCGAGGAGCACAGCGGTCATCCGGGCGTCCGCGCCGCCGTGGCCGTGCCGGGTGCGGCCCTGCACCGGGATCTGCCGGGGTGGTTCCCAGAACGGGCGCAGGGTGAGCGTCGCGCGTCCGCCCTCGGCCGGCGCCTCGACCCCGTGCAGGGCGGCGCCCTTGACCGCGCCGGCGGTGCCCCGGTCGACGAAGTCGTTCTCGGTCACCTCCAGTTCCAGGCGGCCACGGCTGCCGTTGACCATCACCCGGTAGCCCTCCCAGGGTGCGTACGCGGTGAGGTGGTAGGTCATCGTCGCGCCGGTGGAGTAGCGGGCCAGCACCGCCATGTCGTCCTCGATGCTCACCCCGGGGGAGAACACGTTGCGGTCGCGGTGGTAGCCGTCCTCGGCCTCGGCGTCGAGGTACAGCTCGCGCAGCCGGGGGTGCGCGTCGAGCCGGAGCGCGAACGGGTCGTCGACGGCGGCGGGGGAGCCGTGCGCCCGGTCGTAGTCGCGGGCGTAGCCGTGCCGGCGGCCGCCGTCGCCGTAGAAGAAGAGCCGGCCGGCCGCGTACACCTCGACGGGTGTGGCGGCCAGCCACCAGTTGACCAGGTCGAAGTGGTGGCTGGCCTTGTGCACCGTGAGCCCGCCGGAGGTGGCCTTGTCCCGGTGCCAGCGGCGGAAGTAGTCGGCGCCGTGGCGGACGTCCAGCAGCCACTCGAAGTGCACCGAGCCGATCTCGCCGACCGCGCCGTCGGCGAGCAGCCGGCGGACCTGTTCGTGCAGCGGGTTGTAGCGGTAGTTGAAGGCGACGGTCACCCGACCGCCGGTCTCGCTCACCGCGTCGAGGATGCGCCGGCAGCGCGGGGCGTCGACGGTCATCGGCTTCTCGGTGACGACGTCCCGACCGGCGCGCAGCGCGGCCACCACGTACGCGTCGTGGGTGACGTCCACACTGGTGACCAGGACGACGTCGACGTGCTCCTTGTCCAGCATGGCCGCGAAGTCTGCGGCCGGGTACGTGGGCACCGGGTCGTGACCCAGCTCGGCCAGCCAGCGGTTGTGCGCGTCCATCCGGGCCTGGTTGACGTCGGCGAAGGCGACCAGCTCGGTGGTGTCGGGGTGATCGAGGACCAGGGCCCGGACGAACATCTCCGCCCGCGCGCCGGTGCCCACGACGGCGTACCGGACCCGCCCGCCGGCTCTCGGTGACATTCGGTGGCCTCCCCGGTGATCCTGCAAAGGTTTGCAGTGAAGTAATCACGGTCGATCCGATTGCGTCAACGTGGAGGCCGCAACCGGCGGCATATGTCCCCCTTTGCGGGCTCATAGATCACCGCTGGGAGCGCTGGCGCAACAGAACCGTCATCATCCACCGTTGACACTGGAGCAACCGTTTGCATTAATTGGCGACACCCACGTGACCGCCGCCACAACGGACGAAGGGGCCGCCGTGCCAGTCACCATCCGGGACGTCGCCCGGGCGTCCGGTGTGCACATCTCCACCGTGTCCCGCACCTTCTCGGCCCCGCACCTGGTCAACCCGGAGACCCGGGTCCGCGTGCTGGCCTGCGCGGAGGATCTGGGTTACCGGCCGAACCGGGCCGCCCGGGCCCTGATCACCGGCCGTACGCACAACATCGGCCTGATCATCGCGGACATCGCGAACCCGTTCTTCCCGCCGCTGATCAAGGCGGCGGAGAGCCAGGCCCGCCACCGCGACTACCACGTCTTCGTGGCCGACACCAACGAGGACCCGACCGCCGAGGAGGAGTTGGTCCACGCCCTCGCCAAGCAGGTGGACGGGGTGCTGCTGTGCAGCCCACGGATGAGCAACAGCCTCATCGAACAGCTCAGCCGCGAGGTGCCGCTGGTGGTGGTGAACCGCCAGGTGACCGGCCTGCCCTGCGTGCTGATGGATGTCGGGCAGGGCGCCCGGGCGGCGATCGAGCACCTCGTCGGCCTCGGCCACGACCGCATCGCCCTGCTCGGCGGCCCGCGCAGCTCATGGACCAACCGGGAGATGCGCCGCGCCGCCGCCACGGCCGCCCGCGCCGGCGGCGCCGAGCTGACCATGCTCGGCCCCAACGCGCCCACCGAGACCGGCGGCTCGGCCGTCGCCGAGCAGGTGCGGCGCAGCGGTGTGTCGGCCGTGCTCGCCTACAACGACCTGATGGCGATCGGCCTCATCGAGGGGCTGGACGCGCTCGGGGTCCGGGTGCCGCAGGAGGTGAGCGTCGTCGGGGTCGACGACATCGCCCTGAGCCGGCTCACCCGCCCCAAACTGACGACGGTGGCCACACCCACCGCGGCCGCCGGCCGGACGGCCGTCGACATGCTGCTGCAACAGGACACCGAGTCACCGCGCGGCGCGCGAGGGCTCGGTGCCGGCACGGCGCTCGGCGTCCGTCGTACCACCGCACAGGTAATGCTCCAGACCGACCTGGTCATCCGCGACTCGACCGGCCCGGGCCCGCACGCCCGACCGGCACGTCCCCTGGCCGCATCGCGTGGCCCGGACCCGCATTGCCCTGCGGGCCCGGGCACCACGACCGCGGCCACCGGTGACGCCATCGCCTCCAAATACTGCAACGGTGGTTCGCAACTTCGGGTGGATGTGGCTCGATAGTCCATTGTGGTTGGCGTTGGGTTGGTTGAGTGGTGGGAAGTCGGGCTGGGTGAGTTGTTTGCCCGGATCGCGGGCCGGTTCTCGCGGGTGGAGCCGCGGAAGCGGGCGTTCGCTTATGTGCGAGGGCTGCTGTCGCCGTTGGAGCGGCGTAACGGGTGGACTCTCGCGGAGCAGGCTGGTGACCGGTCGCCGGACGGGATGCAGGCGGTGTTGTGTAGCCCGTGTTGGGATGCCGACGCGGTGCGTGATGATGTTCGCGATTATGTGGTGGAACACCTCGGCGATCCTGCTGCGGTGTTGGTTGCCGACGAGACTGGGTTTTTGAACAAGGGGACCGGTCTGCGGGGGTGCAGCGGCAGTATTCGGGGACGGCGGTCGGAGAACTGTCGGATCGGTACGTTCCTGTGCTATGCCTCTGGCAAGGGGCCACGGCCGTTTCATGATCACGATGTGAGGCCGAGGATGGTGAATGGCCTGGTCATGTTGCGGGCTGCCCAGCGGGTGGCTTCGGTGATGTCGGGTCGGCCGGCCAGGCGTAGGGCGTTGATGGCGAGGTTGCGTAGCGAGGCCAGGA
>NZ_WBKR01000044.1 GCF_008868155.1 Micromonospora sp. ALFpr18c
CAGTCAGATCGAGGGTGATCCGGACAGCCCGATCTCGCGGGGTCGGCTGTGTCCGAAGGGTTCGGCGAGCAAGAGTCTGGTGACCAGTCCGCTGCGGCAGACGACGGTCCGCTACCGCCGACCGTACTCGACGCAGTGGGAAGACCTGGAGCTCGATACCGCGCTCGACATGATCGCCGACCGGATGCTCGCCGCACGCGAGCAGACCTGGGAGGACGCCGACACGCAGGGCAGGCCGCTCAACCGGACGCTGGGGATCGCCAGTCTGGGTGGGGCGACGCTGGACAACGAGGAGAACTACCTCATCAAGAAGTTGTTCACCGCGATGGGGGCGCTGCAGATCGAGAACCAGGCCCGTATTTGACACTCCGCCACCGTCCCCGGTCTGGGGGCCAGCTTCGGTCGTGGCGGTGCGACGGACTTCCAGCAGGACATCGCCAACGCTGACGTCATCGTCATCCAGGGTTCGAACATGGCCGAGGCGCATCCGGTGGGTTTCCAGTGGGTGATGGAGGCCAAGCGGCGCGGCGCGAAGGTCTTCCACGTGGACCCGCGGTTCACCCGGACCAGCGCTCTGGCCGACGCGTACCTGCCGATCCGGGCGGGCACCGACATCGCCCTGCTCGGTGGGGTGGTGCGCTACATCCTGGACAACGACCTCGACTTCCGGGAGTACGTGCTCGCGTACACCAACGCGGCGACGATCGTCAGCGACCAGTTCATCGACACCGAGGACGGCGACGGCTTCTTCTCCGGCTTCGACCCGGAGACCGGCACGTACGTGCAGGACAGCTGGCAGTACGCGGGGCATGAGGGTTCGTCCGGCAGCGGGCACACCGCTCAGGAGCGGGACAGCGCCTCGGGGTTGGCGCACGAGTCGCACGGCGCGCAGGTGGGCGGGCAGACCGAGCGGGACGAGACGTTGCAGCATCCGCGCTGCGTCTATCAGATCCTCAAGCGACACTTCGCCCGCTACACGCCAGAGATGGTGGAGCGGGTGTGCGGCATCCCGCAGGAGAAGTTCCTCGAATTGGCGCAGGCGTGGACGCGCAACTCCGGCCGGGAGCGCACCGGGATGCTGATCTACTCGGTGGGGTGGACGCAGCACAGCGTGGGTGTGCAGTACATCCGTACCGGCGCGATCATCCAACTGCTGCTGGGCAACATGGGTCGCCCGGGTGGCGGGGTGATGGCGCTGCGGGGGCATGCCAGCATCCAGGGCTCGACGGACATTCCGACGTTGTTCAACCTGCTGCCGGGCTACCTGCCGATGCCGCATCACGCCGAGCACCCGAGTTTCGATGAGTGGGTGGACAGCATCCGGCACCCGGGGCAGAAGGGTTTCTGGGGTAACGCCCGGACGTTCGCGGCCAGCCTGCTGAAGGCGTACTGGGGTGACGCCGCGACCGCCGACAACGACTACTGCTACGGCTACATGCCGCGGATGACCGGTGACCACGGCACCTACCAGCAGGTGCTCAACATGATCGACGGCAAGATCAAGGGTTACTTCCTGTTGGGGCAGAACCCCGCGGTCGGGTCGGCGCACGGTCGGGCGCAGCGGCTGGGCATGGCGAACCTGGACTGGCTGGTGGTCCGGGACCTGTTCATGATCGAGAGTGCGACGTTCTGGCAGAACGGCCCGGAGGTCGCCACCGGCGAGATCGTCCCGCAGGAGTGCCGCACCGAGGTGTTCTTCCTGCCCGCCGCGTCCCACGTGGAAAAGGAGGGCACCTTCACCCAGACGCAGCGGTTGTTGCAGTGGCGGGAGAAGGCCGTCGACGCCCCGGGCGACGCCCGCTCCGAGCTGTGGTTCTTCTACCACCTGGGCCGCAAGCTGCGGGAGAAGCTGGCCGGCTCGGCGCTGCCGCGCGACCGGGCGCTGCTCGACCTCACCTGGGACTACCCCACGCACGGTCCGCACGCGGAGCCGAGCGCCGAGTCGGTCCTGCGCGAGATCAACGGGTACGACGTGACGACCGGCCGCCCGCTGTCGAGTTTCGCCGAGGCCCGCGCGGACGGCTCCACCGCGATCGGTTGCTGGATCTACACCGGGGTGTACGCCGACGGCGTCAACCAGGCAGCCCGGCGCCGGTCCCGCCATGAGCAGGACTGGGTGGCCGCCGAGTGGGGCTGGGCGTGGCCGGCGAACCGGCGGATGCTCTACAACCGGGCCTCCGCCGACCCCGACGGCAACCCGTGGAGTGAGCGCAAACGCTACGTCTGGTGGGACGCGGACAAGGCCGAGTGGACCGGCTACGACGTGCCGGACTTCGAGAAGGGCAAGCCGCCGTCGTACCGGCCGCCGGAGGGCGCGTCGGGGCCGGAGGGCATCGCCGGCGACGACCCGTTCGTCATGCAGGGCGACGGCAAGGGCTGGCTGTACGCGCCCAGTGGTGTGCTGGACGGGCCGTTGCCGACGCACTACGAGCCGGTGGAGTCGCCGGTGCGCAACCCCCTGTACCGGCAGCAGGCCAACCCGACCCGCAAGATGTACGCGCATCCGGTGAATTCGGTGAACCCGAGCCCGCCGCAGGAGCACGGTCAGGTGTTCCCGTACGTGTTCACGGTCAGCCGGCTCACCGAGCACCACACCGCCGGCGGGATGAGCCGTACCGTGTCGCCCCTGGCCGAGTTGCAACCGGAGATGTTCGTCGAGGTGTCACCGGAGCTGGCGGCCGAGGCCGGGCTGGAGCATCTGGGCTGGGCCCATCTGGTCAGCGGCCGGGCGGTGATCGAGGCGAAGGTGCTGGTGACGGATCGGCTCGCCCCGTTGCGGGTGGACGGTCGGATCATCCACCAGGTGTGGTTGCCGTACCACTTCGGTTTCGAGGGTCTGGTGACCGGCGACTCGGCCAACGACCTGTTCGGCATCAGCCTCGACCCGAACGTCCTCATCCAGGAGAGCAAGGTCGGCACCTGCGATGTGCGGCCCGGCCGCCGGCCCACCGGGCCGGCGCTGCTCGACCTGGTGGCCGACTACCAGCGGCGGGCCGGGATGATCCCGGGCGGGCACGCGCCGGCGGTCACCGGCGACAGCGAGGGGGAGCGGCGCGGTGATTCCTGATCCGAACAGTCTGTACGGGCCGCTGGATCCGGCGCCGGACGCCGGTTACGAGGACGCGCCGCCGCGGATGGGGTTCTTCACCGACACGAGTGTGTGTATCGGCTGCAAGGCGTGCGAGGTCGCCTGCAAGGAGTGGAACGGCGTCCCGCAGAGCGGGCTCGACCTGCTCGGCATGTCGTACGACAACACGGGCGCGTTGACCGCGAACTCGTGGCGGCACGTCGCGTTCATCGAGCAGCCCCGCCCCGCCGCCGACGTGCTTGGTGAGCCGGCCGACACCGGCGCGGGCCCGCAGTTCCTCGGGATGCCGGGGGCGCAGCCGCCGGGGCGGGCTTCCGGTGCCGAGGGCCGCTCGGACTTCCGCTGGCTGATGATGTCCGACGTGTGCAAGCACTGCACCCATGCGGCGTGTCTGGACGTCTGCCCGACGGGTTCGCTGTTCCGCACCGAGTTCGGCACGGTGGTGGTGCAGGAGGACATCTGCAATGGCTGCGGTTACTGCATCTCCGCCTGCCCCTACGGCGTGATCGATCAACGCAAGGGTGATGGTCGGGCGTGGAAGTGCACCCTCTGCTACGACCGGTTGGGCGCGGGGATGACCCCGGCCTGTGCCCAGGCGTGTCCCACCGAGTCGATCCAGTACGGGCCGGTGGACGAGTTGCGGGAGCGGGCCGCCGCGCGCGTCGAGACGCTGCGCGAGCGGGGGGTCCCCGAGGCACGCCTGTACGGTCACGACCCGACCGACGGTGTGGGCGGGGACGGCGCGTTCTTCCTGCTCCTCGACGAGCCCGAGGTGTACGGGCTGCCACCCGACCCGGTCGTGACCACTCGCGACCTGCCGAAGATGTGGAAACGCGCCGGCCTCGCCGCGCTGGCCATGGCGGCGGCGACCGTCGCCGCGTTCGTCGGAGGTTCCTCGTGAGCACGGACCGTCCCCCGGTCGGTGACCTCTTCCGCCGCTTCCGCGACCGGCTTGCCGCCGACGATCGGGCAGACCTGGTCTCGCCGCCGCAGCGGACCGCCGACCTCCCCGGCCACCGGCCTGGCCGCCGGGGTGGGCGGCGTGGCGGCGGCGAGGAGTTGCGGGTGCCGGAGGCCGAGTTCACCTCGTACTACGGCCGGCCCGTCCTGAAGCCGCCGGTGTGGAAGTGGGACATCGCCGCGTACCTGTTCACCGGTGGCCTGGCCGCCGGCTCGTCGCTGCTCGCCGCCGGTGGGCAGCTCACCGGCCGGCCCGCGTTACGCCGCGCCGGACGGAGCACCGCGCTGGCCGCCGTCGGCGCCAGCACGGTCTTCCTGATCCGGGACCTGGGCCGGCCGGCACGGTTCCACCACATGCTGCGGGTCGCCAAGCTGACGTCGCCGATGTCGATGGGCACCTGGATCCTCAGCGCGTTCGGGCCGGCCGCCGGTGTCGCCGCGATCGCCGAGACCGCCGGCCTGCTACCCCGCCACGGGGTGCTCGGCGTGGCCCGTCGGGCGTTGCCGCCGGTCGGGCACGCCGCCGGGCTGCTCGCCGCGGGCACCGCGCCCGCGCTGGCCACGTACACCGGGGTGCTGCTCGCCGACACGGCGGTGCCGTCGTGGCATGAGGCGTACCCCGAGTTGCCTCTGATCTTCGCGGGTAGTGCGCTGGCCAGCGGCGCCGGCGTGGGTCTGCTCGCCGCGCCGCCGGCGCAGGCCGGGCCGGCCCGCCGGATGGCGGTGGCCGGCGCGGCCCTGGAACTGTACGGCGCGCATCGGGTGGAGACCCGCCTCGGCCTGCTCAGTGAGCCCTACCGGCAGGGCCGGCCCGGTCGGCTGCTGCGCGCCGGTCGGGTGTTGACCGCCGCCGGGGTGGCCGGTGCCCTGCTCGGCCGTCGCAGCCGGGTGGTCGGCGCGGTGTCCGGCGCGGCACTGCTGGCGGCGTCGCTCGCCACCCGGTTCGGCATCTTCTACGGCGGTGTCGCCTCGGCCCGCGACCCCCGGTACACGGTGGTGCCGCAACGCGAGCGGGTGAACGCCCGGCGGAGCGGCGGTGGATCCGACGGCTGACTGAGCGGCCGCTCGGGCGTTGTGATCGAATGTCCGATGGAGGCGTTCAGGCGGCTGGTGCCCCTCCCGGTCTTCAAAACCGGTGTGGTCCGGGACCCGGGCCAGGCGGGTTCGATTCCCGTCCGTCTCCGCCAACCGGCCTCAGGAGATGACGCGATGGGCGACGCTCCGGTGGACCCGCGACGTCGGGTGCCCCGCACCGACGCGCTGCTCGCCGATCCGCGACTGGCCGCGGCCGCCGCCACGCTCGGCCGGGACCGGGTGAAGGCGGTCGTCGCCCGGGCGCAGGAGCGGGCCCGCCGCGGTGAGATCGCCCCCGAGGACGTCCGGGACGCCGCCGTCGCCGCGTTGCCCGCGTCCGGGCCCCGCCCGGTGCTCAACGCGACAGGTGTCGTGCTGCACACCAACCTGGGTCGCGCGCCGCTGTCGCCGGCCGCTGTCGCCGCGGTGGTGGCCGCCGCCGGGCACACCGACGTGGAACTGGACCTGACCACCGGTCGGCGGGCCCGCCGTGGCCGCGACGCGCTCGACGCGCTCGCCGCCGCCGTGCCCGACGCCGAGGCCGTACACGTGGTCAACAACGGCGCGGCCGCGCTGGTGCTGGCCGCGACCGGGCTGGCCGCCGGTCGGGAGATCGTGGTCAGCCGGGGCGAACTGGTCGAGATCGGCGACGGTTTCCGCCTGCCCGACCTGCTGGAGAGCACCGGCGCACGACTGCGGGAGGTGGGCACCACCAACCGCACCACCCTCGCCGACTACGCCGCCGCGATCGGCCCGCGGACCGGCTTCGTGCTCAAGGTGCATCCGTCGAACTTCCAGATCACCGGGTTCACCTCGGCCACGACGGTGCGGCAGCTCGCCACCCTCGATGTGCCGGTGGTCGCCGACATCGGCTCCGGGCTGCTGCGCGCCGACCCGCTGCTGCCCGACGAGCCGGACGCCGCCAGCACCCTGCGCGCCGGTGCGGCGCTGGTCACCGCCAGCGGCGACAAGCTGCTCGGCGGCCCACAGGCCGGGCTGCTGCTCGGTGCCGCGGACCTGGTCGACCGGCTGCGCCGCCATCCGCTGGCCCGGGCGGTACGCGTCGACAAGCTCACCCTGGCCGCGCTCGCCGCCACCCTGCACCATCCGCAGACACCGACGCACACCGCGTTGCACGCCGACCCGGGCACCCTGCGCCGCCGGGTGGAGCGGCTGCGCGACCGGCTCGGCGTCGACGGCCGCAAGGCCGAGGTGGTGCCGGCGGTCGCCGTGGTCGGTGGCGGTGGCGGCCCCGGCGTCGAGTTGGACTCGTGGGCGCTGAGCCTGCCCGAGCGGTACGCGACGCCGCTGCGCACCGCAGACCAGCCGGTCCTCGGCCGGGTGGTGCGCGGGCGGCTCCTGCTCGATCTGCGCTGTGTGCCCGCCGACGCCGACGAGGCGCTCCGGGCGGCCGTCCTGCGCGTCCCCGACGGGGACGACTGAGCATGTTCGTCGTCGCCACCGCCGGGCACGTCGACCACGGCAAGTCGACCCTGGTCCGGGCGCTCACCGGGATGGAACCCGACCGGTGGGCCGAGGAACGCCGCCGGGGGATGACGATCGACCTGGGCTTCGCCTGGACGACACTGCCGTCCGGTGGCACGGTCGCGTTCGTCGACGTACCCGGGCACGAGCGGTTCGTGCCGAACATGCTCGCCGGGGTCGGCCCGGTGCCGGCGGCGCTGATCGTGGTCGCCGCGGACGAGGGGTGGATGCCGCAGTCCGCCGAGCATCTGGCCGCGCTCGACGCCCTCGGCGTCGGGCACGGCCTGTTGGTGGTGACCCGCGCCGACCTGGCCGATCCGGGGCCGGCGGCGGCGCGGGCGCGGGCCGAGATCGCGGCGAGCAGTCTCGGCGCGGTGGACGCGGTGGCGGTCAGCGGCGTGACCGGCGCCGGCCTGCCCGAGCTGCGTGCCGCCCTGGACCGGCTCGCGGCCGGCCTGCCCGCGCCCACCGTGGACGGACCGGTCCGCCTCTGGGTGGACCGCAGCTTCACCGTGCGGGGCAGCGGCACCGTGGTCACCGGCACCCTCCGCGCCGGACGGTTGCGGGTGGGCGACGAGCTGGAGTTGGCCGGCGCCGACGAGCCGGTCCGGGTCCGGGGCCTGCACTCCCTCGGCGAGGCCCGCGCCGAGGCGACGGCGGTCGCCCGGGTGGCGGTCAACCTGCGCGGTACGCCCCGCGACCGGCTGGGCCGTGGCGACGCCCTGCTCACCCCGGGGCGGTTCCACCGCACCGACCTCGTCGACGTGCGGCTCACCGGTGACCCGGCAGCCGACCTGCCCGCCACCCTCACCCTGCACGTCGGCTCGGCGGCGGTGCCGGTGCGGGTGCGCCCGCTCGGCCCGGACACCGTCCGGTTGCGGCTGGCCCGGCCGTTGCCGCTGCTGGTCGGCGACCGGGCGCTGCTGCGCGACCCGGGCCGGCACCACGTGGCCGGCGGGGTACGCGTGCTGGACGTTGCGCCGCCACCGCTGTCCCGACGAGGTGCCGCCGCGGCCCGCGCGCTGGTCCTCGCCGACCTGGACGGTCGACCCGATCTCGCCGGTGAGCTGCGCCGTCGACGGCTGGTCCGCGCCGACACGATGATCCGGATGGGCGTGCCGGTGCACGTCGCGCCGGTGGCTGGTGACTGGTTGGCCGACCCGGAGCACTGGCGGCGGCTCGGCGAGCAGCTGACCGAAGAGGTCACCCGCTACACACGGGAGCACCCGCTGGAGGCCGGGATGTCGGTGGACGCGCTGCGGCAACGCCTCGCCCTGCCCGACCGGGCGCTGGTCGAGGCGCTGGTCCGCCCGCCGTTGCGCGTCCGGGCCGGACGGGTCGGGACGGCGGGCGGCGACGCGCTGCCCGAGCCGGTGGCCCGGGCCGTGCAGCGGGTCCGCGCCGAGTACGGCGATCGACCGTTCCGCGCCCCCGAGGCGGACCGTCTCGTCGATCTCGGTCTGGGCCCCCGCGAGATCGGCGCCGCGGTGCGGGCCGGCGCGCTGCTGCGGCTGGCCGACAACGTGGTGCTGCTGCCCGACGCGCTCGACGACGCGGTCCGGGTGCTGGCCGGGCTGCCGCAGCCGTTCACCCTCTCCGCGGCCCGGCAGGCGTTGGACACCACCCGCCGGGTGGCGGTGCCGCTGCTGGAGCTGCTGGACCGTCGGGGCGCGACCCGTCGACTGCCCGACGACGCCCGGATCGTCGTCGGTTGAGCGCCGCACCCGGCTCGGGACGGGGCTGACAGAGGAGGGTGCCTACTGGGGTAACCGGCCGGAACCGCGGTTCGCGACGCGGGGCTGGATGCTCGTGTGGACCGTGCCGGACGGGCAGACCCGGTACGCCCTCGTCGATCCGCCCGCCGCGGAGTCGTACCCCGTTGAGCCAGGTCCGCCCGTCTCCGGCGCGCGGGACGCCCGGCTCGCGGCGGCCGCGGCCCGGTGGGGTACGGCGGGCGCCCCCGCGCACCGCATCGCGGACGCCGCCGCTGTGCTCGCCGTCGTGCTGAGCCTGCTGTGGCTGGGGCGGGATCACCATGTCGGTCTCCGTCGCCCGCCTGTTGCTCGGCACGGCGGTGGTGCCGGGCTAACCGGCCCCCGGACCGGTGGCGGTCACCTACGGTGACGCCATGGACCCTTCGGCGGTCTGGCGGGACCGGCAGCACCAATGGCGGATCGAGGCGTACCGCGCGCCGGATCTGCGGTTCGCCATCTACGCGACCAACGGCCCCACCGAGTCGGTGCCGCTCTGGCTGTTCGGCATGTCGGCGCTGGCCCGGTGGTTGATGACCCACTCGATCTCGCTGGACGACCTGGAGGCCGACTGAGCCTCGGACCGGCCGGAAACCGGGTCGCGGCCTGCTCGGCTGCGGTTGAGTGACCTCAGGTGGTGGACGGGGGTGCGCGATGGGCGGTCAGCTCGGGCAGGTGGTGCTCGTGGCCGTCCTGGTGCTGGTCAACGCCGCGCTCTCCGGCAGCGAGATGGCCCTGGTGACGCTGCGCGAGGGGCAGTTGCGGCGGTTGGGTCGGCGCTCACGTGCGGGCGACCGTCTGGTGCGTCTCTCCCGCGAACCGAACCGCTACCTGGCCACCATCCAGCTCGGCATCACGCTGGCCGGCTTCCTCGCTTCGGCGGCGGCCGCGGTGTCGCTGGCCGGGCCGCTGGTCGGTCCGCTGGGCTTCCTCGGCGCGGCGGCCCGTCCGGCCGCGGTGCTGGTGGTGACGGTGCTGCTGACGTTCGTCACGCTGGTGCTCGGGGAGTTGGCCCCGAAACGGCTGGCCATGCAGCGGGCGGAACGCTGGGCGCTGCTCAGCGCCGGCCCGCTCGACCTGCTCGCCCGGCTGTCCCGACCGGCGGTGTGGCTGCTCAGCCGGGCCACCGACGCCGTGGTGCGGTTGGCCGGCGGCGACCCCCGCGCCAACCGGGAGGAGATGACGGAGGAGGAGCTGCGCGAGATGCTGGTCAGCCAGCGGGGCCTGTCGGCGCAGCAGCGGGAGATCCTGACCGGCGCTTTCGACATCGCCGGGCGGACCCTGCGGGAGATCCTGGTGGCCCGGCGGGAGGTGACCGCCCTGCCGGCGAGCCTGAGCACCGACGAGGGGGTCCGTCGGTTGGCCGCCGCCGGCCGGTCCCGCGCGCCGGTCACCGGCCCCGGTGGCCTGGACGAGGTGGTCGGTGTGGTGCACATCCGGGACCTGGTGCGGGCCGGTGCCGGCACGGTGGGGGAGCAGGTGCGAGCGCCGCTGCTGCTGCCGGTCACGCTGCCGGTCGCCGACGCGTTGCGCCAGCTGCGTCAGGAGCACCAGCAGTTGGCCCTGGTGGTCGACGAGCACGGCGGCATCGACGGCATGGTGACCATGGAGGATCTGCTGGCCGAGGTGGTCGGCGAGCTGTACGACGAAACCGACCGCGACGTGCACGGGGTGACCCGGGACCCGGACGGGTCGCTGCTGGTGCCCGGTGACTTCCCGCTGCACGACCTGCCCGACCTGGGGGTGCGGCTGAGTTTCCCGCTGTCCCGGGAGTACACGACGGTGGCCGGTCTGGTGTTGGCGCGGCTGCGGCACCTGCCCCGTGAGCCGGGGGAGACCGTGCGGCTGCCCGGGCTGACGCTGGAGGTGGTGGAGGTCGCCGACCGGGCGGTGCGCCGGGTACGCCTGTGCGGGTTCGTCGCGGACCGTTGAGCGTGTCGCCCAACAGGGGGACAATTGCCACGAAACCGGTCCGGAGCGGTTGAGAGTCACCTACGGTGCGGTACGTGAAGGACCGAGGGTTGCGTACGTTCGTCACGGTGCTGGCCGGCCTCGCCGTGATCTACTTCGGCAGCGCCGGCCGCAGCCCCGAGGAGGGCCGTGGCATCTCCGGCGGGGTGGTGGTGCTGGCGCTGCTCGCCGCGCTGCTGGTGTGGCACCTGACCCGACCGGGCGACAAGACGGTCAAGTGAGCGCCTCAGCGGGCCGCCACGCGGGTGACCTCGCCGGCGGACTCCTCACCGAGCGCCACCCGGACCAGCGCTGAGGCGAGCCGGCCGAAGTCCGGCTCGTCGACCAGCCCGGCCAGCCCGTCGGGTGAGCCCGGCAGACCCAGCCGCTTCGCCCCGGCCAGGGCTCGACGGTCGGCGTACGGGCGCAGGTCGGACCAGACCGTCTGCGCCTCCCGCAGGTAGATGTCGGCGCCGGTGGGGCCGATGCCGGGGAACTCGGTGAGTCGTCGGCGCAGCCCGGCCGGGTCACCCTGGGCCTCGTGGTGCAGCCGCCGCAGGTCGCCGTGCCAGCGGTCCAGGCACAGTCGGGCGCCGGTGCCGAGCATGGTGGCGGTGCGCTCGTCGTAGCGGCGGTAGTGGCCCCGGCCCAACGCGTCGACCCGCTGCTGCCAGCTCGCCGCCTCCATCGCCTGCGGCGTGCGGTAGCCGGCGGCGAACAGCTCTCGCGCGGCGTCCACCGCGATACACGCTCGGATCCGGGTGCTCAGCAGGGTGGCCAGCACCAGCAGCTGGTACAGCGGCCCGGGTCGGTCGGAGAGCCGGATACCGGCCTCCTCCGGGTAGGTGCGGCCACGCCGGTCCAGCAGGACCCGCACCACCGTTCGATCGTTGCCCACCCCGACGGGGTACCCACTCCGCGGCCCGCTAGCCGTTTGTCGGTGGGCGGGGCCGGAATGCCGCCGGTGCCCGCGGGTATGCCGCCGGTGGAGGCGGTCGACGCCGCCTGCCGTACCCGGAAGGGAGACACCCCGTGACGAACCCGCAGCAGCAGGAGTTCCGGCGCAACGCCCTGGGTGGCACCAGCCAGGACAACAAGGGCCCCGCCCCCGGTCGGCATCCGGCCAACCGTGGCACGTCCCGCGGTGACCAGGGCCGGCCGGTGCCCCAGGGGCAGGTGTCGCCGTACGGCCCGGCCGGTGAGCCGGTGGCCGAGGACGACAGCGACACCCGAGCCTAACGACCTCGGCCGGACGGCCGCCGCAACCTGTTCCAGGTGGCGGCGGCCGTCAGGCCGTACGCCAGGTGCGGAATGATGTCGGAGATCCAGTCGGAGCGTCGCCAGGTGCGCGGGTCGCTGATGCCCAGCGCGGTGATCGAGCCGTCGGTCATGGTCATCACGCTGGCGCCGAGAACGCCCGCCGCCATCGGCAGGGGCTGCCGCCGGCCACCGGCGTAGAGCGCGAACGCGACGCCCGCGGCGATGCCCAGGCCGTAGCCGATCAGTGGACCGAGGCCCGAGCGGCGGTTCGCCGCCCGGGCCCCGGAACCCAGATTCACGTGCGCGATACCGGCCAACCGGTCGACGGTCTCCCCGGGGACGCTGCTCTCGGGCCGGGCCCGCAGCGCCACGTCGAGGTAGGAGACCACGTTCAGCGCGGTGCTGCCGACGGCGCCCGCGATGGCGCCGTCGGCCAGGTCGACCCTCCTCATTTCGGGTCGCCCGGTTCGCGCTCGCTCTTGGGGCCGTACGTGCGCTCACCGCGCACCACACCCCGCTGGCCGCGATCCTCCTGCAGGATCCTGTTGGCGACCTGGTTGGCCTTGCCGTCGGGTACCCGCCGTCCGGAGTCGTCGATCGCGTTGCGCAACCGCGCCCGCTGCTTGTCGTACGCGTTACTGCCCGGCCGTGGTCCTGGCATGTGCCGCCTCCTTCGTCGCCGTTGGCGTACCGCGGCCGTCTACCCGTCTGACGACGGGCCAACCCCGGGGTGTCAGCGGGGAGCGCGGACCACGGCGACGGGGCACCGGGCGTGGTGCAGCACCGACTGGCTCACCGACCCCAGCAGCAACCCACTCACCTCGCCGCGCCCCTGCCCGCCGACCACCACCAGTTGGGCGGCGTCGGACGCCTCGGCGAGCACGGCGCCGGGACGGCCGTGCACCGCCTGCCAGGTCAGCCGCAGACCGGGGTGCCGCTCGGCGAGTCCGTCCAGGGACTCGGCGAGGTCGCGCTCCTGCTCGGCGTGCAGCCGCGTCTCGTCGTACACCAGGGGTTGCATGTCGCCCGGGCCGCTGCTGCCCGGATGCCGGTAGGCGCGCACGGCCCGCAGCGGCACGCCGCGCGCCTCGGCGATCTCGGCGGCGAACTCGGCGGCCAGGCGCGACGCCGCCGAGCCGTCCATTCCGACCACGACCGGTCCGTCCGGACGGTGCTCGCCGCGGGCCACCAGCACCGGGCAGTCGGCGTACGCGGCGACCTGCACCGCCACCGAGCCGAGCACGAGCGCGGCGAAGCCGCCCAGCCCCCGGTCGCCGAGCACGATGAGCGCGGCGGTGGGGGATTCGCCCACCAGCACCGCGGCGGCCTCACCGTCGATGATCTCGCCGGAGATCGTCAGCCCGGGCACGGTCGCCTCGGCCTCGGCCACGGCCGCCGCGATGATGTCCTCGGCCTGGTGGCGCAGCCCGCCGCCGGGCGGGGCGTCCGGCGCGGGGGAGTCCGGTACGTGCAGCAGCGGCCAGATGAACCCGTGCACCACGCGCAGCGGCCGGTGCCGGCGGGTGGCCTCGGCGGCGGCGAGGCGTACCGCGCGCAGGGAGGGCTCCGAGCCGTCCACGCCGACCACCACCGCCGCGCTGTTCGCCGAGTTCACCGGCCACCTCCCGCCGTCTTCCACTATCGCAGCTCGCGGGGCGCGCGGCGCAGCGATACCACGGCGCGTGCCCGGGTCGGTACGCTGACGCCACCGAAGGAGGAGGGAGCGTCGTCGATGGGCGAACCGGATCAGCCGAGCACCGCACGCATGATCGACTACTGGCTCGGTGGGGCCCACCACTTCCCGGTCGACGTGGCCGCGGCGACCGCCTTCGAGCAGGCGTACGGGCCGTGCGCGCCGGTCTTCCGGGAGCTGCGGGCCTTCCTCGGCCGGGCGGTGCGGGCGATCGCCGCGCAGGGCGTGGACGGTTTCCTGGTGTTCGGCGCGGGGGTGCCCACGATGGGCAACGTGCACGAGGTCGCCGCCGAGGCCACGGTGCTCTACACCGACGTCGACCCGGTCACCATCCGGCTCGGACAGCGCATCCTCGCCGGCAGTGACCGGGCCGGCTACGGCTTCGGGGATGCCACCGACATCGGCACCATCGACCCGGCGCAGTTGCACCGCTTCGTCCCGGGGTGGGGGCGCCGGCCGGTGGGGGTGGTGTTCCTCGGGCTGGCGGCGTTCCTCGACGACGACACGCTGACCCGTACCCTCGACGAGTTGTACGCGGCGGCGGCACCGGGCAGCCTGCTCGCCGTGGACTTCGACACCGAGGAGTTGGCGGCCCATCCGCAGGCCCTGGCGATGATGGGGCCGGCGTTCCGGATGCGCCCGCCGGCGGCGTTCGCGCCGCTGCTGGGTCGCTGGGCGCCGACCGCGGACGGGATCGTGCCGGTCAACCGTTGGCGTCCGGACGGCGTGCCGGCCGAGGTGCCCGACGCGTTCCACGGTGTGGTGGCGACCCGCGGCGACGACTGACCGCGACGTCGGACTCCGCGCGGGCGCCCGTATGATGCTTGCTCTGTAGCAAGTTTCTGGAGGACGCATGGTGGACGGGCCGGACGTGGTGTCGCGCGCGCTGCGCGAGGCTCCGCCCGACCAGCTGGCGGAGGCGGCGGACGAGGCGATCCGCTCGGCGCTGGGCGCGGTACGCACGGACGTGTTCGTGGCCGACTACCGGATCAGCGGCCTGTGGGCGGTGCTGGATCCGGACCTGCCGGCGGCCGGGTTCCTCGCCTGTCACACCGTGGCGCAGCGCTGTTTCAGCAGCCAGCAACCGGTGCGGGACATCGCCGACGACGGCCCGTGCCGGTTGTATCTGCCGCTGACCGTGTGGGGGGAACGGTTGGGCGTGCTGCTCATCGAACTGCCGGCCGTGCCGGGCCCGGCGGTCACCGGCCGGGCCACCGACATCGCCGGTGCGCTCGCGGTGGCGATGCGCGCGGCGGATCGGGAGACCGACCGGTACCGGCGGGCCCGTCGCCGTGAGCGGCTGAGCATGGCCGCCGAGATGCAGTGGGACCTGCTGCCCGGGCGCAGCGTGTCGCACCACGCGTTTCACCTGGCCGGTCAGTTGGAGCCGGCGTACACGGTGGGTGGTGACCACTTCGACTGGTCGCTCGACGGTGACCGGCTCACCCTGACGGTGCTCAACGGCGAGGGCAGTGGTCTGGCCGCGTCGATGTTGACCGCGGTCACGGTGAACGCGATGCGCAACGCCCGCCGCTCCGGCGGTGGCCTGGTGGAGCAGGCGGAGTTGGCGTCGGACACCGTCTTCTACCAGCACCGGGGGCACCGGTACGTGGCCACCCTGCTGTTGGAGGTGGACACCCGCACCGGGCGGGTGCGGGCGGTCGACGCGGGTTCCCCGCATCTCCTGCGGATGCGCGGGGCGGTGGTCGAGCCGATGAAGCTGGACCAGCAGATGCCGCTGGGCATGTTCGCCGAGACCCGCTACGAGCAGCAGGAGTTCCAGCTCGAGCCGGGTGACCGCGTCTTCGTGGTCAGCGACGGGGTGTGGGCGGCGGAGCCTCCGGGGCAGGAGCCGTACGGGCAGCGGGCGATGGCCCGTTCCCTGCGCGCCACACGGTTGCAGCCGGCGCCCGAGGCGGTTGGTACGGTGATGCGCGAACTGCACGCCTACCACGCGGATTCCGATCTGCGCGACGACGCCGTCGTGGTCTGCCTGGACTGGCACGGTCCGCGCGAGCGGAACGGCGGGTGAGGATCGCCGCCGCTTCGTCGGGCGGGCACCAGCGCGACGACGGCAGGGGACATCGGGTGGAGCGACCTGGGGATCTCGCCGCGGCGATCGACGCGGCCGCCGAGACGATGGTCGCCGTGCTCGAGTCGGCGGCCGCGCGCCATCAGGTTCCGCCGACCCAGTTGCGGGTGCTGATGCTGATCAGCGCTCGGTCGGAAACCAACGTCAACCGGCTGGCGGAGCTGCTGGACGTGGTGCCGTCCTCGGCCAGCCGGCTCTGTGACCGGTTGGAGGCGACGGGTTTGCTGCGTCGGGTGGCTGATCCCCGGGACCGGCGTGAGGTGCGCCTGGTGCCGACGGCGGCCGCGCAGACCCTGCTGCGGGAGTTGGCCGAGCGGCGGCAACGGGCGGTGCAGGCGGTCCTGGACCGGATGCCGCCCCGGCTGCAGCACGACCTGTTGGCGGCGCTGCTCGCGTTCGGTCGGGCGGCGGCTCAGTCGGTGCCGGAGCAGCAGTCCGACCCGGCGGTGCAGACGGCCTGACCGGGTCACCCCCTCCACTAGTATCCTAGGACCCTCTACGCGTGGTGATCCACGCCACAGTGCGGCACAGCCGCACCGACCGCCGAGCGGCGGCACCCGGGAAGCGGACAGCAGCCCGATATAGTGGCAGCGCACTTACCCGGCCCGCGATCTCGATGATCGCGGGCCGTGTCAGGGAAGAGGTCCCGTCCGGGGCCGCAGGGGAGCCGGCGCTGTGCCGGCCCGACAGCGCGTACGACCTCGCCCGCGCCCGACGTCGGCCGGGTGGGTCGGAGCGTGCCGCGGAGGAGGTTCGGTGTCGCGTCGGCCGGCTCGGGCAGAGCACCCGCGGGACACCGGCGAGCAGGCTCCCGGCGACCAGGTGCTCACCCTGCCCAACCTGATCAGCTTCGGGCGGCTGCTCGGCGTACCCCTCTTCCTCTACCTGTTCCTGGTGGCCCGCGCGGACGTCGCGGCGGTCGTCGTCCTGGCCATCGGTGGCACCACGGACTGGGTCGACGGGTGGATCGCTCGCCGGCTGCGGCAGGTGAGCCGACTCGGGGAGCTGCTCGACCCCCTCGCCGACCGGCTCTACATCCTCGCCACGCTGATCGCCTTCACCGTCCGGGAGGTGGTGCCGTGGCAGTTCACCGCGGCGCTGCTGGCCCGTGAGTTGCTGCTGCTCGGTTCGCTGGCGGTGTTGCGTCGCTACGGCTACGGTCCGCCGCCGGTGCACTACGTCGGCAAGACCGCCACGTTCCTGCTGCTCGCGGCGTTCCCGGTGCTGCTGCTGGCCACCGAGTGGAGCGCGGCGGCGACGGCGACGGCCGCGATCGGCTGGGGGCTGGCCTGGTGGGGGTTGGTGCTCTACTGGGTGGCCGGCGGCATGTACGTGGTGCAGGCCGCCCGGCTGGTGCGCGCGGCGCGCGGCCCGGGAGCGGTGGCGTGAGCGCGCCGCGGCCCGGGGGGCCTCGTCAGGATCGGGTGTACGCGCCGGACTTCCTCACCGAGCTGTTCCGCAACCCGTTGGATCCGGGGTACGCCGACGCGGCGGCTGCCCGTCGGCGTGCGGCGCCGGCGGAGCCGGTTCGGGGCTGGCGGGCCTGGCCGACGCGGACGGTCAGCCTGGTCGTGGTGGTGATGCTGGGTTTCCTGTTCGCGGTCGCGTACCGGCAGACGATGGCCGATGAGCCGGGGCGTAGCCAGGCCCGTTCCGGGTTGGTGGCGCAGATCAAGGAGCGGGAGCGGCAGACCGACCGGTTGTCCACGCGGGCGGACGAGCTGCGCGAGGAGGTCAGTCGGCAGCGTGACGCGGCGTTGAGTGGGTCGGCGGCGGCACGCCTGCGGGACATGGAGGCGAGCACCGGGCTGGGTCGGGTGCGCGGTGACGGTGTGGTGGTGCGGTTGGCCGACGCGCCGGACAAGGCGGATGCGGTCACCGGCGCGGGTGCGGGGCCGCCGCGGGTGCTGTACAGCGATCTGCAGGGGGTGGCGAACGCGTTGTGGAGTGCCGGCGCGGAGGCTATCTCCATCAACGGGCAGCGGTTGACGGCGACGTCGACGATCCGGTCGGCGGGTGAGGCGATGCTGGTGGATTTCCGGCCGGTGACGGGGCCGTACGAGGTGTCGGCGATCGGTCCGGGGTCGATGCGGGACAAGTTCGACGACAGTCGTAACGCCGCGTTGATGCGGGAGGTGGCGCAGAAGACCGGGCTGTCGTTCGGTGTGCGGGATGCGGATGACCTCACCCTGCCGGCGGCTCCGGAGCCGCAGCTACGCTACGCCAAGCCGTCGGTCAGTCCGAGCCCTTCCGTGTCGGGTGGCCGGTCCGGCAGTCCCGGGTCGTCCGGTTCTCCGGCGACCGTCAGCCCCTCCGGAGGTGGTCGATGATCGCGGTGCTGGCGTTGCTCGCCGGTGTGGTGCTCGGTGTGTGGCTTGACCCCACAGTGCCGGCGGCGTTGCAGCCGTACCTGCCGATCGCGGTGGTGGCCGCATTGGACGCGGTGTTCGGTGGGGTGCGGGCCAAGCTGGACCGGATCTTCGATGACAAGCAGTTCGTGGTGTCGTTCATCTCGAACGTGCTGGTGGCTGGTCTGATCGTGTATCTGGGTGACCAGTTGGGTGTGGGCGGGCAGTTGTCCACCGGTGTGGTGGTGGTGCTCGGTGTGCGTATCTTCGGCAACGTGGCGGCGATCCGTCGGCACCTGTTCCGGGCGTAGGTTTGGATGCGATGAGCGACGAGCAGACCGAGACGGGGACGGGGTGGCCGCAGCCGGCGGGTCCGGTGCGGCCGGGTGGTCCGGCGGGTGAGCCGGATCCGCGGCCGGATGCGCCGGATCCGGACGAGCTGAGCCCGTTGGCACCGCAGGAGCCGGTGCCGGCGGATGACGAGCCGGGGGTGGCGCCGGTCGACGACGGTGCGACGGTGGATCTGAGCGCGGTGTCGCGGTCGGCGGAGCCGGACGGGTCGGAGGCGCGGCGGGTCGAGGAGTCGCGGGTCGAGGAGTCGGCGCAGCCGGGTCGGTCCCGGTTGAGTACGGCCGGTGTGATGATCGCGGCGTTGTTGGCGTTGTTGGGTTTCACGCTGGTGGTGCAGTTGAAGACGACGTCGACGGATCCGACGTTGGGGGCGACGCGTCAGGAGGATCTGGTGCGGATCCTGTCGGATCTGGATGCGCGGGAGAGTCGTCTGCAGCAGGACATCCGGGCGTTGGAGGACAGTCAGCGGCAGTTGCGCTCGGGTGAGCAGGGTCGTCAGGCGGCGTTGGACGAGGCGACGCGGCGGGCGGACGAGGTGGGCATTCTGGCGGGGACGTTGCCGGCGGTGGGGCCTGGTCTGACGGTGCAGTTCTCCGCCGGTGGTAAGCCGATCTCGGCGAACCGGGTGTTGGACGCGGTGCAGGAGCTGCGGGGCGCGGGCGCGGAGGCGATGCAGATCGCCGGTGGTGACCGGGCGACGGTGCGGATCATCGCGTCGACGTTCTTCCTGGATGGGGAGAACGGGTCGTTGGTGGTGGAGGGGCGTCGGTTGGTGGGGCCGTTCACGATCACGGTGATCGGTGATCCGGCGACGATGCGTACGGCGTTGAACATTCCTGGTGGGGTGGTCGCGTCGGTCCGGGGTGACGGCGGTAACGTGACGTTTGGGGAGCGTGAGGTTGCCGAGGTTTCGGCGCTGCACGTGCCGATCAAGTTGGAACACGCCCGTCCGGTCTCCTGATCGGGCGCGGCCGCGCCGGGCCTAAGTGGTCCGGGGCACCGATGGATGAAGGACGCGTCTGGTGATTCCCGAGGATCTGCGATACACCGCCGAGCATGAGTGGGTGGCGGGTGACGGCACCGGTTCGGTTCGGGTCGGCATCACGCACTTCGCGCAGGACGCGTTGGGCGACATCGTGTACGTGCAGTTGCCGGAGGCGGGTGCGGTGGTCGCGGCCGGTGACTCGTTGGGTGAGATCGAGTCGACCAAGAGCGTGTCGGAGATCTACGCCCCGGTTGCCGGTACGGTGGCGGCGCGTAACGAGGCGTTGGGTGACACACCGGAGCTGATCAACACTGATCCGTATGGTGCGGGTTGGCTGGTGGAGATCACTCCGAATGATCCGACGGCGGCGGACGGGTTGCTGACGGCGGCTGCGTACCAGAAGATCACCGAAGGCTGAGTGTGCTTGATCCGGTGCGTGTGATGTCTGCGCGCGTCCGGTTGCCCTGCATTTCGGCGCTGGCTAGGCTCGCCCAGTCGACCGAGAACCCAATAGTTGAGCGTTGCGGAATTGCCTTCCCGGGCACGGGGAGCCAGCCGCCGGGTGTGCATGTGCCCGGCGGCCAGACCCGCCATTACCCGACGCCGACCGAACAGATCCGTGAGGTGGTCCCATGACGCGCCCAGACGACGAGTTCCCCCCACTCGACGTCACTTCGACGCTCAATCTCGGTTCGCTCGACGAAGTGCTGGAGGGGCCGGACACCGATGTGGTGCCGAGCCGGATGTCCGGTTCGTTGCCGCCGGGTATGGCGCTGCTGGTGGTTCGTCGCGGCCCGAATGCGGGTGCCCGGTTCCTGTTGGACCACGATGTGACGACGAGTGGCCGGCACCCGGACAGTGACATCTTCCTCGACGATGTGACGGTGTCGCGTCGGCACGCGGAGTTCCACCGTGATGGTGGGACGTTCACGGTGCGGGACGTGGGCAGCCTGAACGGCACGTACGTGAATCGTGAGCGGGTCGAGGCGGCCACGTTGAGCAATGGTGACGAGGTTCAGATCGGTAAGTTCCGGGTGGTGTTCATCGCCGGTCCGCGCCCGGAGGAGGAGGCCGGCCGGGGGTGAACGAGCCTGCGGCCTCCACGCCACCCGGGGCGACCCGGTCCCAGCCGCTGATGAGCATCGGTGAAGTGCTGGGTCAGTTGCGGGTGGATTTTCCGGACACGACGATTTCGAAGCTGCGGTTCCTTGAGGCCGAGGGTCTGGTGGAGCCGCAGCGGACGACGGCGGGTTACCGGAAGTACAGCTGGGACGATGTGGCGCGGTTGCGGTTTGTGCTGACCGCGCAGCGGGACAGGTATCTGCCGTTGCGGGTGATCCGTGAGCAGTTGGCCCAGTGGGATTCGTCCGGTGAGCAGCCGGGGCGTTCGCGGCCGGCGTTGGTTGCGGTGGGTCCGGATGGTGCGGTGCCGGGTCGTGAGTCGCCGGAGCCGGCCGAGTCGTCGCAGGTGCGGCTCGGCCGGGCGGATCTGGTGGCGCGCAGTGGCGTCGACGAGTCGACGTTGGTGGAGTTGGAGCGGCTCGGTGTGCTGGTGTCGGATCCGCCGGGGTGGTATGACGCGGATGCGTTGATCATCGCGTCGGCGGTGGCGGGGTTGGCGGCGTACGGGTTGGAGCCGCGGCATCTGCGGGGTTATCGGACGGCGGCGGACCGTGAGGTTGGTTTGTTCGCGCAGTTGGTGGCGCCGTTGGTGCGGCAGAGTGATCCGGCGGCGCGGGCGCGGGCTGCGGAGACGGCGCGGGAGTTGGCGGCGTTGTCGGAGCAGTTGCATGCGGCGTTGGTGCGGGTGGGTCTGCGGTCGACGTTGGGTCGGTGAGGGGGCCCCGGTGGGCGGTGGCGGAGCGGAAAGATCTCTTCTCCGAAGCGTGCCGTAGGCTTGCCGGGGTAACCCCTTTCTGGCGCGGGCGTGGTGCTGTAGCGCATGGGACGGCCGTGTCGCGGTCCGTGTACCGTGCAGGGAAGGGCGCGGTGCGTAGGTTGACGACGACACGGAGGCGGCGGTGCGCGAGCTGAGCGTGGTCGGAGTTCGGGTGGAGCTGCCCAGCAACCAGCCGATCGTCCTGCTCAGGGAGGTCGAGGGGGACCGCTATCTGCCGATCTGGATCGGTGCGGTCGAGGCGACAGCTATCGCTTATGAGCAGCAGGGGGTCAAGCCGGCCCGGCCGTTGACGCATGATCTTCTGCGGGATGTGTTGGCGGCGTTGCAGGCGCCGTTGCAGGCGGTGGAGATCACCGAGCTCAAGGAGAACGTCTTCTACGCGGATCTGTTGATCGGTGATGGCGTGCGGGTGTCGGCGCGGCCGAGCGATTCGATCGCGTTGGCGTTGCGTGTCGGGGCGCCGATTCGTTGTGCGGAGCAGGTCCTCAGTGAGGCGGGGATCATCATCCCGGACGAGCAGGAGGACGAGGTGGAGAAGTTCCGCGAGTTCTTGGAGCAGGTGCGTCCCGAGGATTTCGCGGGCTGATCGGTCCCGCTCGTGGGTGGGTGTCACTGTCGGTGATGCTTGGGTGTGGTTGGTGATCTTTCTCGGTGGCTGCGCGGCGTGTCGCGTCGGTTCCTCCGTGGTAACCCCTGAAGGTGGCTATAGGGTTGCCGTGTCGAGGGGTGCGCGTCGGAGGAAACGACGCGTCGCCGCACTGACGGGGAGGTTGTCCGGATGCACGAACCGCGGGATCCTGATCCGGGTACACAGTTGGACGAGCCGGGTGCCTCGTCGCCGGGTGTGGCGACTGAGGGTGACGGTTCGGTGGGCTACCGGGGTGTGACGGCATGTCACGCGGTGGGCATCAGTTACCGGCAGCTGGATTACTGGGCGCGTACGACGCTGGTGGTGCCGAGCGTGCGCGACGCGTCGGGTTCGGGGACGCAGCGGTTGTACTCGTTCCGGGACCTGGTGGTGTTGAAGGTCGTGAAGCGGTTGTTGGATGCGGGGGTGTCCCTGCAGAACATCCGTAAGGCGATCGAGGCGTTGCGGTCGCGTGGTGTGGAGGATCTGGCCGGGATCACGCTGATCTCCGATGGGACGACGGTGTATGAGTGCCGGTCTCCGGAGGAGGTGGTCGACCTGTTGCAGGGTGGCCAGGGTGTCTTCGGTATCGCGATCGGTGGGGCGTTCAAGGAGATCCAGGGGTCGTTGTCGCATCTGCCGGCGGAGCCGGCGGCGAGCGGACCGGTGGAGCCGGTGGTGGGGTCCGGGTCGGATCCGGTGGGTGACGAGTTGGCCGCGCGGCGGGCGCGGCGGCGGGCGGGCTGACCGCCGGGTGCGTGTTCCGGGTTGTGGACTCGCCCGGAGGTGCGGCCCACTTTTTGGGCGCTGGTCGGTGACTGTGGGTCAGTGTGATCGGCGTGTGGTGGGGGTCGTGAGGTGGCCCGTTCCCCTGTGGATCACTGTGGGTGTCGTCGTCGTGGCCGATTGTGGACGGTCGGGTCGGTGGTGGTGACGGTGCGTGTCAGCGTGTTGTCGGGAATCCGATAGGGGGGCGCTGACCGGAGCCCGTCGGCACGCTATGGTCCGTCACGGTCCCCGGTGTGTCGCCGTGGCACGACGGTGTCGCCCGGTGGGCCGTTGCCCCTCCGCGCTGAGCCCGCGCGACACCTCACCCCGGAAGGAACGACCGTGACGGTTACGGAAGAAACCGCTGCCGCTTCGCACTACGACCGCATCGGCGGTGCCAGTTCGGTCAAGGCGGCCGTGGAGCTGTTCTACGACAGGGTGCTTGCCGATGCGGAGTTGGCGGGCTATTTCGCCGATGTGGACATGGTGGGTCAGCGGCGGCACCTGACGTTGATGTTGACGGTGGTGCTGGGCGGGCCGAACGAGTACGCCGGTCGCGGGTTGGCCGAGGCTCACCAGCCGCTGAACATTCCGGTGGAGCACTACGCGAAGGTGGGTGAGCACCTGACGGCGACGCTGACCGAGCTGGGTGTGCCCGCCGACGTCCTGGCCCATGTGCAGACGGTGCTGGGTCAGGTGCAGGACCAGGTCGTGGCCTCCGGGAACCGTCCGGGCGTCTGAGCGTGGACGCGGCCCGACTCAAGCAGAGTTGGTCCCTGGTCGCCGGGCACGGCGACCAGGTGCCGCTCTACTTCTATTCGACGTTGTTTCTGGCCCATCCCGAGACGCGGCAGATGTTCCCCACGAACATGGCGGGGCAGCGTGATCGTCTTGTCACGGCGTTGGGGCACATCGTGTCCAACGTGGACCAGGTGGATCGGCTGGTCGGTTTCCTGCAGGATCTCGGCGCGGATCACCGCAAGTTCGCGGTGCGCGCGGAGCATTATCCGGCCGTGGGTGAGGCGCTGCTGGCGACGTTGCAGCATTTCCTGGCCGAGCAGTGGACCGACGATCTGGCGCAGGATTGGGCGGCCGCGTACGGGCTGGTCGCGCAGGTGATGACCGAGGCCGCGCAGGCCGCCGAGGCGGTGAATCCGCCGTGGTGGGTGGCGGAGATCGTGGCGCATGAGCGGCGGGCGTTCGACGTGGCGGTGCTGACGGTGCGTCCGCAGTACCTGTTGCCGTTCACCGCGGGTCAGTCGGTGGGGGTGTCGCATCCGTCGGTGCGGTCGTGGCGGTACTACTCGCCGGCGAACGCGCCGCGTGCGGACGGCACGTTGGAGTTGCACGTGCGGGCCGCGCCGGGTGGCGCGGTGTCCTCGCGGCTGGTGTACGGGTCGTCCGTGGGCGATCGGATCCACCTGGCGGCGCCGGTGGGGGATCGGTTGGGGTTGTGGGCGGCGGGTTCCAGTGATCTGCTCCTGGTGGTCTCGGGTACCGGCTGGGCGCCAGTGAAGGCGTTGGTGGAGCAGGTCGCCGCGGAGGGTTCGCGTCGGCGGGTGGATCTGTATGTGGGTGCGCGCTCGCGTAGCGAGTTCTACGACAGCGACGCGATCGACAAGTTGGCGTCGTCGTACCCGTGGCTGACGGTGACCTATGTGGTGGGTGCCGATGTGGGTCGGCCGGGGGAGTTCGTGCACGCGGTGGATCGGGCGCTGGCCGACGGTGACTGGCGGTCGCGGCACGTGTACGTGTGCGGGTCGGACGAGATGGTTTCGCACGCGGTGCAGACGTTGGTCCGGGCGGGTTACCACGCGGGTCAGGTGCATCACGAGGGCCTGGGCAAGCAGTGGTACGGCCCGGCTTGGCGGACGGCGGTGGATCAGTCGACCGTCGGTGACACTTCCGGAGGTGGGCACAGGTGAGCGCGAGGAGTGAGCTTGCGGGCCCCGCAGTCGCGAACGGAGGCGAGCACAGGTGAGCGCGACGCCGATCAGTCGGTACGACGGGGTGCAGGTTTCCGGCGGTGTGCAGGTGCGGATGACGGCGGACCGGGTGCGGCGGTGGGAGTTCGGGACGGCGCCGTTCGCGCGGCGTGGTTACGACAACGCCGACGTGGACCGGTTCCGGGTGCAGGTCGCCGACGAGTTGGACCTGTTGGCGACGCAGGTCGCGAATCTGCGTGCGGAGAATGAGCGGCTCACCGATCGGGTGGAGTTGCATCGGCACGGGGTGATCCCGAGTACGTCGGCGGCGGCGAAGGTGCCGGCGGCGAAGGAGGTCAATCTGCTGTCGGCGGCGCAGCGGGAGGCCGAGCAGATCATCGCGCAGGCGCATGACTATGCGCGGCGGGTCGCCGAGTACGCGCGGGTGCAGTACGAGAGTTACATGCGGGCGGCGGCGGCGGAGGCGAAGCAGGAGGCTGAGCGGGCGGTGGCGGATTACCGCAGCACGGCCGGGGCGAGCTTCGACGACTCGGTGGCGACGCGGGAGGCGTTGCGGATTTTCGGCGAGATGATGGTGTCGCACATGCAGGCGGCGGCGCGGCATCTCGACGACGGTAGTGAGCAGTTGGCGCGGACGATGGACCGGATCGCGAAGGAGACGCCGGGGGCGCCGTTCGCGGCGGGTGCGGCGGCGGGTCAGACGGCGTTGCCGCGGCACCAGCAGCGGTGACCGGCGGCGGGTGGGGTCAGCGTGGCTGACCCCACCCGCCGTGTCGGTTGAGGCGTTGGTCGGGGTGGACGGTGACCGTCGCGCCGGCGCCGTCCTTCTCCGGCGGCGGGGTGAACCGGATGTCGAGTGGTTGCGGTGGCGCTCAGGGGGTCGCCGCCGACCGGACGGCGTCGGCGATGGGTGTCGGCCCGCCGACGAGTTCGAGGGTCGCGCCGGCGGTTCGTGGTTCGTCGAGCAGCGCGGCGAGGACGTGGGCGACGTCGGCGCGGCTGATCGCCCCGCGGCCGGCGTGGCGGGTGAGGGTGACGCGCCCGGCGGGGTCGTCGTCGGTGAGCCGCCCGGGTCGCAGGACCGTCCAGGCCAGGTCGCGGGCGCGGAGGTCGTCCTCGGCGGCCCGTTTGGCGCGCAGGTACGCCGCCCACACGTCGTCGGTGCCGGCGGCGGGCGGGTCGTCGACGCCCATGGAGGAGACCAGCAGGTAGCGGTGGACGCCGGCGCGGGTGGCGGCGTCGGCGAGCAGCGCGGCGGCGGCCCGGTCGACGGTGTCCTTGCGGGCGGCGCCGCTGCCGGGGCCGGCGCCGGCGGCGAAGATGACCGCGTCGGCGCCGTCGAGGTGCGCGGCGAGGTCGTCGCTGTCGGTGTGTTCCAGGTCGCGGATGATCGGGGTGGCGCCGGCGGCGCGCAGCGCGGCGGCCTGCCCGGGGTTGCGGATGAGGCCGACGGCGGTGTCGCCGCGTCCGGCGAGGTGACGTTCCAGCAGCAGGGCGATCTTGCCGTGGCCTCCGGCGATGACGACACGCATGTGCTCAACCTACCGTCGGCGAGATCCGGGAGCTTGACCTTGACCTGTGGGCAACCCCCAGTCTGGTGTGTGCCGGTCGCGGTGACCGGCACGAGGAGGATGTCGACGTGGGGTTGGTGACCATCGGGGCGTTCGCCCGGGCGGCGGGTCTGACGCCGAAGGCGTTGCGTCTGTACGACCAGGTGGGGGTGCTGGCGCCGGCCGCGGTCGATCCGGAGTCCGGGTATCGGCTCTACGACCCGCAGCAGGTGCCGCTGGCCCGGCTGGTCGCCCAGCTTCGTCGCATCGGCATGCCGTTGGCCACGATCCGCGCCGTGTGTGACCTGGAACCCGCGGCGGCCGCTGACGCGATCACCGCGTACTGGCGGCAGGTCAGCGCGGACACCGCGGCTCGTGCGCGGCTCGCCTCCGTCCTCGTGGAGCACCTGTCCGGAGGGAGCACCACCGTGTCCGTACCCAATTCCACCCTTGCTGTGCGGTACGCCGCCGGCTGCGACACCGGGGCGGTGCGCGTCAGCAACGAGGACGCCGCGTACGCCGGTGATCGGTTGTTCGCCGTGGCCGACGGCATGCGCGGGCCCGGTGGCGCTGCCGCCAGCGCCGCCGCGATCGACGCTCTGCGCCCGTTGGAGCTCGTCGACGTGCCGGCCGTGGAGCTGCTGACGATGCTGGCCGGTGCGGTGACCGGCGCCGATGACGTCGTGCGGGCGCTGGCGACCGATGAGCATCAGCCGGGCACCACGCTGACCGCGTTGCTGCGCAGCGGTTCGCAGCTGGCCCTGGTGCACGTCGGTGACACCCGGGCGTATCTGCTGCGCGGCGGCGAGTTGTCCCTGCTCACCCAGGACCACACGTGGGTGCAGACCCAGGTGGATCAGGGCCTGCTCGACCGGGACGAGGCGGCCGCGCATCCTCAGCGTGCGCTGCTGGTACGTGCGCTGGGCGGCGGTCAGCAGGTCGAGGCCGATCTGGCGCTTCGCACCGCGCTGCCCGGTGACCGGTACCTGCTGTGCTCCGACGGGCTGTCCGCCGTCGTCGACCGGGCGGCCCTGCATGCGGCGCTCAGCGAGGGGGCCGACCCGGAGCACACGGTGACCCGCCTGATCGCCCTGGCACGGGCGGTGGGGACGCCCGACAACGTGGCCTGCGTCGTCGCCGACGTCGTCGCGGTGTCGACGCCACCACAGGCCCGCCGAGGGGTCGGCGACGGCGGGTGCGGTGAGGCAGCATGAAGGGGTGACGGAGAGCCTGGACGCGTTGACCTCGCTGGTGGCCGGGGGTGGGGTGGTGGTGCTCAGCGGCGCCGGCCTGTCCACCGAGTCGGGTATCCCGGACTACCGGGGCCCCAGCGGGGTCGCGCGCCGGCACACCCCGATGACGGTGCAGGCGTTCACCCGCGACCCCGTCGCGCGGCGGCGGTACTGGGCGCGTAGCCACCTGGGGTGGCGGTTGATCGCCCGTGCGGCGCCGAACGCCGGGCATCGGGCGGTGGCGCGGCTGGAGCACGCCGGTCTGGTCGACGCGGTGATCACGCAGAACGTCGACGGGTTGCACGGCGCGGCGGGCAGCGCGTCGGTGGTCGAGTTGCACGGTCGCCTGGACGAGGTGACGTGCCTGGACTGCGGCAACCTGACCTCCCGGGAGGAGGTGGACCGGCGGCTGCGCGAGGCCAACCCGGATTTCGTGGCGCGGGTCGCCGCGGTCAACCCGGACGGTGATGTGGATCTCCCCGATGAGCAGGTGGCGGCGTTCCGGCCGGTGGACTGCGGGATCTGCGGCACCGGGATGTTGAAACCCGATGTGGTGTTCTTCGGTGAGACGGTGCCGCCGCAGCGGGTGGCGCGGTGCTTCGCGCTGGTGGAGCGGGCGCGGGCGGTGCTGGTGTTGGGGTCGTCGTTGACGGTGATGTCGGGTCGCCGGTTCGTGATTCGCGCCGCGAAACGGGGCATTCCGGTGGCGATCGTCAACCAGGGTCCGACCCGTGGTGACGGCTACGCCACGGTGTGCGTCGACGCGCCGTTGGGGGCGCTGCTGCCGGTGCTGGCCGAGCGGGTCACCGGCGGCGCGGCGGTGGCCACGCCGGCCGGGGTGTGACACCTGCCCGGGGGGGTAGGACATCTGCCGGAAACACCGGCGCTGGTAGCGTTGACCATGCCGGTACCACCCACGTGGGAGAGACCGCCCGGCAGCAGTCAGGGCGGCGCCGAAGGGGCAAATCCTCCCCGGAACCTCTCAGGCAAAAGGACCTCGTGGGCAGGCACTGTGGAGCGCTCCTGCGGGGTGCGACAGAGGGGGAGGCCGACACGTCGACCTCGCCCCGGGAGTGCCCCTGATGAGCGTAGAGCAGTTCGCCACCCGTCACATCGGTCCCGGCCCCGACGACGAGCGTCGGATGTTGGAGGTCGTCGGGCATCACTCGATCGACGAGCTGATGGACGCCGCGATCCCCGAGGTGATCCGCTGGCACGGCACCCTGGACCTGCCGGCCCCGGCCACCGAGGCCGAGGCGCTCGCCGAGTTGCGGGCCCTCGCGGCACGCAACACGGTCGCCGTCTCCATGATCGGCCTGGGCTACCACGGCACGCACACCCCGGCGGTGATCCGCCGCAACGTCCTCGAAGACCCGGCGTGGTACACGGCGTACACGCCGTACCAGCCGGAGATCAGCCAGGGCCGCCTCGAGGCGCTGCTGAACTTCCAGACCATGGTCACCGACCTGACCGGCCTGGCCACCGCGAACGCCTCGATGCTCGACGAGGGCACCGCCGCGGCGGAGGCGATGACCCTCGCGCGGCGCGCGTCCAAGAGCACGAGCCGGGTGTACGTGGTCGACGCCGACGCCCTGCCGCAGAGCATCGCCGTGATCGCCAGCCGGGCCGAGCCGCTCGGCATCGACGTGCGCGTCGTCGACGTCGAGCGCGACGAGCTGCCCGCGGAGTTCTTCGGCCTGCACCTGCAGTACCCGGGCGCGTCCGGGGCGGTGCGCGACCACGCGGCCCTCGTCGAGGCCGCGCACGCCGTCGGTGCCCTGGTGACCGTGGCGGCGGATCTGCTGGCGTTGACGCTGCTGCGGGCACCGGGGGAGATCGGCGCGGACATCGCCGCCGGCACCACCCAGCGCTTCGGCGTACCGATGGGCTTCGGTGGGCCGCACGCCGGCTACCTGGCGGTGCGCTCGGGCCTGGAGCGGATGCTGCCCGGGCGTCTCGTCGGGGTGTCGCGCGACGCGGACGGCAACCCGGCGTACCGGCTGGCGTTGCAGACCCGTGAGCAGCACATCCGGCGGGAGAAGGCGACCAGCAACATCTGCACCGCGCAGGTGCTGCTCGCGGTGATGGCCGGCATGTACGCCGTCTACCACGGCCCGGACGGGCTGCGGGAGATCGCGACGCGTACCCATGCCGGGGCGGCGCGGCTCGCGGCCGGGCTGCGCGCCGGCGGCGTCGACGTCGCGGACGTCGCGTTCTTCGACACCGTCACGGCACGCGTGCCGGGCCGGGCGGCGCAGGTGGTGGCGGCCGCCGCCGAGCGGGGCGTGAACCTGCGGCTGGTCGACGCCGACCGGGTGGGGATGTCCTGCGACGAGACGACCACCGACGCGCACCTTCAGGCGGTGTGGGCGGCGTTCGGTGTGCCCGCGTTCGACGGCGCCGGCGACCCGGCCCTGCCGGTCGACCTGGCGCGCCGCAGCGACTTCCTGACGCACCCGGTGTTCCGCAGCCACCACTCGGAGACGGCGATGCTGCGCTACCTGCGCCGGTTGTCGGACTTCGACTACGCCCTGGACCGGGGCATGATCCCGCTCGGGTCGTGCACGATGAAGCTGAACGCGACCACCGAGATGGAGCCGGTCAGCTGGGCGGAGTTCGCGAACATCCACCCGTTCGCGCCGGATGCGCAGACCGTCGGGTACCGGGAGATGATCGATCAGCTGGAGTCGTGGCTGGCGGAGGTGACCGGCTACGACGCGGTCAGCGTGCAGCCCAACGCGGGGTCGCAGGGCGAGCTGGCGGGCCTGCTGGCGATCCGCTCGTACCACGCGTCGCGGGGTGAGTCGCACCGCGACGTGTGCCTGATCCCGTCGTCGGCGCACGGCACGAACGCGGCGTCGGCGGTGATGGCCGGCATGCGGGTCGTCGTGGTGGCCTGCGACGACGACGGCAACGTCGACCTCGTCGACCTGGACGCGAAGATCGACAAGCATCGGGACGCGCTCGCCGGGATCATGGTGACGTACCCGTCGACGCACGGCGTGTACGAGACGGGCATCGCGTCGCTGTGCGCGAAGGTCCACGACGCCGGCGGGCAGGTGTACGTCGACGGGGCGAACCTCAACGCGCTGGTCGGGTTCGCCAAGCCCGGCCAGTTCGGCGCGGACGTGTCGCACCTGAACCTGCACAAGACGTTCTGCATCCCGCACGGCGGCGGTGGCCCGGGTGTGGGTCCGGTGGCGGTGCGCGCGCACCTGGCGCCGTTCCTGCCCGGTGATCCGCTGGGCGCGCACGTCGACGCGACGCCGGCGATCTCGGCGGCGAAGTACGGGTCGGCGGGGATCCTGCCGATCCCGTGGGCGTACCTGCGGATGATGGGCGCCGAGGGGCTGACCCGGGCGACCGGCGTGGCGGTCCTCGCGGCGAACTACGTGGCGGCGCGGCTGCGCGGGCACTTCGGAGTGCTGTACGCCGGCAACAAGGGCCTGGTGGCGCACGAGTGCATCCTCGACCTGCGGCCGTTGACGAAGGCGACCGGGGTGAGCGTGGACGACGTGGCGAAGCGGCTCATCGACTACGGCTTCCATGCGCCGACGATGTCGTTCCCGGTGGCGGGGACGCTGATGGTGGAGCCGACCGAGAGTGAGGACCTGGCGGAGCTGGACCGGTTCTGCGACGCGATGATCGCGATCCGGGCGGAGATCGAGCAGGTCGCCTCCGGGCAGTGGCCGGCGGGGGACAACCCTCTGGCGAACGCCCCGCACACCGCGGCGATGGTCAGCGGTGACGAGTGGCCGCACCCGTACCCGCGGTCGGTGGGCGCGTACCCGGCCGGGGTGGACCGGGCGGGGAAGTACTGGCCGCCGGTGCGGCGGATCGACGGCGCGTACGGCGACCGGAACCTGGTCTGCTCGTGCCCGTCGCCGGAGGCGTTCGAGGACTGACGACGGGCGTGCCGGGGCGGGCGGTACGGGCCGCCCCGGCAGCCGCTGTGACCTGGACTAGCCTGGTCGACGGCGGCTGTACGGTGACGCTGAGTGGTCGATCAGGCCACGAGGGCGTGACGGGCAGGGCCGCGGTGCGGGGCGATGCTGCTGCCGTCGGGGAGGAGCTCGCCGGTGTCCTCGAAGACGATGACACCGTTGCAGAGCAGGCTCCAGCCCTGCTCAGGAAAGCAGGCGAGGACCCGGGCGGCTTCGCGGTCGGTCGCTGCGGCGGAGGGGCAGGTCGGTTGGTGCTGGCACATCGGGTTCTCCGGACTGTGGGGGCACTGTGTCATGGTTCACATGACCAGTGACGCACAGTACCAAGCGAAAGTGTCCAGCATCGAGCAGGTGTCGGCCTGGCGCACGGGAAATCCACTGAACGGATGAGGAAGGTCGGACCATACGGCGTGGAAACGCTCCCACAGGTGTATGCCGCGTCCCGCGACCCGGCGGCGTTGGTCGACGCACCCGCGGCACCGCGCGCGTGCCGCCACACTCTCGTCGAACGGGCCCGCCTGCACTGGCGCCGCACCGACGGCGGCGACCCCGCCGCGCTCGCCGAGGAGTTCCTCGCCGCCCACGGGCTGGCCCTGCACGACCTGAGCCGACCCACCCCCACCCACCACGACACCAACCCCTGCGGCGCCGCGCTCTACCTCTCCGCCGCCGCCGGGGCGCTGCTCGCCGGCGCCCCCACCGGGGCACCCGAACCCGCGCCGAGGGTGCCCGACCTCGCCGTCGTCGTCTACGACCACGGACCCGCCCGAGCGACCCCGAGCGGCCCCCCGACACCCTGGTGGCTCGGCACGTGGACCGACAGCTGGACACCACGCCAGCACGCCGCCGCCGTCGACGCCGTCCGCGCCGCCATCGGCCGCGGCGACGTCTACCAGAGCAACCTCGTCGGCCACGCCGCGGCCCGCTACACCGGCGACCCGCTGCCCGGCCTGCGCCGCCTCGGCGCGCTCCCCGGCGCCCGCTACGGCGGCGTCCTCACCGGCGACGGGTGGGCCATCGGCTGCGCCTCCCCGGAAACCCTCATCGAGGTCACCGACGGGCACCTGATCACCCGGCCCATCAAGGGCACCCGCCCCGCCACCGCCGCCGGCCGCGCCGACCTGCTCGCCAGCGCCAAGGAACGCGCCGAACACATCATGATCGTCGACCTGGAACGCAACGACCTCGCCCGCATCGCCCGCACCGGCACCGTCACCGTCGACGACCTGTTCGCCGTACGCCGCTGGTGCGACCTGTGGCAGGCCGAATCCACCGTGCGCGCCACCGTCGCCGACGGCCTCGGCCTCGCCGACCTGCTGCGCGCCACCTGCCCCGGCGGCTCCGTCACTGGCGCGCCGAAACTCGCCGCCCTGCACCAGATCGCCGCCCTCGAACCCGTCGGCCGGGGCGCCAGCATGGGTGCCCTCGGCTGGGTCGCCCCCGGCCACATCGACCTCGGCCTGACCATCCGCACCGCCGCCGCCGACGGCGAGCGGCTGCACACCTGGGCCGGCGGCGGCATCACCTGGGACAGCGACGCGGCCGCCGAGGTCGCCGAGGCCGCCGCGAAGACCGCCCCGATCCGCGCCACCCTGGCCGGCCGCTGAGCCCGCCACCGCCGGCGATACGCTGACCCGCATGACCATGCGGCCCATCCGGATCATCGGCGACCCCGTCCTGCGCACCGAATGCGACCCGGTCACCACCTTCGACGCGGAGCTGCGCGCCCTGGTCACCGACCTGATGGACACCCTGCTCGGCGCGCCCGGCCGCGCCGGCGTCGCCGCACCCCAGATCGGCGTCAGCGCCCAGGTGTTCGTCTACGACGCCGACGGGCACCGCGGGCACCTCATCAACCCCACCCTCGAACTGTCCGACGAACTCCAGGACGACGAGGAGGGCTGCCTGTCCATCCCCGGGCTGTACTTCCCGACCGCCCGCGCCCTGCACGCCACCGCACACGGCGTCGACCAGAACGGCGAACCCCTCAGCATCACCGGCACGGGCTTCCTCGCCCGCGCCCTGCAACACGAGACCGACCACCTGCGCGGCACCCTGTACGTCGACACGCTGCGCGGCGACATCCGCCGCCGCGCCCTACGGGAGATCCGCGCCGGACGCTTCGACTCACCCAGCCGCCGCCGCTGACGCCCTACCGGGCCGTCACCGTCCACTCGTCGTAGTCGGCCACCCGGGTGAAGCCCACCCGCTCGTACAGGCGCACCGCCGCCGCGTTGTCCGCCTTCACGTTCAACGTCACATGCGTGACGCTGTCCCGCAGCCGGCCGCACAACCCGGCCACCACCGCCGC
>NZ_WBKR01000045.1 GCF_008868155.1 Micromonospora sp. ALFpr18c
CCGCGACTTCACCGTCGCTGGTGCACGGCAGCCCCCGGGAACACCGGCCCGGCCGCCACGGTTACATCCCCCGTACGAGACGCCCGACGCCGGCCCCCGCTGGGGGCTGCCGGGCAGATCCTCGACCTCCCCGCACGGCCGCCACCCCCGGCTTTCACGCGCCGTACGGTGCCCCCTGATGCAGAGGAGCACGCCATCATGCGTACCGATCTGATCCGTAAGACCGCACTGACCGCTGCTGGCCTCGCGTTCACCGGCGGCGCCATCGCCGGCCCCATCACCGCCGCCTACGCCGCCTCGCAGAGCACCCCCGTGTCGCAGACCCAGTCCGAGCGCACCAACGGTGAGCGGGAACTCGGCGTGCGCTACGAGGCACAGCCGAACTTCTACTACTGCGGCCCCGCCGCCACCCGCAACGCCCTGTCCGTGCAGGGTAAGAACATCAACGTCGACGACATGGCCAAGGAGATGGGCACCACCGAGGCCGGCACCAACTCCATCAACGACATCACCCCCGTGCTGAACAAGGAAACCGGCAAACCCAACGCCTACCACTCGGTCGAGATCAGCAGTTCCACCGCTGATGACAAGCAGACCGACAAGCTGCGCACCGACATCATCAAGACCATCGACGACGGCCGCGCCGTGGTCGCCAACATCGCCGGCACCAGCACCGACACCGACGGCGCCGTGCACTCCTTCGAAGGCGGGCACTACATCAGCGTCGTCGGCTACCGCGACAACGGCCAGAGCGTGAAGATCGCCGACTCCGCCAACCCCGACACCGCCTCCTACTGGATCAGCGTCGAGCACCTCGCCGACTGGATCGCCACCCGCGGCTACTCCACCAGCTGACCCACCCACACCAACACGAACACTGAAGGGCCGGACCCCAAGACCAGGGGCCCGGCCCTTCAGCATGCGGTCAGTCGGCGGCGAGGACGGCGAGAATCTGCTCGCCGTACTTGGCGAGTTTGTTCTCGCCGACCCCGCTGACCCGGGACAGCTCAGCGAGGGTGCACGGCGCGTCGCTGGCGATCTGCCGCAGCGTCGCGTCGTGGAAGACCACGTACGCCGGGACGCCCTGCTCCTTGGCCGTGGCCGCCCGCCAGCCGCGCAGCCGCTCGAAGACCGGCGCGGCGGCCGGGGTCAGTTCGGCGACGACGGTGGCCGAGCCGCGTGGCTTCGACGAGCGGCTCGATGCCGGCCTCTCCGGCTCGCGGCGCATCGTGACGGTACGGCGGCGGCCCAGCACGTCGGCGCTCGCGTCGGTCAGGGCGAGGGTGCCGTAGTCGCCCTCGACGGCGAGCAGCCCCTCGGCGAGCAGTTGTCGGACCACGCCTCGCCATTCGGCCTCGCTCAGCTCCGAGCCGATACCGAAGACGGTCAGCTTGTCGTGACCGTACTGGCTGATCTTGTCGGTCTGCTTGCCGAGCAGGATGTCGATGCAGTGCCCGGCGCCGAACCGCTGGTTGCGTTCGCGGTCGAGCCGGAAGACGGTGGAGAGCAGCTTCTGGGCGGCGACCGTGCCGTCCCAGGACTCCGGCGGGGTGAGGCAGGTGTCGCAGTTGCCGCAGGCGGTCGCGGTTGTCTCGCCGAAGTATTCGAGCAGTTGGACCCGGCGGCAGCGCACCGTCTCGCACAGGGCGAGCATCGCGTCCAGGTGGGCGGCGAGGTTGCGCCGATGCGCGAGGTCACCGTCGGACGTTTCGATCATCTTGCGCTGCTGGACCACGTCCTGCAGCCCGTACGCCAGCCAGGCCGTGGACGGCAGGCCGTCACGGCCGGCACGGCCGGTCTCCTGGTAGTAGCCCTCGACCGACTTGGGCAGGTCGAGGTGGGCGACGAACCGGACGTCGGGCTTGTCGATGCCCATGCCGAAGGCGATGGTGGCGACCATGACGAGGCCGTCCTCGCGCAGGAAGCGCTGCTGGTTGGCCGCGCGGGTGGCCGCGTCCAGGCCAGCGTGGTACGGCAGGGCGGCGACCCCGTTGGCGACGAGGAACTCGGCGGTCTTGTCCACCGAGGCGCGGGACAGGCAGTAAACGATCCCGGCATCGCCGGGGTGCTCGTCGCGCAGCAGGGCCAGTAGTTGCTTGCGCGGCTCCCGCTTGGGCACGATCCGGTACTGGATGTTGGGCCGGTCGAAGCTGGCCACGAAGTGCCGGGCGTCGTCGAGCTTGAGCCGGGTGGCGATCTCGGTGCGGGTGGCGCTCGTCGCGGTGGCGGTCAGCGCGATCCGGGGGACCTGCGGCCAGCGCTCGTGCAGCATCGACAGCGCGAGGTAGTCGGGGCGGAAGTCGTGCCCCCACTGGGACACGCAGTGCGCCTCGTCGATCGCGAACAGGGAGATGCGCCCCCGGTCCAGCAGGGCGAGGGTGGAGCGGACGCCGAGCGCCTCCGGGGCCAGGTAGAGCAGGTCCAACTCGCCGGCGACGAAGGCGGCCTCGACCCGGCGTCGGGCGTCGAGGCTCTGGGTCGAGTTGAGGAAGCCGGCGCGGACGCCGACCGCGGTGAGCGCGTCCACCTGGTCCTGCATGAGCGCGATCAGGGGCGACACGACGACCGCGACGCCGTCGCGGACCAGGGCCGGGATCTGGTAGCACAGCGACTTGCCGCCGCCGGTGGGCATCAGCACCAGCGCGTCGCCACCGGCGACCACGTGGCCGATCACGTCCTGCTGGAAGCCGCGGAAGGCGTCGTAGCCGAACACCCGGCGCAGCACGTCCAGCGCGCCGTCGGTACGCAGGTCGGTGGGGGAAGCCATCCGCGGAGTCTACGAGCCGGCTCCGACATCAGCGTCTGCAGACCGCTCGCAGGCCGGCCACGAGGTCGGCATGGTCGATGGTCCTGCCGACCAGCATCGACTCGATGGTTGGTGGCCGACGGCTCCGGGAACGGCGGCAGTTGGCCGCGAGTACCAGCACGGCGACAACCGAGGGTGCGATGGGGGCCGTTACTGCCCCGTCTCGCCATCCCCGTCACCCCAGCAGAGCCCGCCGATGCCGGCCGCGCTGTGGAAGCCAGGGTGCCCGGTGACGTCCATGCAGACCTCTTTGTCGGGACCGACCCGGCCGCAGAAGACCGGCTCGACGTGGTTCCAGGCGTCGGCCCGGGACAGCAGCGCGGCCCCCGCCGGCATCTCGGGCCGCAGGATCGTCAACCCCTCCGTGTAGACGACGGCCTGGTCGCGGGCCTCCGTCACGTCGGTCGCCAGGTAGGTCAGGTGCAGAGTCCAGCGCCGGGGCATCCGAAAGCCGCCGGCCGCCGGCCCGTTGCGGCCCGACCGCCGCTCGCGCTCCGTCGTGTAGCGGCTGACCAAAGATGTGACGTACGCGGACAGAGCGTTTGGTTCCGCCAGCGCGTGCGCGATGGCGGCCCGGACCCGCTCGGACACGTCGGCCCCGTCGAGTACGGCGCTCAGGTCGTCCTGGAAGCCGTTGCGCTGCTGCGGCTCCCGCTCCCACCGCGACGATCGGTTGTCAGTCACCAGCCCCTGCCTCTCCGTAGCGAGCAATTACCTAGAGACTGGACCACGAGGGAACGAAATGCAACGTCGTCTTTTCTTCCTTCAAGTACTTGATCTGTGGTTGCTCCCAGGCGAGAATCGATTACTCGCAGTGGAGGTGATGTTGGCGATGTCGCAGGTGCCAAGTCCGACGATCAGAGCCCGCCGTCTGCGGCGCGAGTTGCGCCGCCTGCGGGACCGCACCGGACACACCGCCGAGGAGGTGGCCAAGATCCTGGGCTGGCATCGGACCAAGGTCATCCGCTTCGAACTCGGGCACTCCCGGGTGATGCCGAAGGACATGCCTCCGTTGCTCGACCTCTACGACGCCTCCGAAGAGGAGCGGGAGTCGCTGACCGGTTTGCTTCGGCAGTCTCGCCAGAAAGGCTGGTGGAGCGCCTACGGCGACGTGCTGCCGGACGACTACGTCGGCTTCGAGGCAGAGGCCACGTCGATCAGCGCGTTCGAGAGTCTGTACGTTCCCGGCCTGTTGCAGACAGAGGAGTACGTCCGCGCGATCGTCAAGGCCGGACGCAGCACCGCCGACCAGGACGAGACCGATCGCGTAGTGGCGGCGAGGCTCGCGCGAAAAGCTCTGTTGGCCCGTGACGCGCCGCCGTCCTTGTGGGCTGTGTTGGACGAGGCGGTCGTGCGCCGGATGGTTGGTGGCCCGACGGTGATGCGTGCGCAGCTTGCGCGCTTGGTCGAGGCGTGTGAGATGCCCACGGTGGAGATACAGGTCGTGCCGTTCGCGGCAGGAGCGCACGCGGCGATGGGTGGAGCTTTCACGGTGCTGGGCTATGCCGACCCGATGCTTGATCCGCCGGTGGTCTACCTCAGCAACGACACCAGCACGCTGTTGCTGGAGGAGGACCGACAGATGGCCCGCTATAGACTCATGTTCGACCACCTTCGGGCCAAGGCGCTCGACCCTGACCGGTCTGCGGACCTTCTAACGCGGGTTGCTGCCGAGCTCCCGGACTGAGGCCGATTACTTGGAGCGCTAGCGATGACCCTTCCGGATCTGGCACAGGTTGCCTGGCGCAAGAGCAGCCGAAGCGGCGCCAACGATTCGAATTGCGTTGAGGTCGGCGAGGTGTCGAGTGGGCTGGCAGTGCGGGATTCCAAGGATCCGGGCGGGCCGGCGCTTCTCTTCGACCGGGACGCTTGGTTGTCGTTCGTGACCGGTCTGCGGCGCGGCCCGCTCGGCTGACGCCTGCGGCAAGGTGTCGGTCGCCCTGATGCCGGCGGCATCACCTCCATCCGGTTGGATGGCACCCATGGCGGTACGCATCGACATCGACGCACTCCGGGACGCGGCCGGACCTATGGTCTGTGCAGCGGCGGACAAGCTTCAAGCATCTGATCAACCGGTGGTGCCGAGGCCGGCCGGTGGGGGAGTTTCCTACGTGTTCCGTGAGGCCGGGCAGCCTCCGTTCGAAGTCTGGGTGGGTATCACGGCAGACGGTTTCACCGCCGAGTGCGACTGCGCAGCCGCCGAGGAGTTGTGCGCCCACGCCGTGGCCCTCACCGCCACTGCCCTGGACGGCGGCTTCACGTGGTCGTCGGCGGCCACCCCGCCGTCGGCTCTGGCGATCGACCCGAGGGCCGCCGAGTTGGCCGAAGTCGCGAGCAGCATCCCCGCCCGACGCTTGGCGCTGTTGGTCGCCGAGTGGGCAGCCACGGATCGTGTCTTGGAAAACCGGCTGCGCGGGCAGGCTGGCCAACTCACGGCTTTCTCCGCTGCGGAGCTGGCCGGCATCCGTCGGACGATCGACAACCTGGCCCACGAGGCGACCAGCGGCAGCCGTTGGGATCTGCACGATGTGGAGAAGGCCGGTCGGGCGATCGTCGAGGAGATCGAGGTGCTTGCCCAACGGCCGCCGACCCAGGAAGCGCTGTTGTTGGTCGAGCGGGCCGCCCGCACGTGGGACGGCCTCGCCACCTACCTCTACGACGCCTGGGAGACGTACGAGGATGAGCCGGCCGAGATCGGCGGTGCCCTACGGGCGGTCCACGTCCAGCTCTGCGAGCAGGTGCAGCCGGATCCCGACGAGTTGGCCGCCCGACTGGTCGAGATCGTCGAGGCGGCCGACGTCGACTCGTGCCTTGATGAGCCGAACGATTACCTCGCCGTGCTTGGTCAGCAACGGGTCAAGGCGCTTCGGCACCGCCGCTGACGGTCGTCATGATCCGCGTTGCCGGCCGCGGGTGATCGGCGGTTGCCAGGCGGTCAGGTCCGTCTGAGTGCGGTTGAGTTCGTTGAGCTGTGCGTCCAGGAAGGCGCTGTAGGCATCGGCCGGGGATCCGTCCGGCGCACCCGAGCGACGGGTGCGCCGGACGGGCGACGGCCTCAGCCCGGCTGGCTGGACCGGTTGGCCAGGCCGCGCGGCGGTGCCTTCATCCCGACCACGATGTCGACGATCTCGATGTAGCGGGCCTTGTTGCCCATCCGGAACGCGGTGGCCGCCGCGTTGATCTCCTCCAGGGTGTCGGCCTCGACCATGGTGATCTGGTCGTACGTGCCGTTCACCCCGGTGCACACGACGTGGGTGAGCTGCTTGGCGAAGCGGCCCAGATCCCGGGCGTGCTCGGCGGAGACCTCGTGGATGCCCTCCCGGCCCAGGGCGAAGTACTCCGGGTTGATCCGCATGAACAGGAAGCCGATGTACTTGTTCTTGTCCGCCAGATCGTGCATCGCACCCTCCCAGATGTCGGCGTTGACCTGCGGCGATCACGAGGAGCTTATAGATGATTACTGATCGTCATCAAGGGCGGTGACTGTCGGGAGGGCGACCGCCGGCCGGTCCGTCGACGTCCGAGCGGCCACGGGTGCCCGACCTCTCCCGCGCGGCGGGATAGAGTCGCTGATTGACCAATCGCGGCCGATGGCGGCCGCGGCGCCACGGCTTGGGGGTACGGGTGAGCGAGGCGCACACAGTCGGCGACGGGCAGCCGACGGCCGAGTCGGAGACCACTCTGGTGGTGGTCACCGGGGTGTCCGGTGGCGGTCGCAGCACCGTCGCCCGCGCGTTGGAGAACGTCGGCTACTACGTGGTGGACAACCTGCCGCAGGCGCTGATGCTCGACATGGCCGAGTTGGCGTTCAAGGCCGGGGGAGCGGCCCGGCGTACGGCGATGGTGCTCGACGTCCGCTCGCGGGCCTTCTCCACCGACCTGGCCGGGGCGATCCGCGAGCTCAAGGAACGCGGCTTCTCGCCCCGGGTGGTCTTCGTCGACGCCGACGACGAGGTGCTGATCCGACGGTTCGAGAGCGTGCGCCGGTCGCACCCGTTGCAGGGCGACGGGCGGTTGGCCGACGGCATCGCCGTGGAGCGCGGCCTGCTGGAGGAGGCCCGCGACCAGGCCGACGTGATCATCGACACCAGTCACCTGAACGTCAACCAGCTCCGGCGGCGCATCGAGGAGCTGTTCGGCGGCGAGGACGCCCGCCGGCTGCGGGTCACCGTGCTGTCGTTCGGCTTCAAGTACGGCCTGCCGCCCGACGCCGACTTCGTGCTGGACGCCCGCTTCCTGCCCAACCCGTACTGGGTGCCGGAGCTGCGGGAGCACACCGGTCGGGAGGAGGCGGTCAGCGCGTACGTGCTGGGTCAGGAGGGCGCGGACGCGTTCGTCGCCTCGTACGCCGACCTGGTCAACGCCACCACCACCGGGTTCGAGCGGGAGGGCAAGCGGTACCTGACCGTCGCCGTGGGCTGCACCGGTGGCAAGCACCGCAGCGTGGCCATCGCCGAGGAGCTGGCCGGGCGGCTGCGCCAGTCCGGGCTGGCGGCCAACGCGCAGCACCGCGACCTGGGGCGGGAATGACGGCGCGCCGGGTGGTGGCGTTCGGCGGCGGGCACGGGCTGTCCGCGTCGCTGCGCGCGCTGCGCCACTGCGCCCCCGAACTCGACCTGGACATCACCGCGGTGGTCACGGTCGGCGACGACGGCGGTTCCAGTGGCCGGCTGCGCGCCGAGCGCGGTGGTCTGCCGCCGGGCGACCTGCGGCAGGCCCTGGTCGCGCTGGCCGGTGACCATCCGGCCACCCGGCGCAGCGCCGGCCTCTTCCAGCACCGCTTCGCGGCCGTGCCGCTCGGCGTACCCCGGTCCGGCGCGAGAGATCCGGCCCCGGCGGCGGCCGACGGCCCGGAGCGGCGCGGTGCCGGCCCGCATGGCAGCGACGGGCTGGCCGGGCACGCGGTGGGCAACCTGGTCCTCTGCGGCCTCATGGAGCTGCTCGGTGACCCGGTGGCGGCGCTGGAGCACGCCGGGGCGATGCTCGGCGCGGTCGGCCGGGTGCTGCCGATGTCCCGCCAGCCGGTCGGTATCGAGGCCCGGGTGCGCGGGGTCGACCCGGCCGCGCCGGACGAGGTGCGTACCGTCCGCGGCCAGCACCAGGTGGCGGTCACGACCGGGCACGTCGAGTCGCTGCGGCTCACCCCGGCCGCCCCGGCGGCCTGCGCCGAGGCGCTCGCCGCGATCGGCTCGGCGGACTGGTTGATCTTCGGGCCGGGGAGTTGGTACACCAGCGTGCTGCCGCATCTGCTGGTGCCGCAGCTGGCCGACGCGATCGTGTCCAGCCCGGCCCGGCGGCTGGTCACGCTGAACCTCGCCGCGGAGAAGGAGACCCTCGGGCTCTCCGTCGCCGATCATCTCGCGGCGCTGCGCTGGTATCTTCCCGAGCTCAAGGTGGATCTCGTGCTGGCCGACGCCAAGGCGGTGGGTGACCCCGAACCGGTCGAACGTGCGGCAGAATCGCTGGGTGCCCGCCTGGTCCTCGCCCCCGTCGCCGTCCTCGACGGCACTCCCCGCCATGATCCGGCTGCCCTGGGCGCCGCGCTGGTGCCTGTCCTGGGCGCCGATCGTTAGACACGTACGTAATCTCCGGCGACACGCCGGAACCGGTCCGTGAGGGGACGCACAATGGCGATGACGGCTGCGGTCAAGGACGAGCTGAGTCGGGTCGACGTGCCCAAGCCCTGCTGTCGGCGGGCGGAGATGGCTGCGCTGCTGCGCTTCGCCGGTGGGCTGCACATCGTCTCCGGCCGCGTGGTGGTGGAGGCTGAACTGGACACCGGCGCGGTGGCCCGGCGGCTTCGGCGGGAGATTGCCGAGGTCTACGGCTATCCCAGCGAGATCCACGTGCTGGCCTCCGGTGGGCTGCGCAAGGGCAGCCACTTCATCGTCCGGGTGGTCAAGGACGGCGAGGCCCTCGCCCGGCAGACCGGCCTGCTGGACGTGCGTGGCCGGCCCGTGCGCGGGCTGCCCCCGCACGTCGTGGCGGCGAACGTCTGCTGCGCGGTGTCCGCGTGGCGCGGCGCGTTCATGGCGCACGGTTCGCTCACCGAGCCCGGCCGCTCCAGCGCCCTGGAGATCACCTGCCCGGGGCCGGAGTCGGCGCTCGCGCTGGTCGGCGCGGCCCGCCGGATCGGCATCACCGCCAAGAACCGTGAGGTACGCGGGGTCGACCGGGTCGTGGTCAAGGACGGCGACGCCATCGCCGCGCTGCTCACCCGCATCGGCGCGCACTCCAGCGTGCTGGCGTGGGAGGAACGGCGGGTCCGCCGCGAGGTGCGGGCCACCGCCAACCGGCTGGCCAACTTCGACGACGCCAACCTGCGCCGCTCCGCGCGTGCCGCCGTGGCCGCCGCTGCCCGGGTGACCCGTGCGCTGGAGATCCTGGCCGACGAGGCGCCCAACCACCTGACCGACGCCGGTCGGCTGCGCCTGGAGCACCGGCAGGCGTCGCTGGAGGAGTTGGGCGCGTTGGCCGACCCCCCGCTGACCAAGGACGCCATCGCGGGGCGGATCCGCCGGCTCCTGGCGCTGGCCGACAAGCGGGCCCGGGACCTGGGCATCCCGGATACGGAAGCAGCCGTCACGCCCGACATGCTCGTGGTCTGATAGGACGGTGGGGCCGCACGGTGCGCCCGGGAGCACGACCCGGCGCAGCGTGGTCTCGCACGCTCGGATAGGGTCGCTGCGTACGGCAAGGGGGCCGACACCGGCACTTCTCGTCGTGCCCACCGCCTCGGGCGGTCAGGTCCTCAGACCGCGCGGCGGGGTGGCCGAGATGAACCGTCGACGGCCGGCTCCAACGGTCGGCGCACACCATTCCCGCCGGCCCGTTGTCATGAAGCCGGCGGACCAGAACGCGAGGAGATGGGACCTGTGACCATCCGGGTTGGCATCAACGGCTTCGGCCGGATCGGCCGTAACTTCTTCCGGGCAGTGCTGGCGTCCGACGCCGACATCGAGGTCGTGGCGGTGAACGACCTGACCGACAACGCCACGCTCGCCCACCTGCTCAAGTACGACAGCATCCTGGGTCGCCTGCCGTACGAGGTGAAGGCCACCGCCGACGAGATCACCGTCGGCGGCAAGACCATCAAGGCGTACGCGGAGAAGGACCCGGCGGCGCTGCCGTGGGGCGAGGTCGGCGCCGACGTCGTCATCGAGTCGACCGGCTTCTTCACCGACGCCACCAAGGCCAAGGCGCACGTCGACGGCGGCGCCAAGAAGGTCATCATCTCCGCTCCGGCGAAGAACGAGGACGTCACGGTCGTCATGGGTGTCAACCACGACACCTACGACCCGGCGAAGCACACCATCATCTCCAACGCCTCGTGCACCACCAACTGCCTCGCGCCGATGGCGAAGGTTCTGCACGACACGTTCGGCATCCAGCACGGTCTGATGACGACGATCCACGCGTACACCCAGGACCAGAACCTGCAGGACGCGCCGCACTCGGATCTGCGTCGGGCCCGGGCCGCCGCGCTGAACATCGTGCCGACCTCGACCGGCGCCGCCAAGGCCATCGGCCTGGTGCTGCCGGACCTCAAGGGCAAGCTCGACGGGTACGCCCTGCGGGTGCCGATCCCGACCGGCTCGGTCACCGACCTCACCGTCAACGTGGGCCGCGAGACCACCGTGGACGAGGTCAACGCCGCGCTGAAGGCCGCCGCGGACGGCCCGCTCAAGGGCATCCTGGTCTACAACGAGGACCCGATCGTCTCCACCGACATCGTCACCGACCCGGCGTCGTGCATCTTCGACGCGCCGCTGACCAAGGTCGTCGGCAACCAGGTCAAGGTCGTTGGCTGGTACGACAACGAGTGGGGCTACTCCAACCGCCTCGTCGACCTCGTCAAGCTGGTCGGTTCGTCGCTGTGAGCATCCGTACCCTCGACGACCTGCTCGCCGAGGGGGTGTCGGGTCGGCGCGTGCTGGTGCGCGCCGACCTGAACGTCCCGCTCGACAAGCAGACCGGTGCCATCGACGATCATAACTCCGCCTCCGCGCCGCAAGGCGGCACTCCGGACGGAGTGAGGATCGCGGACGATGGCCGGATACGCGCGGTGCTGCCGACGCTCGGCGCGCTGGTCGAGGCCGGCGCGAAGGTGGTCGTCTGCTCGCACCTGGGTCGCCCGAAGGGCGCTCCGGACCCGCAGTTCAGCCTGAGCCCGGTCGCCGGGCGGCTCGGTGAGCTGCTCGGCGCGCCGGTGCACTTCGCCACCGACACCGTCGGCGACTCGGCTCGTTCCACCGTCGCCGGCCTGGCCGACGGCCAGGTCGCCCTCCTGGAGAACCTGCGTTTCAACGCCGGTGAGACCAGCAAGGACGAGGCCGAGCGGGGTGCGTTCGCCGACCAGCTCGCGGCGTTCGGCGACGCGTACGTCGACGACGCGTTCGGCGCCGTGCACCGCAAGCACGCCAGCGTGTACGACGTTCCGGCCCGGCTGCCGCACGTGGCGGGTCGGCTGGTGCTGCGCGAGGTCGAGGTGCTCTCCAAGCTCACCGGCAGCCCCGAGCGGCCGTACGTGGTGGTGCTCGGTGGTTCCAAGGTCTCCGACAAGCTGGCCGTGATCGAGGCGCTGCTGCCCACGGTCGACCGGCTGCTCATCGGTGGCGGGATGTGCTTCACCTTCCTCAAGGCCCAGGGCCTGGAGGTGGGCACGTCGCTGCTGGAGAAGGACATGGTGGAGACCTGCCGTAACCTGCTGGAGCGGGCCGACGGCAAGATCCTGCTCCCGGTCGACGTGGTGGTCGCGGACGCGTTCGCCCCGGACGCCGCGCACGACACGGTCCGCGTCGACGGCATCCCGAGTCACCGGCTGGGTCTGGACATCGGCCCGGAGACGGTGGCCGGCTTCGCCGCCGCGCTGTCCCAGGCGAAGACGATCTTCTGGAACGGGCCGATGGGCGTGTTCGAGATGGCCGCGTTCGCGGCCGGCACCCGGGGCATCGCCGAGGCGATCACCAAGGCCGACGCGTTCAGCGTCGTCGGTGGCGGCGACTCGGCGGCCGCGGTCCGTGCGTTGCGGCTGGACGAGACTGATTTCAATCACATCTCCACCGGCGGCGGCGCCTCCCTGGAATACCTCGAGGGCAAGACCCTCCCCGGCATCGCGGCCCTGGAGAACTGAATGGCGAGCACCACCCGCCGGCCGTTGATGGCCGGCAACTGGAAGATGAACCTCAACCACCTCGAGGCCAACCTGCTGGTGCAGAAGCTGGCCGCGAGCCTCACCGAGAAGCAGCTCACCGAGGTCGAGACGGTCGTGCTGCCGCCCTTCACGGACCTGCGGACGGTGCAGACCGCGGTGGACGGCGACAAGCTGCTGATCGGCTACGGCGGGCAGGACCTGTCCCCGCACGCCTCGGGCGCGTACACCGGTGACATCTCCGGTGCGATGCTGGCCAAGCTCGGCTGCACGTACGTCGTGGTCGGGCACTCCGAGCGGCGGGCCTACCACCACGAGGACGACGGCGTGGTCAACGCCAAGGTGAAGGCGGCGCTGACGCACGGCCTGACCCCGATCCTCTGCGTGGGGGAGGGGCTGGACGTACGCGAGCAGGGCACCCATGTGGCGCACTGTGCCGACCAGCTCGACGGTGGCCTCGCCGGGCTCACCGCCGAGCAGGTGCGGCAGGTCGTGATCGCGTACGAGCCGGTCTGGGCGATCGGCACCGGCAAGACCGCGACGCCGGAGGACGCCCAGGAGGTCTGCGGTGCGATCCGCCAGCGGTTGGCGGAGCGTTTCGACCAGGAGACCGCCGATGCGGTCCGGGTCCTCTACGGTGGGTCGGTCAAGGCGTCCAACGTCGCCTCGATCATGGCCCAGCCGGACGTGGACGGGGGCCTCGTGGGGGGTGCCAGCCTGGACGCGGAGGAATTCGCGCAGATCTGCCGGTTCCCCGAGCACATCGCCCGCTGATCGCTCGCTATCCTTGACACCGCCCGTCCACCGGCCGGTGCCACCGTGCCCGACCTGTCCGGGCGAGGATCGCTACGAGAGGACTGCCCCCAGCCATGCCGATCTGGTTCGCGTACACGTTGATCGTGTTGCTGGTCATCACGAGCGTTCTGCTCACCCTGCTCATCCTGCTGCACCGCGGTAAGGGCGGCGGGTTGTCGAGCATGTTCGGCGGTGGTGTCAGCTCCAGCCTCGCCGGCTCCTCGGTGGCGGAGAAGAACCTGGATCGTTACACCGTTCTGGTGGGCGTCGTCTGGTTCGCCGCCATCGTCGGTCTCGGGCTCTGGCTCCGCCTCCAGATGAACAGCGGCGCCTGAGCAGGCCAGTCAAGTCGTACAATCTGCGCGCGGTCCGTCACTCGACGGGCCGCGCGCAGGCTTTTCCCCGCTGCACCGCGTCGCCCGCCGCCCACCCACGAAGACGGCGGGTCCCCTCCGACGACAGGAGCAAGCAGCCGTGCCGAGTGGCAACGTTATCCGCGGCGTCCGGGTCGGGTCGGCGCCCGTCCGCCCGGACGAGCGGCACCAACCCGCACCCCGTCAGGACGTCACCTACTGGTGTCGCAACGACCATCGGATCACCATCCGTATCGCCGCGGACGTCGCGGCGCCGCCACTGTGGGACTGCCCCCGCTGCGGGCTGCCCGCCGGGCAGGATGAACACAACCCGCCCGGCCGGGTCCGCGCCGAACCGTACAAGAGCCATCTGGCGTACGTGATGGAGCGGCGCACCGCCGAAGAGGGGGAGGCGCTGCTGAACGAGGCGTTGGCCGCGCTACGCCGCCGCAGGGGCGAGTAGCGCGGGGACGTGTCCCGCCCTAGCGCAGGCTGCGCAGACGGGCGGGCACGTCGGCCGCCGCGGCCCGGTCCAACAGCCAGCGGGTACGGTCCACGCCGTGCACCCCGGCCGCCGGCAGCTGCACCGGCCCGGCACCGGCCAGCGCCATACCCACCGCCCGGGACTTGTCCGCGCCGCCGGCGACCAACCAGACCTCCTCGGCGGTGTTGATCGTCGCGAGGGTGAGGGTCGTGCGCACCGGCGGGGGCTTCGGGCTGCCCCGCACCGCGCTGACCGGCCGGGTGTCGTAGTGCACCGGGTGCCCCGGGAACACCGACGCGACGTGCCCGTCCTCCCCGACGCCCAGCATCAGCACGTCGAAGTGCGGCAGCGCGGCGTGCCCCGGCCGTGCGGAACGCGCCAACTCCTCGGCGTACGCGGCGGCGGCCGCCTCGGGGTCGTTGCCGGCCGGGCCGTCGGAGGCCGGCATCGGGTGTACCCGGGCCGGGTCCAGCGGCACGACGTCCAGCAGGGCGGCCCGCGCCTGGGTCTCGTTGCGCTCCGGGTCGCCGGCGGGCAGGAAGCGCTCGTCGCCCCACCACACGTCGACGCGGGACCAGTCCACCGCGTCACGGGCCGGCAGCGTCGCCACCGCCCGGTACACGGCCGCGGCGATCCGGCCACCGGTGAGCACCACCGAGGCCTCACCCCGGTCTGCCTGCGCGTCGAGCAGCTTCACCAGCAGCCGGGCCGCCACGGCCTGCGCCAGCAGGTCGGCGTCGGCGTGGACGGCGACACTCGCCTCACTCATGGGTTGTGCCTTCCCGACCGCTGAGCGGTCGCTGTCGCGTGCCGGGCGGTACGCCCGGAGGTGGTGGGCGGGGCAGGTGCCCCGAGGGTGCCGGGGCAGGGCCCGGGATCGCCCCGGCCCTGCCCCGACGTCGTGCCCCGGATCGGGCTCAGCTCTCGCCGCTCGTACCGGAGTGCGCGGTGACCCCGGCCTCGGCGCGGCGCGCGGTGGCCGGATCCTTCCAGACGTGCACCCGCTGCGGGGGACGCTGCTCCAGGCCGCGCAGCCCAACGGTCGCGCCCAGCGCCTCCGCGTACACCTGGTCGGCGTCGAGACGGCGCAGCTCCTCGGCCAGCTCGTCACCGAGCGGTCGACGGACCAGCGGCAGGGTCCGGTCGTCCTGACCGGTACGCCGGAACACCGCGAGGCTGTCCTCGCGGGTCAACGTCAGCTGGTCGCCGTTGGCGCAGGTCAACTGCACCTCCCGCATCCGGGGGAACTCGTTGGTGTCCACCCGTCGCGGGGTGATGCCGAGCCGGCTGGCCAGCCAGCCGACCATCAGCGTCGCCGTCGGGTCGCTGGGCGGCGCGACGACCGTCGCCTCGGTGACCTTCGCCTCGGTGGTGTCGAACGCCCCCGCGACGAGGGTCCGCCACGGGGTGATCCGGGTCCACGCCAGGTCGGTGTCACCCGGGGCGTAGTCCCGGGCCCGCTGCCGCAGCGCCTCCACCGGGTCGGCGGCCTGCGCCGAGTCGGTGATCCTCCGGTCGGCGACCACACCGAGGAAGTCGGTGGCGATCTCCGCCGGCGGTTCGCCGTGCCACCAGGTGACCACCGGCACGTCCGGAACGAGCAGCGGCATCACCACCGACTCGGCGTGCAGCGCCAGTCGCCCGTACATCCGGGTGACGACCGCCTCGCACGGACCGAGCCGGCCACCGACCACGATCTCCGCGTCCAGCCGGTTGCGTTCCCGTTCGATGTCGGAGCGGACCACCACCACCAGCCGGCACGGGTGGGCGGCGGCGGCGATGGTCGCCGCCGCCTCGGCCTCGCGGACCCGCCGCTCGTCCACCACCACGATGAGGGTGAGCGCCATGCCGCTGGCCACCCCACCGGCGCTGCGCCGCTCGGCGGCGAGCGCCTTGACCACCTCGTTGCCGGTGGTGTCCCACAGCCCGATCATGCTCTTCTCCAAGCGCGACCCTCGCGGGCCAGCATCTCGTCGGCCGCGCGCGGCCCCCACTCGCCGGCGCGGTACGGCTCGGGTGTGGTGCCCTCCCAGGCGTGCTCCAGCGGGTCGATCACCTGCCAGCTCTGCTCGACCTCGGACGCGTCGGGGAACAGGGTGCGGTCACCGATCAGCACGTCCAGCACCAGACGCTCGTACGCCTCCGGGCTGGACTCGGTGAACGCCTCGCCGTACTGGAAGTCCATCGCGATGTCGCGGACCTCCATCGTGGTGCCCGGCACCTTCGAGCCGAACTTGAGCACCACGCCCTCGTCCGGCTGCACCCGGATGACCAGCTGGTTGTTGCCCAACGACTCCATGTCGGCGTCGTTGAACGGCAGGTGCGGCGCCTTCTTGAACATGATGGCGACCTCGGTGACCCGCCGGGGCAGCCGCTTGCCGGCCCGGATGTAGAACGGCACCTCGGCCCAGCGGCGGTTCTGGATGCCCAGCCGCACCGCCACGTACGTCTCCGTGGTGGAGTCGGCGGGCACGTCCCGCTCTTCCAGGTAGCCCACCGCGCGTTCACCGCCCACCCAGCCGGGCAGGTACTGGCCGCGGACGGTGTCGCGGGCCACGTCCTTCGGCAGGGTGATGGCCTTGAGCACCTTCAGCTTCTCGGCCCGGATCTCGTCGGCGTCGAAGCTGGTCGGCTCCTCCATCGCCACCAGGGCGAGGAGCTGGAGGAGGTGGTTCTGCAGGACGTCGCGGGCCGTGCCGACGGTGTCGTAGAAGCCGGCGCGGGTGCCGATGCCGACGTCCTCGGCCATGGTGATCTGCACCGAGTCGACGTACTTGGAGTTCCACAGCGGCTCGAACAGATTGTTGGCGAACCGCAGGGCCAGGATGTTCTGGACCGTCTCCTTGCCCAGGTAGTGGTCGATGCGGAAGACGTCCTCCCGCGTGAACACGTCGTCGACGAGGTCGTTGAGCGCCTTCGCCGAGGGCAGGTCGTTGCCGAACGGCTTCTCCACCACGACCCGGCGCCAACCGCCGGACTTCTCGTTGTCGGCCATCCCGGTGCGGGCCAGCTGCTTGAGCACGACGGGGAACGCGGCCGGGGGGATGGAGAAGTAGAACGCCGCGTTGCCGGGGATGCCGTGGGTCTGGCGAAGGTCGTCCAGCGTCGAGGCGAGCTGGTCGAAGGCGGCGTCGTCGTCGAACGAGCCGCCCACGAACTTGATGTTGCCGGCCAGGCGCGCCCACACCTCGTCCCGCCACGGGGTACGCGCGTGCTTGCGGGCCGCCTCGCAGGCCAGTGTCTCGAAGTCGCCGTCACCCCAGTCGCGGCGCGCGAAACCGAGCACCACGAAACCGGGTGGCAGCAGCCCCCGGTTGGCCAGGTCGTAGACCGCGGGGAGCAGCTTCTTGCGGGCCAGGTCCCCGGTCACCCCGAAGATCACCAGAGCGCAGGGCTCCGGGATCCGGGGCAACCGGCGGTCCTGCGGGTCGCGTAGCGGGTTCGTCGAGCCACCGTCGGTTCGCGACTGCGGGGCTCGCAACCCCGGCTCACTCCTCGCGCTCACCGAGCCACCGTCGGTTCGCGACTGCGGGGCTCGCAACCCCGGCTCACTCCTCGCGCTCACGGTGCCCCCTCGCTTCCGCTTCTGTCACATCGTCCATCCTCACGCCCGCAGCTCACCGGCCGCGTCGAGCAGTTGGGCGACGCCGGCGGCCCGGTCGGTCAGGTGCAGTCGCAGCACCGGCCGCTCACGACCCGCCAGGGCCTGCCGGTCGCCGGCGGCCTGCGCCGCCTGCAACTCACCGAAGGTGTACGGCTTGCCCGGCACGTCCAGGTCCTCGGCGACCGCGCCGGTCACCTGCAGGTAGCTGCCGACCTGCGGGCCGCCCTTGTGGTACTGGCCGGTCGAGTGCAGGAACCGCGGCCCCCAACCGTAGGTGACCGGCCGTCCGGCCGCCTCGGCCAGCAGCGGCCGCAGCCGGGCCGCGTCGGCGTCGGCGAACCGGTCGAGGTACGCCATGACCGCCAGGTAGCCGTCGTCGCCCAGCCCGTCGAGCAGCCACCGCAGCACGCCGGCCAGGTCACCCGGGGCGCCCTGCGGCGCGTACACCTCGATCGCGCCCTCGGTGAACGACGGCGTCTCCGCCGGCAGACCCGAGGCGAGGATCTTGTTGGTGTTCTCCTTGGACTCGGTGACGTTCGGCTGGTTGAACGGGTCGATGCCGAGCACCACGCCGGCCACCGCGGTCGCGTACTCCCAGGCGAGGAACTGCGCGCCGAGCGGGCCGTTGACCGCCACGTCCGGGTCGGTGCCGCCGCCCGGCACGTCGCCGGGGGCCAGCGCGCCGCCGTAGGTGACGGTCAGCACGTCGGAACCGGTCGCGCCGGGGCTCTGCGGGGACTCCACCACCACCGGCAGGATGCCCACGCCGGCCTTGCCGGTCGACTCGGCGATCAGCTGCTCGGCCCAGTCGCCGAGCCCGTCGATGCCGGTGCCGTCGGAGATCAGCGCGACCTTGTCCCGGGCCAGCGTGGCGGCGGCGCCCAGCGCGGCGCCCAGCGCCAGCGCCGGATTGTCCCGGTCCTCGCCGAGTGACGCGGCCAGCGCGTCGGCCTGGTCGATCAGCTCACCGACGTTGACGCCGGCCAGCGCCGACGGCACCAGCCCGAACGCGGTCAGCGCCGAGTACCGGCCGCCGACGTTCGGGTCGGCGAGCACGGTGAACGCGCCCATCTCGGTCGCGGTGGCCTCCAGCGGCGAGCCCGGGTCGGTGACGATGACGAAGTGCCGGCCGGCCTCCGCCTCGGTCATGCCGGCGTCCAGGAACGCCTGCCAGTAGGCGCGTCGGTGGCTGTCGGTCTCCACCGTCGAGCCGGACTTGCTGGCCACCACCACGACGGTGCGCTCCAGCCGGTCACCCAGGGCCGCGCGGACCTGCCCGGGGTCGGTGGTGTCCAGCACGGTCAGCGGCCGGCCCAGGGTCCGGGTGATCACCTCGGGGGCGAGCGACGAGCCGCCCATGCCGGCGAGGACCACGTGGTCCAGGTCGGCCAGCTCCGCGGTCAGCTCGGCGAGCTGCGCCAGCAGCTCCCGGCTGCGCCGGTGGGTGTCCACCCAGCCGAGCCGGATCTTCGCCTCGGCCTCGGCGTCCGGACCCCACAGGCTCGGGTCCTTGGCGGCCAGCTTGCCCGGGACGCCGGCCTTGACCAGCGCGTCCCGGGTGGAGGCCGGCGCGGACTTGTCGACCGCGTCCGCGCCGTAGACGGCGAGCCCGGCAGCGGCCTCGGCCGGCTGCGCGAGTAGATCGCTCATGCGTTACCACCGGCCTTCTCGGCGGCCTTCGCGTTGCCCTTGGCCGCCTTGTTCGGCGAGCCCTTGCCGCTGGCCGCCGCCTCCAACGACTTACGGACGCCCTCGAGCAGCTCCTGCCAGCTGGCCTCGAACTTCTCCACACCCTCGCGCTCCAGGGTGGCGATCACGTCGTCCATGTCCACCCCGACCGACTCCAGGTCCGCGAAGACCTTGCGGGCCGCGTCGTACGCGCCGGTGATGGTGTCGCCGCGGGTCTCGCCGTGATCGGCGTACGCGTGGATGACCGACTCCGGCATGGTGTTGACGGTGCCGGGGGCGATCAGCTCCTCGACGTAGATGACGTCGCGGTAGTCCGGGTTCTTCGTCGAGGTCGACGCCCACAGCGGCCGCTGCGGGTGCGCGCCGGCGACGGCGAGTGCCTTCCAGCGGTCCGAGGAGAACACCTCGGTGTAGCGCTCGTACGCCAGCTGGGCGTTGGCGATGGCGGCCTTGCCCTTCAGCGACTTGGCCTGCTCGGACCCGATCTTCTTGAGCCGCTTGTCGACCTCCGAGTCGACGCGGGAGACGAAGAACGACGCCACCGAGCCGATCTTCGACAGGTCGTGACCGTTGGCCTTGGCCTGCTCCAGGCCGGCGATGAACGCCTCCATCACGGCCGAGTAGCGGTCCAGACCGAAGATCAGCGTCACGTTGACGCTGATCCCCTCGGCGAGGGTGTCGGTGATCGCCGACAGGCCCTCCTCGGTGGCCGGGATCTTGATGAAGAGGTTGGGGCGGTCGACCAGCCACCACAGGGCCTTGGCCTCGGCCACGGTCTTGTCGCTGTCGTGTGCCACCCGCGGGTCCACCTCGATGGAGACCCGGCCGTCGACGCCCTCGCTGCCGTCGTACGACGGGCGCATCACGTCGCAGGCCCACCGCACGTCGTACGTGGTGAGCATCCGTACGGCCTCTTCCACGTCCACGCCACGGGTGGCGAGGTCGTGCAGCTGCCAGTTGTACTCGTCGGCGTCGCTGAGCGCCTTCGCGAAGATCGTCGGGTTGGTGGTGACCCCGGCCACGTGCTTCTCGCGGCGGAGCTGGTCCAGCCCACCGGAGCTCAAACGCACCCGGGAAAGATCGTCGAGCCAGACCGCCACACCCGCGGCGGTGAGCTCATTCAACTTGTCGGTCATGCCGTCCACGCTCCCTCAGTTTCCGGTCGTGAAACCGGTGATGTCGCCCACCCGGGCCAGCGAGGCGTGCGCCGCCGCCACGATCCGGTCTCCGGTGAACCCGAACTGCTCGAAGAGCACGGTGTGCGGGGCGCTCGCTCCGTAGTGCTCCAGGCTGACGCTCTCGCCGAGATCACCGACGATTCCGCGCCACGACATCGCGATGCCCGCCTCCACGCTCACCCGTGCCTTTACCCCGCGCGGGAGCACCGACTCCCGGTACGCCTCGTCCTGCTCGTAGAACCACTCCTGGCAGGGCATCGAGACCACCCGGGTCGGGGTGCCGTCGGCCTCCAGCCGCTCCCGGGCGGTCAGGCAGAGCTGCACCTCGGAACCGGTGCCGACGATGATCACCTGAGGCTTGCCGTTGGACGCCTCGGCCAGCACGTAGCCACCCTTCGCCACGCCGGCCGCGTCGCCCAGGACCTCCCGGTCCAGCGTCGGCAGCGGCTGGCGGCTCAGCGCCATCGCGGTCGGCCGGTCGGTGTGCTCCAGCGCCAGCCGCCACGCCCAGGCGGTCTCGTTGGCGTCCGCCGGGCGGACCACGTCCAGGCCCGGGATGGCGCGCAGCGCGGTCAGGTGCTCCACCGGCTGGTGGGTCGGGCCGTCCTCGCCCAGGCCGATCGAGTCGTGCGTCCAGACGTACGTCACCGGCAGCTTCATCAGCGCGGCCAGCCGCACCGACGGACGCATGTAGTCGCTGAACACCAGGAACGTGCCGCCGTACGGGCGGGTGCCGCCGTGCAGCGCGATGCCGTTGAGGATCGCGCCCATGGCGTGCTCACGGATGCCGAAGTGCAGCGTGCGGCCGTACTCGTGGCCGGGGAAGTCCTTGGTGGCGTGCGCGGCCGGGATGAACGACGGCTCGCCCTTCATGGTGGTGTTGTTGCTCTCGGCCAGGTCGGCCGAGCCGCCCCACAGCTCCGGCAGCACCGGCGCGAGCGCCTCCAGCACCTTGCCGGAAGCCGCCCGGGTGGCGACGCCCTTGGCGTCGGTGGGGAAGACCGGGATCGCCTCGGTCCAGCCGTCCGGCAGCACCCGGCCGGCCATCCGCTCGTAGAGCGCGGTGCGCTCCGGGTTGGCCTTCTTCCAGGCGTCGAACGAGGTGGTCCACGCCTGCTCGGCGTCGGCGCCGCGGCTCATCACCGTGCGGGCGTGGCCGAGCACCTCCTCGTCGACCTGGAAGGTCTGCTCCGGGTCGAAGTCGAGGATCCGCTTGGTGGCCTTCACCTCGTCGGCGCCGAGCGCCGAACCGTGGATCTTGCCGGTGTTCTTCTTGTTGGGCGCGGGCCAGCCGATGATGGTGCGCAGCGCGATGAACGAGGGGCGCCCGGTCTCCGCCTTGGCGGCCAGCAGCGCGCGGTGCAGCGCCTCGACGTCCTCGTGGTAGTCGCCCTGGTCGGCGTCGCCGCTGCGCCAGTCCACGGTCTGCACGTGCCAGCCGTACGCCTCGTAGCGGGCCGCCACGTCCTCGCTCTTGGCGATGCGGGTGTCGTCCTCGATCGAGATCTCGTTGTCGTCGTAGATCACCGTGAGGTTGCCCAGCTGCTGGTGCCCGGCGAGGGAGCTGGCCTCGTGGCTGATGCCCTCCTCGATGTCACCGTCGGAGACGATGCACCAGATGTTGTGGTCGAAGACCGACGCGCCCGGCTCGGCCTCCGGGTCGAACAGGCCACGCTCGCGGCGGGCCGCCATGGCCATGCCGACCGCGTTACCCAGGCCCTGCCCGAGCGGGCCAGTGGTGGTTTCCACGCCCGGGGTGTGCCCGTGCTCGGGGTGACCCGGCGTGAGCGAACCCCACTGCCGCAGCGACTTCAGGTCGGACAGGCTCAGCGGGTAGCCGGACAGGAACAGCTGGATGTAGAGGGTCAGGCTGGAGTGCCCGGCGGAGAGCACGAACCGGTCCCGACCGGGCCAGTTCGGGTCGGCCGGGTTGTGCCGCATGACCCGGTTGAACAGGAGGTAGGCCGCGGGCGCCAGGCTCATCGCGGTGCCCGGGTGGCCGTTGCCGGATTTTTCCACGGCATCCATGGCCAGGACGCGGACGGTGTCGACAGCCCGGCGATCGAGGTCGGACCAGTTGAGTTCGGAGTGCTCGGGTCGGTTGGCAGCCACGATGGTTGTGCTCCTTGGCAGATGGGCGGAACCCTCACTGGTGACCCTATCGAGCGGGCCTAAACGTCCGCCCACGGATCTGTGCATGGTGTGCGGTACGTGACGTTGCCGTGCGTGGTTCAACCCGGTGGTGTGACGGCCCGCACCGTTGTCGGGTCGGCCGGGCAGCCAAAACGACAACGCGTAGTGTGTGGGTCGGTGTGCGGCCCCCGAGCGGGCTGGACCGACCGATCTCCCCGTGCCGATGCCGGAAGGTGGCAATCCGTGAGCATGATCACCGAGCGCCCCGCGAGCAACCCCGCCGGGCAGCCCCCGGCGCGGGCGGCCGAGGGTCCGGTGGCGCGGCGGGACGTGCGCGCGATCGTGTCGGCGTACGTGGCCCTGACCAAGCCGCGCATCGTGGAACTGCTGCTGGTCACCACCGTGCCGGCGATGATGCTCGCCGAGGGTGGCCTGCCGTCGCTGTGGCTGATGGCCGTGGTGCTCATCGGTGGCTCGCTCGCCGCGGGAGCGGCCAGCGTGATCAACTGCTACATCGACCGGGACATCGACCAGTTGATGCGGCGTACCAAGCGGCGACCGCTGCCGGCGCACACCGTGTCGCCGCGTAACGCCCTGGTCTTCGGTCTGGTGCTGGCGGCCGTCTCGATCGTCCTGATGGCGGCGTTCACCAACCTGCTCGCCGCCGGGCTGACCCTCGCCGCGATCCTCTACTACGACGTCGTCTACACGCTGTGGCTCAAGCGCTCCACCCCGACGAACACCTTCTGGGGTGGCGCCTGCGGTGCCGCTCCGGTGCTCATCGGCTGGGCGGCGGTGACCGGCACGCTGGCGCCGGCCGCGTGGGGGCTGTTCGCGGTGGTCTTCTTCTGGCAGATGCCGCACTTCTACCCGCTCGCCATGAAGTACAAGGACGACTACGCCCGGGCCGGGATCCCGATGCTGCCCGTGGTGGCCTCCACCCGCCGGGTGAACGCCGAGATCCTGATCTTCGCCTGGCTCACCGTGCTGACCTCCCTGGCGGTCTGGCCGCTGGGGCTCAGCGCGATCTACGGCGTGCCGACGCTGGTGGTGGGCGCCGTCTTCCTGGTCGAGGCGCACCGGCTCTGCGCTCGCGCGACGCGCGGCGAGGCGGTCAAGCCGATGCGGCTGTTCCACTGGTCGACCACGTACCTCACGATCGTCTTCGTGGCCGTCGCGCTCGACGCGCTGCTCTGACCTGGGGTTCGACCTGCCTGGCCACGCTGGTGGCAATCCTTGACTAATCAGCGTCATGGATGAGTTTTCCCGGTTTAACGTCACATCAGAGTAACTTTCGGCATGAGTCGGATCGACTCAAGCTGCGGCGACCGACGGCCGATTTGTCAGGGTGCTTTGAGCCCATAAGTCCGTCTAAAACCGGACAGCAAATCTGTACTCTTCCTTAAACCTGTAGGTAATTGGCATCACAAAAGCTTCATGGTTCTCGCCCGGACGAGTGGAACTCTGCTTAGGCTTCGCGTCATGGCAGATGGTTCCGATACGACGCTGACGGCCGAGCAGACCGTCGGTGAGCAGGCGCCCCACGGCCTGGTCGCCGGCCTCAAGGCGTTCGCCGCCGGACATGGCGGAGCGAAGGCGGTCATCGAGTACGTCGGCAAGCGTGGCGCGCGGATCGTCCTGGTGGGTTCCGACGGTGAGTGGGGCGACCAGTTCGCCGACGACACCGTCACCGCCCGGGAGGCGTGCGCCAAGGCGGGAGTCACCGTCGAGAACGCCTGGGAGCGTGAACTGATGGACCAGATGCGTCCGAGCAACGACCTCTGGCGGTCGATGGCCCGGCGCACGATGGCCCGCTGAGATAGACAGCTGAATTGACCGACCACCACCAGTCGACCCGGGGGAAACCCCGGGTCGCTCTCGTCACCTGCACCGACCTGACCGACCTCGACCCGGACGACCGGCTGGTCCTCGCGCCGCTCGCCGCCCGGGACGTCACCGTCGAGGCCGCCGTCTGGGACGACCCCGACGTCGACTGGTCCTCCTACGACCTGGTCGTGCTCCGCTCACCATGGGACTACGCGCTGCGCCGCGACGAGTTCGTCACCTGGGCCGCGTCCGTCCCGGCGCTGGTCAACCCGGCCGACGTGGTGCGCTGGAACACCGACAAGCGCTACCTCGCCGAGCTGAGCGCCGCGGGAGTGCCCACCGTGCCGACCTCCTGGGTCGAGCCGGGGGAGAGTTGGCAGCCACCCGCCGACACCGGCGAGTACGTGATCAAGCCGGCGGTCAGCGCGGGCAGCCAGGACACCGGCCGGTACGACCTGGCCGACCCGGAGCACCGCGACCTGGCCGTGGCACACGTACGCCGGCTGTCCACCGCCGGCCGGACGACCATGGTCCAGCCGTACCTGAGTGCCGTCGACACCGAGGGCGAGACGGCACTGCTCTACCTGGCCGGTCCGGCCGGGCTCAGGTACAGCCACGCCATCCGCAAGGGCCCGATGCTGACCGGCCCGGACCACGGCCCGGACGGGCTCTACAAGGCGGAGGAGATCACCGCCCGTACCGCCCGCCCCGACCAGCTGGCGGTCGCCGAACGGACGCTCGCCACCGTGCCCGGCGGGACGCGGCAGCTGCTCTACGCCCGGGTCGACCTGATCCCCGGCCCGGACGGCGACCCCATCCTGGTCGAGCTGGAGCTGACCGAGCCGTCGCTGTTCCTCGGGTACGCCGACGGCGCCCCCGACCGCCTCGCCACCGCGATCACCACCCACCTGGCCCTGCGCGCCTGAGCCGCGTTCCCGGGCGGTCACGCGAGGCGCTGTGGTCACGATCCGCGCAACACCGGGGAAAGTGCTGTCTCCGGTGCGTCGGAGGCAGCAACATCCGCGACGGTGCGCGGATCGTGGCGCGGGGCCGTCAGGCGCTGACGGGGACGGCTTCGACGTCGGCCGCGGCGGTCTGGGGCGTCGGGGTGCTCGGGCGGCGTTCGCGGGTGGACCACTGGACGGAGAGAGTGGCCAGCAGCACCAGGCAGGAGCCGAGCATGTGCGCGCCGACCAGGATCGCCGGCACGTGGGTGACGTACTGCACGAAGCCGATGACGCCCTGACCCAGCTCCACCGCGAGCAGGACGATCGCGGCCCGGGTGGCCCGGGACGCGCCGACCGCGCGGAACGCGAAGATCAACGCCACCGAGAGGCCGATCAGCAGGAAGACGCCGTCGGCGTGCACCTGGGAGATCGACTCCGGGTCCAGCCCGTTGCGGGCCGCGCCGTGGTCGCCGGCGTGCGGGCCGCTGCCGGTGACCCAGGTGCCGATGACCAGTACGGCGGCGGCGACGCCGGTGGTGACGCGGGTCAGCGCGCGCAGGGGGGCGGGCACCACGGCCACCGTCGGGCCGTCCGGGTCGCCGATCCGCCGCCAGAGGGCGTACGCGGCGGCGAGCACCGCCATCGAGGCGAGGAAGTGCAGCCCCACCACCCACGGGTTGAGGTTGGTGAGCACGGTGATGCCACCGATCACCGCCTGGGCGGGGATGCCGAGGAAGACCGCGATGGCGAGGGCCAGCAGCCCGGGCCGGCGGGGCCGGTGGGCCAGTACGGCCAGCACGGTGGCCAGCGCGATGAGCCCCACCGCGAAGGTCAGCATCCGGTTGCTGAACTCGATCACCCCGTACACGCCCATCTCGGGTGTCGTGACGTACGACTCGTCGGTGCACCGGGGCCAGGTGGGGCAGCCGAGGCCCGAGGCGGTCAACCGGACGGCCCCGCCGGTGACGACGATGCCCACGTTCGCGATGATCGAGGCGAGGGCGAGGCGGCGCAGCAGGGTGCCGGAGACCGGACGGACGATTCGGTTCACGGCGCAAATCCTACGCACCGTAGTGATCGAGGTTCGTCCGACTCGGTCGGGTCGGTGGTTCGGATCACCGGAGCCCGGGTTTGCCACCCTCCGGGTAATTACGTAACGTTGGCGTTGTGAAAAACGCGGCGGCGCTCTCCGGGCAGCAGTCGGCGGCCCCAGCGGCCGTCGGCGCGTCGGTGTCCGCGCCCGTCGTGACCACCTCGGCCGGGTCCACCGGCGCCGCGGCGGCCGAGGTCTCCACCCGGGACCGGGTCACCCAGCTGCTGCTGGAGCGGGGTGCCACCACCGCCGCGCAGCTCGGCGTGGCGCTCGGTCTGAGCCCGGCGGCGATCCGCCGGCACCTCGACGCGATGCTCGCCGACGGTGACGTGTTCGCCCGTGAGCAGACCGTGCAGGGCAGTCGTGGTCGGGGCCGCCCGGCGAAGGTGTTCCTGCTGACCGAGGCCGCGCGGGTGCGCTGTGGCACCCATCACTACGACAACATGGCCACCGCCGCGCTGCGCTGGATCGCCCGCAGTGGTGGTTCGGGCGCGGTCGAGGCGTTCGCCACCGAGCAGGTGTCCGCCCTGGAGTCCCGCTGTCGGGCCGCCATGGAGGACGCCGGCGACGATCCCCTCGCGCGGGCGGAGGCACTCGCCGGAGCGCTCACCGCCGAGGGATACGCTGCCAACGCGACCACGATCGCCTCCGGCGGGCAGCTCTGCCAGCACCACTGCCCGGTGGCGCACGTGGCCGCCGAGTTTCCCCAGCTGTGCGAGGCCGAGACCGCGGTGATATCCCGTCTGGTCGGCACCCACGTGCAGCGCCTGGCCACCATCGCGCACGGCGACGGGGTGTGCACCACGCACATTCCGACCCAGCCGACCCGCGCCCAATCCGGTAATCCCGTCACCACTGTGAGGACAGATAGATGACCGAGCAGATCGTCCAGCCCCTGACCCAGGAAGAGCAGCTCGCCGCCCTGGGTCGCTACGAGTACGGCTGGTCCGACCCGGACGCCGCCGGGGCGGTCGCCCAGCGCGGCATCAACGAGGCGGTGGTGCGGGACATCTCGGCCAAGAAGAACGAGCCGGCCTGGATGCTCGACCTGCGGCTGAAGGGTCTGCGGCTGTTCGGCCGTAAGCCCATGCCGGCGTGGGGCGCGGACCTCACCGGGATCGACTTCGACAACATCAAGTACTTCGTGCGGTCCACCGAGAAGCAGGCCACCAGCTGGGAGGACCTGCCCGAGGACATCAAGAACACCTACGACCGGCTGGGCATCCCGGAGGCGGAGAAGCAGCGCCTGGTCGCCGGTGTCGCGGCGCAGTACGAGTCCGAGGTCGTCTACCACAAGATCCGTGAGGATCTTGAGGAGCAGGGCGTCCTCTTCCTGGACACCGACACGGCGCTGCGTGAGCACGAGGACGTCTTCAAGGAGTACTTCGGCACGGTGATCCCGGTCGGCGACAACAAGTTCGCCGCGCTGAACACCTCCGTGTGGTCCGGCGGCTCGTTCATCTACGTGCCGAAGGGTGTGCACGTCGAGATCCCGCTGCAGGCCTACTTCCGGATCAACACCGAGAACATGGGCCAGTTCGAGCGGACGCTGATCATCGTCGACGAGGGTGCGTACGTGCACTACGTCGAGGGCTGCACCGCGCCGCTCTACTCCTCCGACTCGCTGCACAGCGCGGTCGTGGAGATCATCGTGAAGAAGAACGCGCGCTGCCGTTACACGACCATCCAGAACTGGTCGAACAACGTCTACAACCTGGTGACCAAGCGCGCCGTCTGCCACGAGGGCGCGACCATGGAGTGGGTCGACGGCAACATCGGCTCCAAGGTGACGATGAAGTACCCGGCGGTCTACATGACCGGCGAGCACGCCAAGGGCGAGGTGCTCTCGGTGGCGATGGCCGGCGAGGGCCAGCACCAGGACGCGGGCGCCAAGATGGTGCACGCCGCGCCGCACACCTCCTCGACCATCGTGTCGAAGTCGATCGCCCGGGGCGGCGGCCGCACCTCGTACCGGGGTCTGGTGCAGGTGCTGGAGGGTTCGCACCACAGCCGTAGCACGGTCAAGTGCGACGCGCTGCTGGTCGACACCATCTCCCGCTCGGACACCTACCCGTACGTCGACATCCGTGAGGACGACGTGTCGATGGGGCACGAGGCGACCGTCTCCAAGATCAGCGACGACCAGCTCTTCTACCTGATGAGCCGGGGCCTGAGCGAGGACGAGGCGATGGCCATGATCGTGCGTGGCTTCATCGAGCCGATCGCCAAGGAGCTCCCGATGGAGTACGCCCTGGAGCTGAACCGGCTGATCGAACTCCAGATGGAGGGCGCGGTCGGCTGACGCCGCCCGTCCCCCGTCCGGCCGACCTGACACCGTCGTCGTAGAACAGACCAAGGAAGAAATGACTACCCAGGCTTCCGCGCCGCCCAGCACCAAGTCGCAGGCGCTGCGCTCGTACGACGTCGCCGACTTCCCGGCCCTCACCGGCCTGGAGGAGGAGTGGCGGTTCACCCCGCTCAAGCGCCTCCGTGGCCTGACCGGTGCGGCTCCGGCCGCGACCGGCACGGTCCGGCACGAGTACGGCGACCTGCCCGAGGGCGTGGCCGTCGAGCGCATCGGCACCGACGACCCGCGGGTGGGCAGCGTGCTCATGCCGGTCGACCGGGTCAGTGCGCTCGCGTACGGCGGCGCCGGTGAGGCGCTGCTGCTCACCGTCGCCAGTGACGTGGTGGTGGGCGCGCCGGTGAGCCTGCGGGTGGTCGGCGGCGGTGCGGAGAGCCTGGCGTTCGGGCACACCTTCATCGAGGTGGGCCGCTTCGCCGAGGCGACCCTGGTCCTGGAGCACGTCGGCTCGGCGACCCTGGCCGACAACGTCGAGGTCGCCGTGGCCGACGGCGCGAAGCTGACCCTGGTCACGGTCGCCGACTGGGCCGACGACGCGGTCCAGGCGCAGCACCTCAAGATCAAGCTGGGTCGGGACGCACGGGTGGTGCACATCCAGGTCTCCCTCGGCGGCGACCTGGTCCGGCAGTTCACCAGCGTGGAGTACACCGGGCGGGGTGGCGAGGCCGAGCTGTACGGCGTCTACTTCGCCGACTCCGGCCAGCACCTGGAGCACCGGCAGCTGGTGGACCACACCGTGCCGGACTGCCGCAGCTACGTCGGCTACCGGGGTGCCCTGCAGGGCGACGACGCGCACACCGTCTGGGTGGGCGACGTGCTGATCCGGGCCGAGGCGACCGGCACCGACACGTACGAGATCAACCGGAACCTGCTGCTCACCGACGGCGCGCGGGCGGACTCCGTACCCAATCTGGAGATCGAGACCGGCGAGATCGCCGGCGCCGGCCACGCCAGCGCGACCGGCCGCTTCGACGACGAGCAGTTGTTCTACCTGATGGCCCGGGGCATCCCGGAGGGTGAGGCCCGCCGTCTGGTGGTCCGCGGCTTCTTCGCCGAGCTGATCAACAAGATCCCGGTGGAGGAGCTGCGCGAGCGCCTCGGCGACGCCATCGAGGCCCGGCTGGCCAAGGCGGGCGCCTGATGATCCGGATCTGCTCCACCGAGGACGTGCCGAAGGGCACCGCGATCAGCGCGGACGTCGACGGCACGCCGATCGCGCTGGTGCACGGCGAGGACGGCGAGTTCTACGCCGCCTACGACGAGTGCTCGCACGCCTCGGTCGCCCTCTCCGAGGGGGAGGTCGACGGTTGCACGCTCGAGTGCTGGCTGCACGGCTCGCGCTTCGACCTGCGCACCGGCGAGCCGAGCGGGCTGCCCGCGACCGAACCCGTCCCCGTCTACCCCGTCGAAGTCCGCGACGGCGACATCTACCTCAGCCTGACGCCGAGTAATGGAGTGACCCGATAATGAGCACCCTGGAGATCCGCGACCTGAAGGTGTCGGTCAAGCTGCCCGAGGGTGAGCTCAAGCCGATCCTGGCCGGCGTCGACCTGACCGTGAAGTCCGGCGAGACCCACGCCATCATGGGCCCGAACGGGTCCGGCAAGTCCACCCTGGCGTACTCGATCGCCGGTCACCCCAAGTACGAGATCACCGGCGGTTCGGTGACCCTCGACGGCGAGGACGTGCTGGCCATGACGGTCGACGAGCGCGCCCGCGCCGGCCTCTTCCTGGCCATGCAGTACCCGGTCGAGGTGCCCGGCGTCTCGGTGGCGAACTTCCTGCGTACCGCCAAGACCGCCATCGACGGCGAGGCGCCGAAGCTGCGCACCTGGGGCGGCGAGCTGCGCGGTGCGATGGAGCGCCTCCAGATGGACCCGGCGTTCGCCCAGCGCAACGTCAACGAGGGCTTCTCCGGCGGTGAGAAGAAGCGGCACGAGATCGTCCAGCTGGAATTGCTCAAGCCGAAGATCGCGATCCTCGACGAGACCGACTCCGGCCTCGACGTGGACGCGCTGCGCGTGGTCAGCGAGGGCGTCAACCGGGTCCGCGACACCGGCGACACCGGCGTGCTGCTGATCACCCACTACACGCGGATCCTGCGCTACATCAAGCCGGACTTCGTGCACGTCTTCGTGGCCGGCCGGATCGTCGAGCAGGGCGGGCCGGAGCTGGCCGACAAGCTCGAGGCCGAGGGCTACGAGCGGTACGCCGCCGGGGCCGGCACGGCCAAGGCCTGAGCGAGAGGCGCTGCCGAGATGACCAGCATCGCGATCCCGCCGGGGATGCCGCAGTACGACGACGTGCCGCGTTTCGACGTGGCCCGGGTGCGCGCCGACTTCCCGATCCTGGACCGGGAGATCAACGGGCATCCGCTGGTCTACCTCGACAGCGCCAACACCTCGCACAAGCCCCGCCAGGTGCTCGACGTGCTCGACGAGCACTACGCGCGGCACAACGCCAACGTGTCGCGCTCGGTGCACACCCTGGGCACCGAGGCCACCGAGGCGTACGAGGGGGCGCGGGCGAAGATCGCCGCGTTCATCAACGCGCCGAGCGTCGACGAGGTGGTGTTCACCAAGAACTCCACCGAGGCGATCAACATCGTGGCGTACGCCTTCTCGAACGCCTCGCTGCGCCCCGACGGTGACCCCCGGTTCCGGCTCGGCCCGGGCGACGAGGTGGTGATCTCCGAGATGGAGCACCACTCGAACATCGTCCCGTGGCAGCTGCTGTGCGAGCGCACCGGCGCGACCCTGCGCTGGTTCCCGGTCACCGACGGCGGCCGCCTCGACGAGTCCGGCCTGGAAGACCTGGTCACCGAACGGACGAAGATCGTCTCGCTGGTGCACATGTCGAACATCCTCGGCACCGTCAACGCCACCTCCCGGATCACCGCGCGGGTCCGCGAGGTGGGCGCGCTGCTGCTGCTGGACTGCTCCCAGTCGGTGCCGCACCTGCCCATCGACGTGGTCGACCTGGACGCCGACTACATCGTCTTCACCGGCCACAAGATGCTCGGCCCGACCGGCATCGGCGTGCTCTGGGGCCGGGGGGAGCTGCTGGCGGCCATGCCACCGGTCTTCGGCGGCGGCTCGATGATCGAGACGGTCACCATGGCCCGGGCGACGTTCGCCGCGCCGCCGGCCCGGTTCGAGGCGGGCACCCCGCCGATCGCCGAGGCGGTCGCGCTCGGCGCGGCGGTGGACTACCTCACCGGCATCGGCATGCCGGCCATCCAGTGGCACGAGAAGGAGCTGACGGCGTACGCGCTGGACGCCCTCGGCTCGGTCCCCGACCTGCGGATCTTCGGCCCGACCGTGCCGATCGGCCGGGGCGGCACCATCTCGTTCGCGCTGGGTGACGTGCACCCGCACGACGTGGGTCAGGTGCTCGACTCGCTCGGCGTGCAGGTGCGGGTGGGCCACCACTGTGCCAAGCCGGTGTGCAGCCGGTTCGGCGTCCCGGCCATGACCCGGGCCTCGTTCTACCTCTACACCACCACCGAGGAGATCGACGCTCTGGTGGCCGGTCTGGAGCAGGTGCGGAAGGTGTTCGACTGATGCAGCTCGACCAGCTCTACCAGGAGATCATCCTGGACCACTACAAGCACCCGCACGGGCGTGGCCTGCGCGACGCCGACGACCCGGGCGACCAGGTCGCGGAAGCGCACCACGTCAACCCGACCTGCGGCGACGAGGTCACCGTCCGGGTGGCCACCGACGGCGACGTGCTGCACGACATCTCGTACGACGGGATGGGCTGCTCGATCAGCCAGGCCTCGGCGAGCGTCCTGCACGAGTTGCTGCGTGGCCGGGGCGCCGGGGAAGCATTCGAGGTGCACCAGGCGTTCGTGGAGTTGATGTCCGGACGTGGCCAGGTCACGCCCGACGAGGACGTACTCGGTGACGGGGTTGCTTTCGCGGGTGTGGCCCGCTACCCCGCCCGGGTCAAGTGCGCGCTGCTGCCGTGGATGGCGTTCAAGGACGCCGCGGCACGCGCCGGTGTGGGCGTGAGCCCGGAGGTGAAGGCATGAGCGAGAACACCGCTACCGCAGCGACGCCGGAGGCCGGTGACGCCACCGCGGCGCCGCAGACCGACGCCGTGACGACCAACGGTGCCGCGACGCCGGGTGCCGGCGACGCCGTCACCCCGGCTGGCGACGCGGTCGCCGCAGCGGGCGGCGCCGTCACCCCGGCGGGTGGCGTCAGCAAGGCCATGATCGCCGACATCGAGGAGGCGATGAAGGACGTCGTCGACCCGGAGCTCGGCATCAACGTGGTCGACCTCGGCCTGGTGTACGGCGTGCACGTCGACGACGAGAACGTCGCCACCCTGGACATGACGCTCACCTCGGCGGCCTGCCCGCTGACCGACGTGATCGAGGACCAGGCCCGGCAGGCACTGACCACCGGCCCCGGCGGCGGTCTGGTCAACGACATCCGGATCAACTGGGTGTGGCTCCCGCCGTGGGGTCCGGACAAGATCACTGACGAGGGCCGGGACCAGCTTCGTTCCCTCGGCTTCAACGTCTGAGCCGACCCCGGTCGGCTCCACCCGTCGAGCGCGATGCCCACCGGGGCGTCGCGCTCGACCCGTCCCACGCCTCCCTCGGCCGCGCGCCGGGATCCTGCTGCGTCGATCTTGCACTTTTGGTCGTTGTTGTAGGCCGGTAAGGGGCATTCGTCACCACAGGAAGTGCAAGATCGGGTGGGCGCGGGACTCGGCGAGAGCCTGGAGATCGTGCTCGATCCAGGATGTAGTGGCATCTGGCGCTCCCGACACCACTACATCCTGGATCGAGCACGATCTTGGCGCGGGGCGCGG
>NZ_WBKR01000046.1 GCF_008868155.1 Micromonospora sp. ALFpr18c
CGTGCAGTCCTAGAGAAACTCCATGATCACCCTGAGGGCTTCACCCGCTTCAACCGCCTCCACATAGGCCAATCACCCGGCATCATCCCAGCTCACCGGCTCGCCGAACGAGAACGCAACAGCCCTGCCCCGTCGTGGTGGTCCCGGTCCATTGGCCTGCGGAGCTACGGGGCCTTCGGTCGCACCACTTCTGCTTCGGTGCCCAGCCGAGCCGACCACCTGCACCGGACGGTTGACCGCGAGTTCCCGCAGGTCAGCCGGCACTCAAGCGACTACGCAACAGCCCTGGCGCCAACCTGACCGGGCTTCATGTTGCGAGACGCCAGCAACCCAGCATCTTCCCGTCGTCAACTAAAGATGGCGATCCGGTCGCCGTAGGCGAGGATCAGGGCGTTGAGGGCCTTGGCCCAACCGTAGACCGGCCGGTGATACTCTCGCGGCCTGCTCGGTCGGGAAGTGCCCCCGCCGTCGGGCGGCCTGCCGGAACCGGGCGTTGAAGCTCTCGATGATGTTGGTCGTGTAGAGGACTTTGCGGACCTCGTGGTCGTAGTCCAGGAACGGCACGAACTGCGGCCAGGAGGTCCGCCAGAGCCGGATCACGGCTGGGTACTGGTCACCGAACTCGGCGGCGAACGCCTGGAAACGGGCCTCCGCGGCGGCCACCGTGGGGGCCGTGTAGATCTCGCGTAGGGCGGGGGTGATTCTCTGCCAGTCCTTGCGGTTGGTGTATCGCAGTGACGCCCGCACGAGGTGAACGACGCACTGCTGATGCACCGCCTGCGGCCAGACCTGCTCGATTGCGTCGGTCATGGCCTTGAGGCCGTCGGAGCAGACCATGAACACGTCCTCCACACCGCGGTTGCGCAGCTCGGTGAGGTAGCCGGCCCACTGCTTGGCGCCCTCACCGCCGGTCCCGGCCCACATACCCAGCACGTCGCGTCCGCCCGCATCGGTTCAGGAAGCTGAGCAGTGGCCTTCTTGTCTGCCATGACGTGGTCCTTCCCGGACAGGATCAACGTCCTGTCCAACGGACCACACCCAGGTCAAACACGGAAATCTACGCAGTCCCATTCCCGGTGGCGGCGCCGCGATGCGCAGCGCACCCCCCTGGCCGGCACGACCAAAACTTCTGTCCGTTTGAGCAAAAGTTGGCGTCGGGATTGCCGAAGCTCTGGACAGGCGGAGCGGAACGCTCCTACTGTGTCGGACACAACACATCGGCATTGCGTCGATGTGAACGAGTCCGATGACGAGGTGAGTCCCCGGTGCGCACCGTCGACCCCCTGCACGTGCGACTGTTGCGGTTGCTCCGCGACGAGGGGGCCGTCTCCCGCGCCGAGCTGGGCGACCGGCTTCAGATGCCGCGCCCGCGCCTGCTGGCCGAGCTGGATCGCCTGGTCGCGTTGGGCTATGTCGCCGAGGCCGGCCTCGCCGCCTCCCGGGGTGGCCGCCGCTCCACGCTGGTCGAGCTGAACCCGAACCTGCGTTTCGCCGCCGTCGACCTGGGCGCCAGCTCGATGGACGTCGAGGTGGTCAACGGTCGCCTCGAACCGGTGGCGCACTACGCCGAGCCGGCCGACATCCGCAACGGTCCGAAGGTGACCCTGCAACGGGTCAACGAGCTGCTGCACAAGGCCCGGGTCGACGGGGCGTACGAGCGACTGGACGCGGTGGGCATCGGCGTACCCGGGCCGGTGAGCTTCCGCGACGGCGTTCCGGTGTCGCCGCCGATCATGCCGGGTTGGGACCGGTTCCCGGTCCGCGAGCTGCTCAGCCGGGAGCACGGCTGCCCGGCGGTGGTCGACAACGACGTCAACATCATGGCGATCGGTGAGCGTCACGGCGGTGTCGCCCACTCGGTGGACGACTTCCTCTTCGTGAAGATCGGCACCGGGATCGGCTGTGGCATCTACCTCACCGGTGAGGTCTACCGGGGCACCGACGGCTGCGCCGGGGACATCGGCCACATCCAGGTCGACGCGCACGGTCCGATGTGTTCGTGCGGCAACGTCGGCTGCCTGGAGGCGCTGTTCAGCGGCGCGGCACTGGCCAAGGACGCCACCGCCGCCGCCCGCAGTGGGGTGTCGCCGGCGTTGGCCGAGCGGATGGCCCAGGGTGGCGTGGTCACCGCGTTGGACGTCGCGGAGGGCGCCGTCGAGGGCGACGTGACCTGCATCCAGCTGATCCGTGACGGTGGACGGCGGGTCGGCGGCGTGCTCGCCGGCCTGGTCAGCTTCACGAACCCGTCGATGATCGTGATCGGCGGCGGGTTGGCCCAGCTCGGGCACATCCTGCTCGCCGAGATCCGCAGCGTGGTCTACCGCCGGTCGCTGCCGCTGGCCACCGGCAATCTTCCCGTCGTGCTGTCCGAGCTTGGTGGTCGCGCCGGCGTCGCCGGTGCCGCCGTCCTGGCCAGCGACGTCGCCTTCGGGGAAGCCGCATGACGCTGACCGAGATTCCGTCGTGAGCGAGGAGGAGACCGTGGCCCTGCCCGAGGAGACCACCGCCACCGACCCGGCCGAGGTCGGCGTCGAGGCGCCGCTGGTCGAGGCTCCGCCCGACACCGTCGCGGGCGAGGTGGTCCTGCGCCTCACCGACGTGGTCAAGACCTTCCCCGGGGTACGCGCCCTCGACGGTGTCCAGCTTGAGGTACGCGCCGGCGAGGTGCACTGCCTGCTGGGGCAGAACGGCGCCGGCAAGTCCACCCTGATCAAGGTGCTGTCCGGGGTGCACCAGCCGGATGCCGGGCAGGTGCAGTGGCGCGGCGAGCCGGCCACCTTCGCCAATCCGCAGGCCGCGATGAAGGCCGGCATCGCCACCATCTACCAGGAACTCGACCTCGTCGAGGACCTGTCGGTCGCGGAGAACGCCTTTCTCGGTCACGAGCACCGCCGGTTCGGGTTCGTCCGGCGGGGCCGGATGGCCCGGCAGACCCGGCAGATCCTGAGCCGGCTCGGCCACGGCGAGATCCCGCCGGGCCGGATGGTCCGGTCGCTGCCGGCCGCCGGTAAGCAGATCGTCAGCATGGCCCGGGCGCTGTCGCACGAGGCCCGACTGATCATCATGGACGAGCCGAGTGCGGTGCTGGCGCACGACGAGGTCGGCAACCTGTTCCGGATCATCCGGGAGCTGACCGCGCAGGGCATCGCCGTCATCTACATCTCCCACCGCCTGGAGGAGATCCGCGAGATCGGCGACCGGGTCACCGTACTCAAGGACGGCCGGACCACGGCGGCGAACCTGCCGGCGCGCGACACCCCGACCCGCGACCTGGTCAGCCGGATGACCGGCCGGACCATCGAGTACGTCTTCCCGGACCGCCCCGTCGACGAGGGCGCCGGCGCCGACCTGCTCCAGGTGGAGGGGCTGACCCGCACCGGAGAATTCGCCGACGTCTCGCTGAACGTGCGGGCCGGGGAGATCGTCGGCATCGCCGGCCTGGTCGGCTCCGGTCGTTCCGAGCTGCTGGAGACCATCTACGGCGCCCGCCTCGCGGAGGCCGGCTCGGTGCGGATGGACGGGAAGGTCCTGCGTCCCGGCGTCGGCGCGGCGGTACGCGCCGGCATGGGCATGGCCCCGGAGGAACGCAAGAGCCAGGCGCTGCTGCTCGGCGAACCGATCTACCGCAACGTCACGCTGGCCACCTTCGGCCGGTACGCGCGGCTCGGCTTCACCGACGCCGCCAAGGAACGCGCCGAGGCGAACCGGATCGCCGAGAGTCTGGAGCTGCGGCCCCGGGACGTCGACCGGCCGGTACGCACCCTGTCCGGCGGCAACCAGCAGAAGGTGGTGGTCGGCCGGTGGTTGCTCGGCGGCACCAAGTTGTTGCTGCTCGACGAGCCGACCCGGGGCGTGGACGTGGGTGCCCGGGCCGAGCTCTACCAGGTCATCCGGTCGTTGGCCGCCCAGGGTGTCGGGGTGCTGCTGGTCTCCAGCGAGGTGCCTGAGGTGCTGGGCCTGGCCGACCGGGTGCTGGTGATGCGGGAAGGGCGGGTCGTCCGCGAGGCCGCGGCCGGCGAACTCGACGAGAACACCGTGCTCGACCTCGTGATGGCGGGGTCCTTGATGGAAGGCGCACCGGCATGAGCGACGCGACTCCCTCTCCCACCGCGACACCGGAACGCCCGCGGCTTCCGGCGCAGTCGCCGCCGGTGGACCCGGCGAAGACGGCGGCGGCCAGTGACAAGGCGGCGGGCACCGGCCGGCTCTCCTGGTGGCGGGGGGACAGCGGCGACGGCGCCAAGCGAAACCTGGGCCTGATCGGTGTGCTGGCCGCGCTCATCCTGGTCGGCGCGATCACCAAGCCGGACCTCTACGGCGACCCGACCTGGGTCTGGAACAACGTCCTGGCCATCCTCCAGCTCGCCTCGGTCGTCGGCGTGGTCACCGTCGGGATGACCTTCGTGATCATCGGCGGCGGCATCGACCTGTCGGTCGGAGCGATCGTCGCACTGGCCGGGGTCTGGTGCACCACAGTCGCCACCCAGAGCTACGGCGCCGGCGGCATGATCTTCACGGCCCTCGTGGTCGGCATCTGCGTCGGGCTGGTCAACGGCGTCCTCATCTCGTACGGCCGGCTGGTGCCGTTCATCGCGACGCTCGCGATGCTGGTGGCCGCCCGCGGCCTGGCGGCGTCGATCTCCAACAAGCAGACCCAGGTGTCGAGCAGCACGTTCATCAACGACATCGCCGCCCGCAAGGTGATCGGGATCCCGATCCTCGTCTACATCCTCGGCGCGGTGGTGGTGGCCGGCTGGATCCTGCTCAACCGGACGACCTTCGGCCGGCGCACCATCGCCGTCGGCGGTAACCCGGAGGCGGCCCGGCTGGCCGGCATCAACGTCCGCCGGCACACCATGCTGCTCTACGCGCTCTCCGGTCTCTGCTGCGGCATCGCCGCCATCATGCTCACCTCGCAGGCCACCTCGGCGCAGGCGGCGATGGCCAACCTGTACGAGCTGGACGCGATCGCCGCCGCGATCATCGGCGGGACGCTGCTCAGCGGTGGTCGGGGCACGGTCGTCGGCTCGCTGCTCGGCGTCATCATCTTCGCCACGATCACGAACCTCTTCGCCATCAACGGCCTCTCCATCGAGGCGCAGAACATGGTCAAGGGCGGCATTATCGTCGCCGCCGTCCTGATCCAGCAGTTCCAGTTCAAGTCCGTCACTCGGCTCCTCGCGCGGAACAGGGTCACCACCGCAACCTGACGCACCGCACCGTTGTCCCTGGCGACGTCGAGAACTTCGACAGTGGCCGGGCCTCGCACACCCTCACCCATACAGAAACCGCTCCCAGGAGGTCGTTCATGACCCAGCACAGTCGCGACCTGTCGCGCCGCCGGTTGCTCTTCGGTGGAGCCGCAGTGGGCGCCGCCACCCTGCTGACCGCCTGCACCAGCAACGAGACCCCGGCTGCCAGCACCCAGACCAAGGCCGCCGGAAACAGCGAAGGCAACAACGCCCCGGGCAAGAAGGTCGTCATCGGCTTCTCCGCCCCGGCCGCCGACCACGGCTGGATGGGCGCGATCCACGCCAACGCCAAGGCCCAGGCCGCCGCCTACTCGGACGTGGAGTTCAAGGAGGTCGACGGTGGGTCGAACTCCGAGGCCCAGCGCTCCACGCTCGGCACGCTGATCGCCCAGAAGCCGGACATCATCGTCGTGCTGCCGCACGACGGCAAGGAGGTCAACGCCGTTGCCCTCCAGGCGATGCAGGCGGGCATCCCGATCGTGAACCTCGACCGGGCCTTCCCCGACGCGCTGGCCTCGCGGCTGGTCATCAAGGGCGACAACTACGGCATGGGCGTCTCCGCCGGGCACTTCATCGGCAAGCAGCTCAAGGACAAGGGCGTCGCCAACCCGGTGATCGGTGAGATCGCCGGTCTGGAGATCCCGCTGACCGTCGAGCGCAGCGCCGGCTTCGCCGCGGCCCTGGCGACCTACGGGTTCAAGGTGGGCAACCGCCGCTCGGCCGAGTTCACCTCGGACAGCGGTCAGCGCGAGGCGGCCCAGCTGCTCCAGGCGCTGCCGAAGATCGACGCGATCTGGAACCACGACGACGACCAGGGCATCGGTGTGCTCGCGGCCATCAAGCAGGCCAACCGGTCGGAGTTCTTCATGGTCGGTGGCGCGGGGTCCAAGCTCGCGATCGACGCCATCAAGGCGGACAACACCGTGCTCAAGGCGACGGTCACCTACAACCCGTCGATGGCGTCCTCGGCGGTCTCGCTCGCGCGGCTCATCGCGCAGGGTCGGGGCCTGGGCGACCTGACGGAGCTGCAGGTGCCCAAGGAGGTGACCCTCGCCTCCGAGACGATCACCAAGGAGAACGCGAGCAGCTACGACAAGCTCGGGTTCTGACATACCGGGGGGAGACCCACCTTGTCCACGACAGACAGAGAACTGCGGATCGGCATGGTCGGTTACGCGTTCATGGGCGCCGCGCACTCACAGGCGTGGCGCACCGTGAACCGCGTCTACGACCTGCCGGCGCGGGCCCGAATGGCGCTGATCTGCGGCCGGGACACACCGAAGGTGGCCGAGGCCGCCGACCGGCTCGGCTGGGACGCGTACACGACGGACTGGCGTGACCTGATCAACCGGGACGACATCGACGTGGTCGACGTCTGCACGCCGGGCGACAGCCACGCCGAGATCGCGCTCGCCGCGTTGGCCGCCGGTAAGCACGTCCTGTGCGAGAAGCCGTTGGCGAACTCGGTGGCCGAGGCACGGGCGATGACCGCCGCGGCGGAGACAGCCCGGGCCGCCGGGGTGCGGTCGATGTGCGGGTTCAACTACCGCCGGGTCCCCGCGGTCACGATGATGCGCCAGCTGGTCGCCGACGGACGACTCGGGGTGATTCGACACGTCCGAGCGACGTACCTGCAGGACTGGATCGTGGATCCGCAGTTCCCGCTGGTCTGGCGGTTGCAGAAGGACAGGGCGGGCTCCGGCGCGCTGGGTGACATCGGTGCGCACATCATCGATCTGACCCAGTTCGTCACCGGCCAGCGGATCACCGGGGTCAGCGCCGTCACCGAGACCTTCGTCAAGGAACGGCCGCTGCCGGCCGAGTCGAGCGGTCTGGCGGCCACGGTGGACGGCGGCACGTCGCCCACCGGGCCGGTCACCGTCGACGACGCCGCGGTCTTCGTGGCCCGGCTGGACGGCGGCGCACTGGCCACGTACGAGGCGAGCCGCTTCGCCACGGGCCGCAAGAACGCCCTGCGGGTCGAGATCAACGGCTCGCTCGGCAGTGTGATCTTCGATCTGGAGCGCCTCAACGAGCTGGAGTTCTACGACGCCACCCGGCCCGCCCTGGAACAGGGTTTCAGCCGGATCCTGGTGACCGAGGGCGATCACCCGTACATGTCGGCGTGGTGGCCTCCGGGTCACATCATCGGCTACGAGCACTCCTTCACGCACGAGATGCGTGACTTCATCGAGGCGGTCGCCACCGGCGTCGACCCGACTCCATCCTTCGCCGACGCGTTGCAGGTCCAGCTCGTGCTGGACGCGGTGACCCGTTCGGCGGAGGTCGGTTCCTCCTGGACCGAGGTGGAGCCGACGCTGGCCGCGGTGGCCGTCTGACACTGACCATCCGCGACGGCGGTGTGTAGGCACCGTTGTCGCCCGACCGGCTTTCCGGAGCCGACCGGCGAGGGACCGGCCGCGGTTTGCGCCCCGCGGCCGGGACGAGGTCGGCACCGGAGGGCGTGCGGCCGGGCCGTACGGCCCGGTGGCGCACGAGCAGAACGGTTGTCCGGTGTGGCCGGACCGGGATTCCCCGGCCGCACCGGAGGACCGCCACCATTCCCGGCGATCCGGAGGACCTGACGGTTCCGCCGGCCTGAGACGTCCGGTCGAGGCATGCCAACGCCCTGACCGGCCGGATGCGGGGGAGGCAGGGTCGAGACGCCGACCGACCCTGCCTACCAGCCCCGTCTGCCCGCACCCGCACCGGGAACCGGTCCGGCGTCGTCGCCGCCGACGCCGACGTCGGACCGGGTGCCGTCCCGGTGCGAGGCGGGCGGGCGGGGCCCATCCGCCCAGGGCGTATCTTTCCGAACAATATTCTGATATTCCTATATTTAATTACACCGACGGTTCCTCCTGAACGGGAAGGAGCACCATGCGAACGGGTGTCTGGTTGGTGGGAGCGCGCGGTTCGGTCGCGACCACCAGCATCGTCGGAGGGCTCGCGCTGCGAGCCGGCCTGGCCGGGCCGACCGGCTGCGTCACGGAACTGCCCGAGCTGCGCGGCCCCGACCTGCCGTCCTTCGCCGACCTGGTCTTCGGCGGGCACGACCTGGCCACGACTCCGCTGTGCAAGCGCGCCGAGGCGCTGGCCGACGCCGGGGTCGTCCCCGGCAGGCTCGTCGCCGCGCTCCCCGACGAGCTGACCGCCGTCGAGCAGGAGCTGCGCCCCGCGCCCACCGGCGCCACCCAGGCCGACCGGGCCGCCGCCGTGGTCCACGACCTCACCAGCTTCCGCGAACGGCACGGGTTGGACCGGGTGGTGGTGGTCAACGTCTCCGCCACCGAACCGACCCCCCGGCCGCACCCCGGGCACGCCGATCCCGACGCGCTGCGCGCCGCGCTCGCCGGCCCGGACGAGGTGCTGCCACCCAGCTCCCTGTACGCGTACGCGGCGCTGCTCGCCGACTGCCCGTACGTCGACTTCACCCCGTCCACCGGGCTGCGGCTGCCGGCGCTCACCACGCTGGCCGAACAGCTGCGCCTGCCGTACGCCGGGCACGACGGCAAGACCGGGGAGACCCTGGTCAAGTCGGTGCTCGCGCCGATGTTCGCGATGCGCAACCTGGCCGTGCGCTCCTGGTCCGGGATGAACCTGCTCGGTGGCGGCGACGGCGCCACCCTCGCCGACCCGGCCGCCAACGCGGCGAAGGTGCAGAGCAAGCAGCGGGTGCTCGGCGAGACGCTGGGCTACGTCCCGCAGGGCAACACCCGGATCGAGTACGTCGAGGAGCTGGGCGACTTCAAGACCGCCTGGGATCTGATCACGTTCGCCGGCTTCCTCGGCACCGGCATGCGGATGGAGTTCACCTGGCACGGCTGCGACTCCGCGCTGGCCGCGCCACTGGTGCTCGACCTGGCCCGGCTCACCGCCGCGGCGCACGCCGCCGGGCACGTCGGGCCGCTGGCCGACCTGGGCTTCTTCTTCAAGGACCCGCTGGGTGCCCCCACCCACTCGCTGGCCGAGCAGTGGGCCCGACTGACCGACTTCACCCGGCAGCTGCACGCCGGCCGGGACGGTGGCCATGACCACGCTGGCTGACGTCGCCGAACTGGTCCGGGCGCCGGCGGCGCTGTCGGTGCCGGGTGACGTGATCGCCGGAGCGGCGGCGGCCGGCGCGCTCGGCCCGCGTACCCCCGCTCTGGCCGGCGCATCGGTCCTGCTCTACTGGGCCGGCATGGCCGCCAACGACTGGGCCGACCGGCGCCTGGACGCCGTCGAGCGGCCCGAGCGGCCGATCCCCAGCGGCCGGGTCACCCCGGCCGTCGCGGTCGGCCTCGCCGCCGGCCTCACCGCCGCCGGCGTGGGCCTGGCCGCCGCCGTGGGCGGGCGCCGCGCCGCCACGCTCGCCGTGCCCCTGGCCGCCACCATCTGGGGGTACGACCTGCTGGCCAAGAACACCGCCGCCGGGCCGGCCGTGATGGCCGCCTGCCGCGGGCTGGACGTGCTGCTCGGCGCGTCCGGCGGGCGGCTGACCCGGGCGCTGCCGGCGGCGGCGACCGTCGCCGCGCACACCTGGACGGTCACCGCCCTGTCCCGCCGTGAGGTCACCGGCGCCGACGCCGCCCTGCCGATGCGCACCCTCGCCGGCACCGCCATGGTCGCCGCCAGCGCCGCCGTCGCCGCGCCCGGCGCCCGCCGCGCAGCCGCCCGAGTCGACGAGCGGTCCGGTGCGACCGAGCGGGCCGGTGCCGTCGGCGAGGTCGGTGTCCGCGCGAGGCGCACCCGATCGGCCGGGATCGCGGCCGCGCTGCCCGCCGTGCTGGCCGGCTGGTACGCCGCCCGCTACGGCGCGGCCCAGGTCGAGGTGGTGCGTGATCCGTCGGCCGGACGGGTCCGTGCCGCCGTCGGCGCGGGGATCACCGGACTGCCCGCCCTGCAGGGGGCGCTCACCGCCCGGGGCGGCGCTGGCCTGCTCGGGTTGGCCGTCGCCGCGGCGGCACCGCTGGGCCGGCGGCTCGCTCGGAAGATGTCCCCGACATGACCGTGCCCCAGCCGCGACCACCGGTCGCCGACGCGACGACGCTGCGCCTCGGGTACGGCACGAACGGCTTCGCCAACCACCGACTCGACGACGCGCTCGCCGTCATCGCCGACCTCGGCTATGTCGGGGTGGCGCTCACCCTGGACCACGACCACCTCGACCCGTTCGCGCCGGGGCTCACCCGCCGGATCGCCGCGGTTGGGCGACGGCTGAGTGAGCTGGGCCTTGCGGTGGTCATCGAGACCGGCGCCCGCTACCTGCTCGACCCGTGGCACAAGCACGCCCCGACGCTGCTGCACGACGACCCGACCCGACGGATCGAGTTCCTGCGTCGGGCCGTCCGCGTCGGCGCCGACCTCGGCGCGGAGGCGGTGTCGTTCTGGGCCGGCGTACGCCCCGAGTCGGTGTCGCCGCAGTGCGCGTGGGACCGGCTGGTCGCCGGTTGCGCCACCGTCGTCGACGCCGCCGACACCGCCGGCGTCACCCTCGGCTTCGAACCGGAGCCGGGGATGCTGGTGCAGGACATCGCCGACTGGCGGCGCCTGCGTGCCGCGCTCGACGCACCGGCCCGCTTCGGCATCACCCTCGACATCGGACACTGCCGGTGCCTGGAGCCGTGGCCGGTCCCGCAGTGCGTCGCCGAGGTGGCCGACCACCTGGTCAACGTGCAGATCGACGACATGCGTCGGGGCGTGCACGAGCACCTGGAGTTCGGCACCGGCGAGATCGACTTTCCGCCGGTGCTGGCCGCCCTGGCCGAGGCCGGCTATCGCGGACTGGTCGCCGTCGAGCTGCCCCGGGACTCGCACGCCGCGCCCGCCGTCGCCGCCCGCTCGATCGAGTTCCTGCGCGCCGCCGGGCAGACCGCCGCCGGGCAGACCGCCGCCGGGCAGACCGTGGCCGGGAGCGCCACCACGAGCACGGTGGCGACCGCCGGGTCCACCGACGGCGAGACAACCACCGCCGCCCTTTGCTCTGCTTCACCGGACGCAACACCTGCCGCCCGCTATCCGGACAGCGACCGTCGCGTGGGGTGAAGCAGAGCAAAGGACGCGCCTGAGGCACTCGGGCCGCCGGGTGCCTGCGGAGCAGCACGAGGGAGGAGACGGGATGACACCGGATTCACTACGGGCCGCGCTGCGGGGCGTACCCGATCCCGACTGGCTGGACACGGCGCTGCGCCGGGTCGCGGCCGAACCCACCGCGATCACCCGGCTCTTCCCCGCCGCCGCCCGGCGCTGCGGGCGCGGGCCGCTGCCCGACGCCCCCGGTTGGACGGCCGACGACGCGGCCCGGGTGCTGCTGCTGACCGCGCTGCCCGGCGACCACGCCGCGTACGCCGAAACCCTCTACCAGCACGGTGACGCGGCCGAGCGGCGGGCCGTGCTGCGCGCTCTGCCGCTGCTGCCGATCGGCGCCGCCGGGGTGCCCCTGCTGCACGACGCGATCCGGACCAACGACACCCGACTGGTCGCCGCCGCCCTCGGCCCGTACGCCCGGCACCTCGACCCGGCCGCCTGGCGACAGGCGGTGCTCAAGTGCGTGTTCAGCGGCGTACCCCTGACCGCCGTGGCCGACCTGGACACCCGGGCCGACGGTGAGCTGGCCGCGATGCTGGCCGCGTTGGCCGCCGAACGCCACGCCGCCGGCCGCGAGCTGCCCGCCGACGCCACCGACCTGCTCGACCGGCTCACCGCCGCACTGCCCCGGGAGGCGTGACATGCGCATCTTCGACCCCCACATCCACATGACCTCACGCACCACCGACGACTACGAACGGATGGCCGCCGCCGGGGTGCGCGCGGTGGTGGAGCCGGCGTTCTGGCTGGGTCAGCCGCGCACCAGCGCCGCCTCGTTCACCGACTACTTCGACTCGCTGATCGGTTGGGAGCCGTTCCGGGCCGGGCAGTTCGGGGTACGCCACTTCGCCACCATCGCGCTGAACCCCAAGGAGGCCAACGACCCGCGCTGCCGGCCGGTGCTCGACCTGCTGCCCCGCTACCTGGACAAGGACGCGGTGGTGGCGGTCGGCGAGATCGGCTACGACTCGATGACCCCGGAGGAGGACGAGGCGTTCGCCGCGCAGCTCGCCCTCGCCGTGGCGCACGACCTGCCGGCCCTGGTGCACACCCCGCACCGGGACAAGGCGCGCGGATGCGAGCGAACCCTCGCCGTGGTCGCCGAATCCGGCATCGACCCGGGGCGCGTGGTGGTCGACCACCTCAACGAGGTGACCGTCAAGTTGGTCCGCGACAGCGGCTGCTGGCTGGGCTTCTCGATCTACCCGGACACCAAGATGACCCCGTCCCGGATGGTCGAGCTGCTGCGCGAGTACGGCACGGACCGGATGCTGGTCAACTCGGCCGCCGACTGGGGGCGCTCCGACCCGCTGCTGACCCGGGCGACCGGCGAGGCGATGCTGCAGGCCGGGTTCAGCGACGACGACGTCGACACCGTGCTGTGGCGCAACCCGGTGGAGTTCTACGGGCAGTCCGGTCGGCTCGACCTCAGCGACCTGGAGGTCACCGCCGTGGACCCGCAGACCGGCAACTCGATCCTGCGCGGCGGCAGCTGATGCGGCTGCGACATTCCGGCGGCGACACCGTCCACCTCGGCTACTGCACGAACGTGCACCCCGCCGAGGACCTCGCCGGCATCCTCGGTCAACTCGACACCTACGCCGTGCCGGTCCGCGAGGCACTCGGCAGCGACCTGCTCGGCCTCGGCCTGTGGCTGGCCGCCCCGGTCGCCGCCGAGCTGGCCGCCGACCCGGCGCTGCGCCGCCGGTTGCGCACCGAGCTGGACGCGCGCGGGCTGGAGGTGGTCACCCTCAACGGCTTTCCCTACGCGGCGTTCCAGGCACCGGTGGTCAAGCAGGACGTCTACCACCCGGACTGGACCACCGAGCAGCGGCTGACGTACACCCTCGATCTGGCCCGGGTGCTCGCCGACCTGCTGCCCGACGACGCCGCCCGGGGCTCGATCTCCACGCTGCCGCTGGCCTGGCGGCAGCCCTGGGACACCGACCGGGCCGACGCCGCCCGACGCCGGCTCGACCAGCTCGCCGCCGGCCTGGCCGCGGTGCAGCGCGACACCGGCCGGCAGGTCCGGGTCGGCTTCGAACCGGAGCCCGGCTGCGTGGTGGAGAGCACCGACCAGGCCGCCGCGCTGCTGTCCGGCATGGACACCGAACGCCTGGGTGTCTGCGTCGACCTGGCCCACCTGGCCTGCGCCTGGGAGGAGCCGACCGAGGCACTCGACCGGCTGCGGGCGGCCGACCTGCCCGTGGTGAAGGTGCAGGTCTCCGCCGCCGTCGAGGCCACCGACCCGGCCGGTGACGCCGACGAACTGCACCGCTGGGTGGAGCCACGCTTCCTGCACCAGACCCGGGGGGCCGGCTGCGCCGCGGGCGGCGACCCGGCCGACCCGGCGTACGCGGCCGACGACCTCGACGAGGCGCTGGAGCGGGCGCTGCCCGGCCCGTGGCGGGTGCACTACCACGTGCCCCTGCACGCCCCACCCGAGGAACCGCTCGGCTCGACCCTGCCCGTTCTGCGCGCCGCGCTGAGAGCGCTCTACACCGGCCCGGCCGCCGGCTGCGACCACCTCGACGTCGAGACGTACACCTGGGGGGTGCTGCCGGCCGCACGACGGCCGGGCACCGACGCGGAGCTGGCCGTCGGCATCGCCGCCGAGCTGGCCTTCGCCCGCACCGAACTGGTCAGCCTCGGGCTGACCCCGGAGAACACCGTGACCGCGGGAGTGACGAGATGAGCCGACGACTGGTGGTGCTCGACGTGGTGGGGCTGACCCCGCGACTGCTGGCACACATGCCCCGGCTGCGCGGAGTCGCCGACGGCGGCTTCCGGGCCGAGTTGGGCACCGTGCTGCCCGCGGTGACCTGCTCGGTGCAGTCCACCTTCCTGACCGGCGAGCCGCCCAGCGGGCACGGCATCGTCGGCAACGGGTGGTACTTCCGGGACCTGGGTGAGGTGCTGCTGTGGCGGCAGCACAACGCGCTGGTCGGCGGGGAGAAGCTCTGGCAGGCGGCCCGCCGGGCCGAGCCCGGCTACACCGTCGCCGACGTCTGCTGGTGGTACGCGATGGGCGCGGACGTCAACTGGACGGTCACCCCGCGCCCCGTGTACTACGCCGACGGGCGCAAGGAGCCGGACTGCTACACCGACCCGCCGGAACTGCACGACGCGCTCACCGGCCGGCTGGGCACGTTCCCGCTGTTCACCTACTGGGGGCCGACCGCCGGGCTGCCGTCGTCGCGGTGGATCTGCCAGGCGGCCGAGCAGATCCTGGCCGACGTGTCACCCGACCTGACCCTGGTCTACGTCCCGCACCTCGACTACGACCTGCAACGCTTCGGTCCGTCGTCGGCCCAGGCCGCCGCCGCTGCGGCCGAACTGGACGCGGTGCTCGGGCCGCTGCTGGACGCCGCCCGCGCCCGTGACGCCACCGTGGTGGTGCTGTCCGAGTACGGCATCACCGACGTGTCCCGGCCGGTGGACGTCAACCGGCTGCTGCGCGCCGAAGGGCTGCTGCGGGTGCACACGCAGGCCGGCATGGAGTACCTCGACCCGTGGACGTCGAAGGCGTTCGCGGTCGCCGACCACCAGGTCGCGCACGTCTACGTCAAGGACCCGGCCGACGTGCCGGCGGTGGCGAAGCTCTGCGCCGGGCTGCCCGGGGTGGCCGAGGTGCTCGACGCCGACGGCAAGGCCGCGCACGGGCTGGACCACGAGCGCGCCGGTGAGCTGGTGCTGGTGGCCGAGCCGGACTCCTGGTTCACGTACTACTACTGGTTGGACGACGCCCGCGCACCGGACTTCGCCCGGCTCGTCGAGATCCACCGCAAGCCCGGGTACGACCCCGCCGAGCTGTTCTTCGACCCGGCCAACCCCGGGGCGGCCAAGCTGCGGGCGGCCGCCGCGCTGGCCCGCAAGAAGGTCGGCATGCGGTACCTGATGAGCGCGATCGGCCTGGACGCCGGAGCGCGCGCGGTACGCGGCTCGCACGGGCGGCTGCCGGACGACCCGGCGGACGCCCCGGTGCTGCTCTGCTCCGACCCCACCGCCGCCCGTGACCGGATCGCGGCCACCGAGGTCAAGGAGTTGTTGCTGGAGCTGGCCGGGCTGAGTTCCGGTGGCGGGTCGGGGGAGGGGTCGTGACGGTCACCGTCGCGCCCACTGACACGAGCGGATTGCGGGCGCGCTTCGACGCCGAGCTGGCGGCGTTCCTCGACCGGCAGGGGCCGGACTGGCCGGACGGCGCGCCGCGCGGGGTGTTCACCGCGCTGCAACGGTTCGTGCTGGCCGGTGGGAAACGGCTGCGCCCGCTCTTCTGCTACTGGGGTTGGCGCGGCGCGGGCGCCGCCGACGGCACCCCGATCGTGGTGGCGGCGGCGGCCCTGGAGCTGTTCCACGCGTTCGCGCTGATCCACGACGACATCCTCGACGGCAGCGACCGCCGCCGGGGTGAGCCGTCGGTGCACCGGCTCTTCGCCGACCTGCACGCGCGCTCGTCGTGGCGTGGCGACCCCGAGGCGTACGGGCGCAACACCGCGCTGCTCTGCGGGGATCTCTGTGCGGCCTGGTCGGATCAGATGTTCCACGAGTGTGGCCTGGGCACCGAGCAGGTGCACCGGGGTTACGGCGTGTTCGCGCTGATGCGTACCGAGGTGATCGCGGGGGAGTACCTGGACCTGGTCTCCGGGGTGGGTGACGGCTCGGTGGCCAGCGCGCTCACCGTGATCCGGATGAAGGCGGCCCGGTACACGGTCACCCGACCGTTGCAGATCGGCGCGGCGCTGGCCGGCGGAGGGCCGGAGCTGATCGACGCGCTGGGCGAGTTCGGTGACCCGCTGGGCGACGCGTTCCAGCTCCGCGACGACGTGCTGGGCGTCTTCGGTGATCCGGCGGTGACCGGCAAGTCGGTGCTGGACGACCTGCGCGAGGGCAAGCCCACGGTGATGATGGCGCTGGCCCGGAGCGCCGCCGACCGGACGCAGACCGCGCGGCTGCGGGAGCTGTTCGGCAATCCCGGGTTGGACGGCGAGGGCGCGGCGGAGCTGCGCGCGATCATCGAGGAGACCGGCGCCCGGGACCGGATCGAGCAGATGATCCGGGTCCGTACCGAGGCGGCGTTGACGGCCCTGGAGAGCGCGGAGGTGGCCGCGGGGGCCCGGTCGGCGCTGATCGCGTTGGCCGCGCAGGCGATCGACCGCCGCGCCTGATCCGGCTGACTTTCAGCCAAATCGACGAAAGTTGATGCCGGATCATCGGAAGGTATGGACACATCGACACGCGCAATTTAGTGTCGTGGCCAACACGACAATGTTTCGTCGAGGTGAACCGGCGGCGCGGTAACCCATCGACCCCCACCACTCACCGCTACGGCATCCGGCGCGACGGCGCGCGCCCGGCCTGGCAGTCATTCGTCAGGAAGGGACAGCACAGATGTCCATGAAGGACGTTCCCCACCACCGGTCCCGACGATGGTTCTCCGCCGGATCGGCCCTGCTGCTCGCAGTCGCGGCCGGCACGGTCGCACTCGTGGCCGGCTCGACACCGGCCCAGGCGCACACGATCAACGCCACCGACTTCCAGCAGGTCGAGCTCGCCCGCGGCGTGGCCGACATGGGTGAGCCGATGTCGCTGGCCGTGCTGCCGGACCGCTCCGTCCTGCACACCGCCCGCAACGGCACCCTGCGCCGCACCGACGCGGGCGGCACCACCTCCGTGATCGGCACCCTGTCGGTCTACAACCACGACGAGGAGGGGTTGCAGGGCGTCGGGGTCGACCCGAACTTCGCCAGCAACCGGCAGATCTTCCTCTACTACGCCCCGCCGCTGTCCACCCCGGGCGGCGACGCGCCGGCCACCGGCACCGACTTCTCGGCCTGGGACGGAGTGAACCGCCTCTCCCGGTTCACCCTCAACGCCGACTTCACGCTCAACCAGTCCAGCAAGGTCGACGTGCTCGACGTCCCGGCCAACCGGGGCCTGTGCTGCCACGTCGGCGGGGACATCGACTTCGACGCCGCGGGCAACCTCTACCTGTCCACCGGCGACGACACCAACCCGTTCGAGTCCTCCGGCTACTCGCCGCTGGACGAGCGGACCAACCGCAACCCGGGGTACGACGCGCAGCGCAGCGCCGGCAACACCAACGACCTGCGCGGCAAGATCCTGCGGATCAAGGTGAACGCCAACGGCACCTACTCCATCCCGTCGGGCAACCTGTTCGCGCCCGGCACGGCCAGGACCCGGCCGGAGATCTACGCGATGGGGTTCCGCAACCCGTTCCGGATCAGCGTCGACAAGGCCACCGGCGTCGTCTACGTCGGTGACTACGGGCCGGACGCCGGCTCCACCAGCTCCACCCGCGGGCCGTCCGGGCAGGTCGAGTTCAACCGGGTCGCCGCACCGGGCAACTACGGCTGGCCGTACTGCACCGGCACCAACACCACCACCGAGACGTACAACGAGTGGGACTTCGCCACCAACGCCAGCGGTGCGAAGTACAACTGCACCGGCGGGCCGACCAACAACTCGTTCCGCAACACCGGCCTGACCACTCTGCCGCCGGCCCAGCCGGCCTGGATCCGGTACGCCGGAGACGCCGGCACCCCGACCGAGTTCGGCGGCGGCTCCGAGTCGCCGATGGGCGGCCCGGTCTACCGGTACAACGCCTCGTCGACCTCCACCACGAAGTTCCCGCAGTCCTTCGACGGGCAGTTCTTCGCCACCGAGTTCGGCCGTGGCTGGATCAAGCCGATCCACGTCAACGCCGACGGTTCCCGGGGCACCATCGACACCTTCGGATGGGTCGGCAAGCAGGTGATGGACTCGGCGTTCGGCCCGGACGGCGCGTACTACGTGCTCGACTACGGCACCGGCTACTTCAACGGTGACGCCAACTCCGCGCTCTACCGCTTCGACTACGTCGGTGGCGGCAACCGGGCACCCACCGCCGCGGCCAGCGCCAACCGGACCTCCGGCGCCGCACCGCTCGCGGTGACCTTCTCCTCGGCCGGCTCGTCCGACCCCGAGGGTGGCGCGCTGACGTACTCGTGGGCCTTCGGTGACGGGACCACCTCGACGGCGGCCAACCCGACGAAGACGTACACCGCCAACGGCACCTACACCGCCACCCTCACGGTGCGCGACCCGCAGGGCGCCACCGGCAGCAGCAGCGTGCAGATCAGCGTCGGCAACACCGCGCCCACGGTGACCATCAACAACCCCGGCAACGGGCAGCTGTTCAGCTTCGGCGACACGGTGCCGTACAGCATCACCGTGACCGACCCGGAGGACGGCACGATCGACTGCACGAAGGTCAAGATGACCTACGTGCTCGGGCACGACCAGCACGGGCACCAGATCACCTCGAAGACCGGCTGCTCCGGCTCGATCACCATCCCGGTCGACGGTGAGCACGACGACGCGGCGAACATCTTCGCGATCTTCGACGCGGAGTACACCGACGCCGGTGGGCTGACCACGCACACCCAGCACACGCTGCCGCCGCGGCACCGACAGGCCGAGTTCTTCGGCACCTCCTCCGGCGTCAACGTGTTCAGCAAGACCCCGGCCGAGGGCGGCAAGACCGTCGGTGACATCAACAACGGCGACTGGATCGCGTTCCAGCCGTACCGGCTGGGCAACGTGACCTCGTTCACCGCCCGGGTCTCCTCGGCGGGCGCCGGCGGCACCCTCCAGGTCCGGGCCGGCTCGGCCACCGGCACGGTGCTCGGCTCGGCCACGGTCCCGGTCACCGGCGGTTGGGAAACCTTCACCACGGTCACCGGGGCGATCACCAGCCCGCCGACCGGCACCACCACGCTCTACCTGACGTTCGCCGGAACGGGCACCGGGGCGCTCTACGACATCGACGCCTTCACCCTCGTCACCGGTACACCGCCCACCGGCGGGGCCGGCGCGATCAAGGGTCTGGGCGGCAAGTGCCTGGACGTGCGCAACGCCGCCACGGCGGACGGCACGCAGATCCAGATCTACACCTGCAACGGCAGCGCGGCGCAGACCTGGGCGGTCACACCGAACTCGACGATCAAGTCGTTGGGCAAGTGCCTGGACGTCTCCGGTGGTGGCACCGCCGACGGCACCAAGATCCAGCTCTGGACCTGCAACGGGACCGGAGCGCAGAACTGGGCCGCCCAGGCCGACGGCACGGTGCGCAACGTGTCGTCCGGCAAGTGCCTCGACGTCTCCGGCAACAACTCCGCCGACAGCACGGTGGTCCACCTGTGGACCTGCACCGCGGCTGCCAACCAGAAGTGGACCCTGCCATGAGAATCCTGCGACCCGTCCTCGGCGCGGCCATGGCGGCCCTCGCCGTGATCGCCTGCACCACCCCGGCCACCCCGGCCAGCGCCGCCGACGCCCCGTACGACGTGCTGGTGTTCTCCAAGACCGCCGGTTTCCGGCACGACGCGATCCCGGTCGGCATCCAGACCATCCGTGACCTGGGCGCCGCGAACAACTTCACCGTCACCGCCACCGAGGACGCCGCGGCCTTCACCACCGGCAACCTCGCCCAGTACGAGGCGGTGGTCTTCCTCAACACCACCGGCGACGTCCTCAACGCCAGCCAGCAGACCGCCTTCGAGTCGTACATCGGCTCGGGTCGCGGGTACGTGGGTGTGCACGCCGCCGCCGACACCGAGTACGACTGGCCGTTCTACGGCAACCTGGTCGGCGCGTGGTTCGCCTCGCACCCGGCCATCCAGCAGGCCAACATGAAGGTGGAGGATCGGGGTCACGCGGCGACCGCGCACCTGCCGCAGACCTGGACCCGCACCGACGAGTGGTACAACTACCGGACCAACGCCCGGTCCACCGCCCACGTGCTGGCCACCCTGGACGAGTCGTCGTACTCCGGTGGCGGCATGGGTGCCGACCACCCGCTGAGCTGGTGCAAGGGCTACAGCGGCGGCCGGTCCTTCTACACCGGCGCCGGGCACACCCAGGCGTCGTACGCCGAGCCGGCGTTCCGGGCACACCTGCTCGGCGGCATCCGGTACGCGGCCGGTCGGAGCAAGGCCGACTGCCGTCCGGAGACCGGCTACACGCCGCTCTACAACGGGTCGACGGCCGGTTGGTCGCAGGCCGGTCCGGGCAGCTTCACCAACTCCGACGCCACCCTCACCTCGGTGGGCGGCATGGGGCTGTTCTGGTACAACGCCAAGCAGTTCACCAACTACTCGTTGAAGCTGGACTGGAAGCTGGCCGGGGACGACAACTCCGGCATCTTCATCGGGTTCCCGCCGTCGAGTGACCCGTGGTCGGCGGTGGACAACGGTTACGAGATCCAGATCGACGCCACCGACGCGGTGGACCGCACCACCGGAGCGGTCTACACGTTCAAGTCCGCCGACATCGCGGCCCGCGACGCGGCGCTGAACGCCCCGGGGGAGTGGAACACGTACGAGTTGCTGGTCGAGGGGGAGCGGCTGCAGATCTTCCTCAACGGCGTGAAGATCAACGACTTCACCAACACCAATCCGGTACGGTCGCTGGCCGGCCACATCGGCATCCAGAACCACGGCACCGGTGACGACGCCTCGTTCCGCAACATCCGGATCAAGGAACTGGGCACCACCCCACCGCCGACCGGCAACACCACCGTCCAGGCCGAGGCGTTCAGTTCGGCCAACGGCGTCAGCCCGTTCACCAAGGCGGGCGCCAACGGTGGGCAGACCATCGGCTACATCGACCCGGGTGACTGGGCGGCGTACAACGGGGTGGACCTGACCGGCGTCACGTCGTTCACCTCCCGGGTCGTCTCGGGCGGCGCGGGCGGCACCATCCAGGTGCGGACCGGCTCGGCGACGGGCCCGGTGCTCGGTTCGGTCGCGGTGCCCAACACCGGCAGCTGGACCACGTTCGCCAACGTCACCACCGCCCTGTCCGGCGTTCCGTCCGGCGCCCAGAACCTCTACCTCACCTTCACCGGTAGCGGCACAGGGCTCTTCGACGTGGACGACTTCACCCTGGTCAAGGGCACCGGTGGCGGCACCGGGGTCGGCCCGGTCAAGGGGCTGGCGGGCAAGTGCCTGGACGTCCGCAACGGTGCCACCGCCGACGGCACCCAGATCCAGATCTACACCTGCAACGGCAGTACGGCGCAGACCTGGACGGTGACGCCGAACTCGACGATCAAGGCGCTCGGCAAGTGCCTGGACGTGTCCGGCAGCGGCACGGCCGACGGCACCAAGATCCAGCTCTGGACCTGCAACGGCACGGGCGCGCAGAACTGGGCGGCCCAGTCCGACGGCAGCCTGCGCAACCCGTCGTCGGGCAAGTGCCTGGACGTGTCCGGCAACACCTCGGCGGACAGCACGATCGTCCACCTCTGGACCTGCAACGGCGCGGCCAACCAGAAGTGGACCCTGCCCTGACCGACTGAGCCGGCTCGCCGCGAGTCGCGGTGAGGCTGGGGAGGCAGGTGCACCGATGAGCGTGATGCCTGTGGGTCATATTGATGACTCACAGGCATCACGCTCACACCCGTCATGGCCCGCCTTCGCCGTCTCCGCGAGGCCACGGGTCGACGCACAGTTGGCTGCCGTACCTTGATCGGCATGGGGCGTTTTGCGCGGTGGCGCCGGACGGTGCGGGCGCGGTGGCGCCGGACGGTGCGGGCGCAGGGGCACCGGCTGCGCGCGGCGCTGCGCCCGGCCGAGGAGCCCGACCCGTCGACCGGGCCGGAGCCCAGCCTGAACCGCCTCGACGCCCTGGTGGAGGACTTCGCCGCAGGTCAGCCGGTGCGCTGGAGCCTGGCCGGGCAGCCCCGGCCGCTGCCGGGCGCGGTCGACGTCGCGGCGTACCGGATCATCGAAGAGTCCCTCACCAACGCGCGCCGGCACGCTCCGGGCGCGCCGGTCGCGGTCCGCCTGCGCTACGACGTCGAGGGCATCACCATCGAGGTACGCGACGAGGGCGCCCCACCGACGCAACCCGCGCCCACCGGGCAGACCCGTGCCGGCAGGGGCCTGCTGGCCGTACGCCGGCGGGCCGAGCGGGTCGGCGGCTCCTTCTCCGCCGGCCCGCGACCCGGCGGCGGCTTCACCGTCCGGGCCGTCCTGCCCGCGCCCGAAGAGGCGGCCGGCTGACGATCCGTCGGTGGGGCTTCCGCGATGGGGTGCGACGGAAATAGGGTGGGAGCGGCGACCGTGACGGTGGCCGGTGACCCGGTGGGAGGCGCAACCCGCCGGGCTCAGGTGTGTTCCGCACCCACCGGTGACCGCCCGGACGCCACGTACCGGTCCGACCGGTCACCCTCGCCCTGGTCCCGCACATGGAATCCCCATCACAACAGGGGAGAAGGACAATGGCGCGACCCATCACGCTCTTCACCGGCCAGTGGGCCGACCTGCCGTTCGAGGAGGTCTGCCGGCTCGCCTCCGAGTGGGGCTACGACGGTCTGGAGATCGCCTGCTGGGGCGACCACTTCGAGGTCGACAAGGCGCTCGCCGACGACTCGTACGTCGATCGCAAGCGGGAGACGCTCGCGAAGCACAACCTTGAGGTCTTCACGATCTCCAACCACCTCGTCGGTCAGGCGGTCTGCGACCACCCGATCGACGAGCGGCACCAGGACATCCTGCCCGCCCGGATCTGGGGCGACGGGGAGCCCGAGGGGGTCCGCCAGCGGGCCGCCGAGGAGATCAAGGACACCGCGCGGGCGGCGGCGAAGCTCGGCGTGAAGACCGTCGTCGGCTTCACCGGCTCGTCGATCTGGCACACCCTGGCGATGTTCCCGCCGGTCCCGCCGTCGATGATCGAGCGTGGCTACCAGGACTTCGCCGACCGGTGGAACCCGATCCTCGACGTGTTCGACGAGGTGGGGGTGCGGTTCGCGCACGAGGTGCACCCCAGCGAGATCGCGTACGACTACTGGACGACGAAGCGGGCGCTGGAGGCGATCGGCAACCGGCCCGCGTTCGGGCTGAACTGGGACCCGTCGCATTTCGTCTGGCAGGAACTGGACCCGGTGAACTTCATCTTCGACTTCGCCGACCGGATCTACCACGTGGACTGCAAGGACGCGAAGGTGCGCACCGGGGACGGTCGGCGTGGCCGGCTCGCCTCCCACCTGCCCTGGGCGGACCTGCGCCGCGGCTGGGACTTCGTCTCCACCGGGCACGGCGACGTCCCCTGGGAGGACTGCTTCCGCGCGTTGAACGCGATCGGCTACACCGGCCCCATCTCGATCGAGTGGGAGGACGCCGGAATGGACCGTCTGCTCGGCGCCCCGGAGGCGTTGCAGTTCGTCCGGCGGCTCGCGTTCGACGCTCCGAGCGCGGCCTTCGACGCGGCGTTCAGCAGCAAGGACTGACCGCACCCGGACAGACCATGGGCCGGTCGCCCTCTCGGCGACCGGCCCGTCGACGTGCGGTGGGTCTACGTGCGGTGGGTCTACGTGCGATGGGTCTACGTGCGATGGATCAGAGCGTGCTGGCGTTGGTGCCCGAGCCGGACGGCTTGGTGCGGGGGTTGGTGGCCGACGGAGACCCGGAGGTCGTGCCGACCGGGCTGCTGCCCGCCTTGGCACCCACGGTGGCGGGCGTGCCGGCGAACGCGTCGTCGGCGGCGGTCAGTTCCTGCTTGCCGGTGCTGCCGTTGCCGGTGCCCAGCTTCTCGCCCAGCCTGGTCTGGCCAAGCTTGTCCTTGCCCTCGCTGTAGAGCTTGTTGGCCTGGGCCTGCGCGACCCCGGCCGCCTCCTGGACGGTCGGGTGGTCGAGCACCTTGCGGCCCCGGACCACGAGCTCTTCGTACTTTTCCCGGCCGGCACGGGCGCCCAGGACGAATCCCGCAGCCAGCCCGCCAAGAAACATGATCTTTCCGCGCATGGCGGCTCCTTCCGTACCTGACGCGCCGTCGCCTCGGCGAGTTGCCTCGTCGGGAGCGACCAATTCGCGCCTGCGTCCTCTGTCCGCAGCTAACTACCCATCCTGCTCTCCGCTCAAGCATGCTTGTGCCGGGATGGCGATTTACCCGAATTGTCGATGCAGGGGCGGGGGAGGAACCCACTGGACCACCACCCCGGGATGTCCTGTACTCTTGTCCCGTCGCACAGCGCCGGCGAGATCCGGATTCTGGGCGGTGCACGATCCCCTGTAGCTCAATTGGCAGAGCAGCCGGCTGTTAACCGGCAGGTTATTGGTTCGAGTCCAATCGGGGGAGCTCTTCCACGTAACGCCCGTCGGCAGCACGCCGACGGGCGTTGTCGCGTACGTGGCCCTCCGGTTTCGCCCTCCCTCGACGAGCCCGCCCGGCAGGATGGTCGATGTCGACTTAGACTCCCGCTGCGTCGATTGATGCGTCGATTCCTGGGTGGTGTGGATGTCCGGACGAGGGGGCTTTGGGCGGGCCACGCTGATCGCGGTGGCGGTCGTGCTGGCCTGGCTGGTGATCGGCGGCGTCGCCGGCCCGTACGCGGGACGCCTCAGCGAGGTCGCCACCAACGACAACGCCGCCTTCCTGCCCACCGACGCCGAGGCGACCCGTGCCCAGGACCTCGCCGGCGGATTCGTCGACCGGGAGACCGTTCCGGCGTTGGTGGTCTACGAACGGCGCTCGGGGATCACCGACGCCGACCGGCAGCAGGTGAGCGCCGACGCCGCCCGGTTCGCCCAGATCCCCGGCGTGGTCACCCCGCTGCCCCCGCCCATCCCCAGCGAGGACGGCCAGGCCCTCCAGATCGTCGTGCCGGTGGACGACGCCGAGGGTGAGGAGATCGGCGCGGTCGTCGAACAGTTGCGCGACATCACCGGCGACGGCCGCGGCGGGCTCACCGTGGACGTCGCCGGCCCGGCCGGCCTGCTCGCCGACCTCATCGAGGTCTTCTCCGCCATCGACGGGCCCCTGCTGCTGGTCACCCTGGTCGTCGTGCTGATCATCCTGCTGATCGTCTACCGCAGCCCGGTGCTCTGGATCTTCCCGCTGCTCGCCGTCGGCATGTCGTACGCCCTCGCGTCGGTGTTCGTCTACCTGCTCGCCGACGCCGACGTGGTCAAGCTCAACGGGCAGGCCCAGGGCATCCTCACCGTGCTCGTCTTCGGCGCCGGCACCGACTACGCGCTGCTGCTCATCGCCCGCTACCGGGAGGAACTGCACCGGCACGACCGGCCGTGGGACGCCATGCGTACCGCCTGGAGGGGCGCCGCGCCGGCCATCATCGCGTCCGGCGGCACGGTCATCGTCAGCCTGCTCTGCCTGCTGCTGTCCAGCCTCAACTCCAACCGGGCGCTCGGCCCGGTCGCCGCCATCGGCATCGCCGCCACCCTGCTGGTGATGCTCACCTTCCTGCCCGCGCTGCTGGTGATCGGCGGCCGGTGGGCGTTCTGGCCCCGACGGCCCCGAGCCGACCAGGCCGATCCGCGGGCCGAGCACGGCACCTGGAGCCGCGTCGCCGGCTTCGTGGCCCGGCACGCCCGACCGATCTGGTTGAGCACCGCCGTCGTGCTGGCCGTCCTCACGCTCGGCCTCACCCAGCTCGGCGCCACCACGCTCGGCCAGTCCGACCTGTTCACGCAGCGCACCGACTCGGTGGACGGCCAGGAGGTGATCGCCCGGCACTACCCGGCCGGCACCGGCAGCCCGGCCACCATCTTCACCACCGAACAGACCGCCCGGCAGGTCGCCCAGGTGGCGCAGGGCGTGCCCGGCGTCGCCGACGTCCGTCCGCTGACCGCCGGCGCGCAGACCGGCCCGCCGCAGGAGAACGCCGCACCGAAGGTCGTCGACGGGCGGGTGCAACTCCAGGCGACCCTGGCCGACCCGCCGGACAGCGACGGCGCCGAACGGACCATCCGCGAGCTGCGGGTCGCCGTCCACCAGGTGCCCGGCGCGGACGCCGTGGTCGGCGGCTTCACCGCGATCGACGTGGACACCTCCGACGCCGCGAAGCGCGACCAGAACGTCATCATCCCGATCGTGCTGGTGGTCATCGCCGTCATCCTGGCGCTGCTGCTGCGTGCCCTGCTCGCCCCGGTGCTGCTGATCGCCACCGTGCTGCTCAGCTTCGCGGCGACCCTCGGCCTCTGCGCGCTGCTGTTCCGGCACGTCTTCGGCTTCCCCGGCGTGGACTCGTCGTTCCCGCTGTTCGCGTTCGTCTTCCTGGTCGCGCTCGGCATCGACTACAACATCTTCCTGATGAGCCGGGTCCGCGAGGAGTCGGTCAAGCGGGGCACCCGCGCCGGTGTGCTGGCCGGCCTCGCCGTCACCGGCGGGGTGATCACCTCCGCCGGCATCGTGCTCGCCGCGACCTTCTCCGCCCTCGCCGTGCTGCCCCTGGTGATCCTGGTCGAGTTGGGTACGGCGGTCGCCATCGGGGTACTGATCGACACGATCATCGTCCGGTCGCTGCTGGTGCCGGCACTCGCGTACGACATCGGGCCGAAGGTCTGGTGGCCGGGCCGGTTGTCCCGGGCGAACGGTGAGCGGGAGGCGCGCGATGCTGGCTGAGACCGACGTGGTCATCGTCGGCGGCGGCCTGGCCGGCCTCGCCGCCGCGCGCCGGCTGCACCGTGCCGGCGTGCCCTGGCGGCTGCTGGAGGCCGGCGGCCGGCTCGGCGGGCGGGTCGCCACCGACGTCGTCGACGGCTACCTGATCGACCGGGGCTTCCAGGTGCTCAACACCGCCTACCCCCGGCTCGGCACGCTGCTCGACACCGACCGGCTCAACCTCGGCTACTTCACCTCCGGCGTGCTCGTCCGCAGGGGCGACGACCTGCTGCGACTGGTCAACCCGCTGCGCGAGCCGACCGGCGGGCCACGCACCGCCCTTCCAGTCACGTCCTCGCGATGGTGTTGCGCTCCTTCGCCCGCGGCCGCATCGGTCTGCCCGCCGAGGGGATGGCCGCGCTGCCCCGGGCCGTGGCCGACCCGCTGCCGGCCGATCTGCTCGACCTGGACATCCCGGTCGCCGAGGTCGCGCCCGGCCGGGTCCGCACCCAGGCCGGCGACATCCGCTGCCGGGCCGTCGTGGTCGCCGTCGATCCGCCCGCCGCGTCCGCGCTGCTGCCGGCCCTGACGACGGTACGCATGCACAGCTACACCACCTACTACCACAGCGCACCGGAGCCGCCGCTCGCCGAGCCGATCCTGCTCGTCGACGGCGACCGGCGGGAGATCGTGGCGAACACGGTGGTGCTCAGCAACGCCGCCAGAACCTACGCGCCCGCCGGACGGCACCTCGTCGCGACGTCGGTGGTCGGCCCGACGGCCCCACCCGAGCCGACCGTACGGGCCGAGTTGACCCGGCTGTACGGGCGGTCCACAGCCGACTGGACCCACCTCACCACCGTCGCCGTGCCGAACGCGCTGCCCGCCGCGCCACCACCGCAGGGGCGGCTGCGTAAGCCGGTCGCGATGGGGGAGGGGTTGTTCGTGGCCGGTGACCACCGCGACAGCCCATCGATCCAGGGCGCTCTCGCCAGCGGCTGGCGGGCCGCCGGGGCGGTGCTGGAGGAGCTGCGCGCGGGCTGAGCCCCGACTCGAAACAGGACACCGCCGCCGAAGTTGATCACCTATGATCCCCGCCATGCCCGCCCACTTCCCGGCCCTCTCCTTCGACGCAGGTGTCGCGTACCCCGAGGTCAACGACCTGCGTAAGGCGCTCGACGCCGCCGACTGGCCCGCCGTCCGGGCGGTGTTCGCCGACCGCGACCCCGCCACCCGGACGCTGCTGGTCGGGGCCGCCGGCGACCAGGACGGGACCGAGCCGTTCCTGCGGCGGGCGTACGACGACGACCCGACCGACGCCCTCACCGGCACGCTGCTCGGCAACTGCCTCATCCGCACCGGCTGGCGGATCCGCAGCGCCGCCCGCGCCCAGTACGTGAGCCGTTCGCAGTTCGGCCAGTTCCACGAGTACCTGCGTCGCGCCGAGCAGGTGCTCATCGACGTCACCGCCCGACACGAGGACGACCCGGCCGCCTGGACCCAGCGGATCACCCTCGCCCGAGGTCTGGAGCTGGGGCAGAACGAGGCCCGTCGCCGCTACGACCGGCTGGCCCGACATCACCCCCACCACCTGCCCGCGCAGGCGAGCCTGCTGCAACAGCTCTGCCCGAAGTGGAGCGGCGACTGGGACCGGATGTTCGGCTTCGCCCGCGAGTGCGCCCAGGCCGCGCCCGCCGGGGCACCCAACGCCGCACTGATCGCCGAGGCCCACCTGGAACGCTGGCTCGACGTCGACACCGAGCGGGAACGCGCGGCGTACCTGCGCAGCACCCCCGTCGTCGACGAGATCATGCAGGCCGGGCAGCGATCCGTGCTGCACCCGGACCACGTCGACCGGGGCGACTGGGTGTGGGTCCGTTCGACGTTCGCGCTGATGTTCAGCCTCACCGAACAGTGGACCGCGGCCGCGAGCCAGTTCACCGCCCTCGGCAACCTCGGCACCGAGTACCCGTGGACCTACGTCGACGGGGCTGAAGGCTTCACGAAGTACCGCGCGAAGGCGTACGCGAAGGGTGGCCAGTCATGATCCAGCACCTGGACGTGGACGGGGTGCCCACGCTGCTCGCCCCCACCGGCGGGCCGATGCACGCCGGGCTGACCTTCCGGGTCGGCACCGCCGACGAGACCCTCGGACGCGCCGGCATCACCCACCTCATCGAACACCTCGCGCTGGCACCGCTCGGGCTGGCCGACTACCACGTCAACGGCATGACCGCCCCCACCTTCACCATGTTCCACACCCAGGGCTCCGAGACGGACATCGCGGCGTTCCTCACCGCCGTCTGCGCGCACCTCTCCGACCTGCCGGCGGCGAGGCTGGACGTCGAGAAGGAGATCCTGCGCACCGAATGGAGCAGTCGGGGCGCCGCCGCCGCCGAGATCCCGCTGTGGCGGCACGGTGCCCGGGACTTCGGGTTGAGCAGCTACCCGGAGTGGGGGCTCGGCGCGCTCACCGTCGACGACCTGCGCGAGTGGACCGCCCGGTGGTTCACCCGGGAGAACGCCGTGCTCTGGATCACCGGTGACCGGGTGCCCGCCGGCCTGCGGCTCCCGCTGCCCGGCGGGGTGCGGCAGCCGATGCCGGTGGCCTCGTCGGCGCTGCCGCAGACGCCCGCGTACTTCGTCAGCGGCGCCCGCGCCGTGGTACTCGACTCGGTGGTACGACGCAGCACCGCCGCGAACATCTTCGCCGGGGTGCTGAAGCGCGAGCTGTACCGGTCGCTGCGCCAGGACGCCGGCCTGTCGTACACGACCACCACCGCGTACGAGCCGCGCGGTGACGGGTACGCCACCCTGCGGGCCCTCGCCGACGCGCTGGCGGAGAAGCAGGACGCCGTACTCGGCGGCTTCATCGACGTCCTCGCCAAGATGCGCGTCGGGCGGATCGAACAGGCGGACCTCGACGCCACCATCGCCAAGCGGGAGGACCTCCTCGGCACCGCGGAGGTGGACGCCGCGCGGCTGCCGTCGTACGCCCTCAACGTGCTGACCGGGCAGCCGAACCTCACCATCGACGATTACCGGGCCGAGTTGAAGGCCGTCAACCTCGCCGACCTGCACGAGGTGGCCGAGGAGGTGACGGCGTCGGCGCTGCTGATGGTGCCGGGCGGCCACACCGCCGCCTGGGCCGGCTTCGTCGCCGCACCCACCCACTCCACCGACACCGTCGACGGCACGACGTACCGCGCGAAGGAGGGCGCCGGCGGGATCCGCATCGGCGCGGACGGGGTGACCTACCTGCGGGCGGAGGGGCCGCTGACCGTCCGCTACGCCGACTGCTCCGCCATGCTCACCTGGCCCGACGGCGCGCGACAGCTCATCGGCGCGGACGCCATCGTGCTGCACATCGAACCGACCATGCTCGAGGTGCCGCCGGCGACAATCCAGAGCATCGACGCACGGGTGCCCGCCGACCGGCACGTCACCATGCCGGCCCGCACACCGGACCAGATCCCCCAGCCGAAGCCGATCGCCCGCGAGGCCGGCTCCGCCAGACGTTCCTGGTGGGAGATCCCGGTCATGGTGCTCAGCGGGCTGGGCACCCTGCTGATGGGCGGCCTCTGCCTGGTGCTGACCATCGGCACACTCGCCGCCGAAGAGAGCGACCCGGACGAAGCGTGGTTCTGGGGCGTCATCGCGGTCGGGTGGGTGCTCACTATTATCCTCGCGTTGCCCATCGTGCTGCTGAAGCGACGACGGCAGTGATGAGGTGGGGCCGGATCGCTGCTGGCCCGTGATCCACCGGGCGGGTTAAGATCTGGCGCGGTGTCAGGGGCGGTAGCTCAGCCGGTTAGAGCAGGGGACTCATAATCCCTCGGTCGCGGGTTCGAGTCCCGCCCGCCCCACCGACCGCACCATTGTGCGAACCGGTGGTACTCCTGAAGTGCCCCCGTCCGTTTCGGGCGGGGGCATTGTCGTGTCGGTGGGGATCTTGAACACGGGGACGACTCCCTGGTCGGTGAGTTGGACTTCGGCGATGAGCGTTTCGATGGCGGCTTTGCGTTCGGTGGCGGTGCCGCTGGTCATGATGGCGCTGAGGTGGTCGCGGATGCGGGCGACGGTGCCGGGCGGCGGGGGCTCGGGTTGCGATGTCAGGCCGGCGTCGAGTCCAGTGTGCCGGGCCTGGAGTTGGGCGAGTCGCTGGCGGAGTTCGCGGATGCGGGGGCCGGCGGTGGCGTCGTCCATGGTGCCGTTCTCGAACGCAGCGTGATACCGGTCGATCGCGTTCTCGGTGCTGGTGATCTGGTTGGCGATGGCAGTGAGTTCGGCGCGGCGGTCGTCGGCGGTGGTGTCGTGTTGGGCGTGGGCGCGGTCGATCATGGCGGTGAGGACGGGTTCGGCGGTGGTGTAGAAGTCGTGCAGGGCCTGCAGGATCATGTGGTCGAGGTCGTCGGCGGGGAGCCGGGGTGCGGTGCAGGTGGCGTGTTTGCCGTAGCGGGTGCGGGTGAAGCAGGTGTAGTAGCGGTAGCGGCGGGTCCGGCCTTTGGCGGATGTGCCGATATAGCGCTGTCCGCACTGCGGACATGTCAACAGGCCGGTGAGGTAGTAGTCCGAGTCGGACATGGCCCGCTGGGTTTGGACGTCGCCTCGGGCGTTGGCGATGTCCTGGGCTCGTCGGAAGGTGTCCCGGTCGATAAGTGCGTCGTGGGCGTCGGGGACGAGGATGTCGCGGTAGGCAATGTCCCCGACGTAGGCGGGGTTGTCCAGGATCCGGTTGATGGTGTGTCCGGACCACTTTTTGCCGGTGCGGTTGGGGACGCCGCGGGAATTCAACTCGGTGGCGATGGCGCGGGTGCCGAGACGGTCGCGCGTGTAGAGGTAAAAGACGTCGCGCAGGATGGGTGCCTCGTCGGGGTGGGGCACCAGGCGTTGGGTGTCGCGCTCGACGAGGTAGCCGTAGGGGCGGTTGCCGCCGGCCCATTGGCCTTTGCTGGCTTTCGCGGTCATACCACTCTTCACTCGGTCGATGATCATGTTGCGTTCGAATTCGGCGAACACGGCGAGGAATTGGAGCATCATGCGGCCGATCGCACCGCCGGTGTCGACGGGTTCGGTGGCGGAGGCGAATCGTACGTTGGCGGCGTCGAGGGTGGCGGCGAGATCGATGAAGTGAGCGAGGCTTCGACTGAATCGGTCTACTCGGTAAACGAGTAGGACGTCGAACATGCCGGCTTTCGCGGCATCGAGTGCCTTTTTCAATCCGGGGCGGTCGGTGGTGGCGCCGGAGGCGTCATCTTCGAATTCGCAGACGATGACCCAGTCGGGGTGGCTCTCGACGTACTTACGCAGGGCGGTGCGTTGGGCGAGCAGGCTGAAGGGCTGGTGCTCGTCGTCGGTGGAGCGCCGGATGTAGATGCACACCCGGCACGGGCCGGTCGACGTGTCGGGCTGGGTGCTCGTGGGGGCGCGTCGGCCGCGTCGCTTCGGTGCGCTGGTGGGGGTGGGCTTGCCTGACATGAGGGTGGTTCCTCCGTGCGGTGTTGGGGTGGCTCGGCCGACGGGCGGCCCACGCGCGGGTGGGCCGCCCGGCGTCGGGCGAGGGTTTCAGGCGGCGAGGTCGGGGTGTTCGCGCCAGAACTGGTTGAGTAGGACGGCGAGGGCTTCGGCGGCGTTGTCGAGATCCTCGGCGGTCATGGGAATGGTGTCGACGCGTGCGATACGCATCGGAATCGTCGTTTCCTTTCCGCCGGTCGAGGTGGATTTCGCACCGCCGTTATTGGTGGCGATACCGGAATGCGGGTCGTCAGGATAGCTCCGGACGGCATTTTCGTCGTCATGGGGCGCGGTGGCCACGGTCCTCCGAAAAGCGTGTGTCGCTGCTGGGGTCGGAGTCCTTCGTTCATGCGGTTTCCTTTCCTGCGCGAATGCGCGAATGCGCGCGATGGTCCGATTGATGCGGGAGAGCCCACTGGCGGCGGTCACGGCTGCCTGGCGTGAGGGCACGGCCGTTTCATGATCACGATGTGAGGCCGAGGATGGTGAATGGCCTGGTCATGTTGCGGGCTGCCCAGCGGGTGGCTTCGGTGATGTCGGGTCGGCCGGCCAGGCGTAGGGCGTTGATGGCGAGGTTGCGTAGCGAGGCCAGGA